>JBAXBB010000064.1:0-16705 GCA_037142235.1 Actinomycetes bacterium
GTGTTGCCGGCGATGTCCCAGCCGTCGGGGACGTCGGCGGTGTGAGCGTGCGGCTCGTGGGCCGGCGCAACGGCGGTGGCCGACGCGAAGGTGCCCGTCACGGGCGGTCCTCGCCGGGTTGGTGGTGGGCGAGCTCTTCGAGGTCGTCGGGGATGTTCGGGTGGTCGGGTGTGACCGCCCGGGCGGGGAGGAACGCCACCGCGGCCACGGCGGCGACGATCGCCACCCCGGCGCCCACGAGCAGGGCGGAGCCCAGCCCGTGCATGAACGCGTCGCTCGCGGCCTGGAGGATCAGCGGCCGACCGGCGGCCGGAGCCTGACGGGCGACCAGCGCTGCCGCCTGCACCGACTCCCGTGCGGCGGCCAACGCGTCCTGGGGGATCGGCAGACCCGCGAGCCGACGCACCAGGTCGGGCCCGTAGAGGGAGGCGAACACCGAGCCGACGACGGCCACGCCGATCGTGCCACCGAGTTCACGGGTCGTGTCGTTGACCGCCGAGCCGACGCCCGCCTTCTCCTTGGGGAGCGAGCCGAGGATGGCCTCGGTGGCGGGCGCGCTGGTGAGGGTGAGGCCCGCACCGATGCACAGCATCTGGAGCACCACCGGGCCCCAGTAGGGGGTGTCGGCCTGCAAGGTGGAGGCCCAGGCCAGTCCGAGGGCGATCAGGGTCAGCCCGAGGGTGACGGCGAGCTTCGTGCCGAAGCGCACGGTGAGGAACGCGGCCAGGGGTCCGCCGACGGCGGCCGCCGCCGCGAACGGCAGCGTGTGGAGCCCGGCGGACAGGGTCGAGTACCCGCGGACGAACTGGAAGTACTGGGTCAAGAGGAAGATGAACCCGAACAGGCAGAAGAACGCGGCCGCGATCGACGCGCTGGCCGACGAGAAGCGGGCGTTGCGGAACACCCGGACGTCGAGCATGGGGTGGTCGCGGCGCATCTCCCAGCCGACGAACCCGATCAGCAGCACGAGGGCCGCGGTGAACCCACCGAGCGTCCGGGCCGACGTCCAGCCGTGCTTGGGTGCTTCGATCACCGTGAAGACGAGCACGACCACCGCCGCGATCGAGGTGAGCACGCCCACCGGGTCGAAGCGGCCGGCATCCGGGTCGCGGGTCTTCGGAATGATGAGGTGCGCCAGCCCGGCCGCGATCAGCACGATCGGCACGTTGACCAGGAAGATGGATCCCCACCAGAAGTGCTCGAGCAGCCATCCTCCCGAGACCGGCCCGAGCGCGACGGCGAGCCCGGAGACCGCGGCCCAGATGCCGATGGCGCGGGTGCGCTCGACCGGATCGACGAAGACGTTGGTGAGGATCGCCAAGGTCGCCGGGAAGACGAGGGCGGCCCCGATGCCCATCGCGGCGCGGGCTGCGATCAGCGAGTCGGCGGTCGTGGTGAACGAGGCGATCACCGACGTCACGCCGAAGAGCAGGAGCCCCCCGATCAGCGCGCCCTTGCGTCCGTACCGGTCGCCGACGCTGCCGCACGCGAGGAGGAGCCCGGCGAACACGAGGCTGTACGCGTCGACGATCCACTGGAGTTGGCTGGTGGTGGCCGACAGTTCGCGGCTGAGGGTGGGGAGCGCGACGTTGACGATGGTGTTGTCGACCACCACCATGAACAGGCTGAACGACAGGACGACCAGGACGAGCCAGCGGCGCTCGTAGCCCGGGACGGTGGTGGCGTCGGGCGTTGTCACCTCAGGGTTCCGACCGGCGCACGACGATGATCGGGGTGAGCTCGTCGTTCTGGCCGAGCGGGTTGTCGAGGATCGCAGCGCGCACGGTGGTGCGCGACACCGGGAGGTCGCGGCTCGCGCCGAGCACCTCCACGTTGATGTTGTTGGCGTCGACGATCGCCACCGGTGCGCCGACGTGGTCGGCGATCTCCTGGGCGGCGGCGTCGGGGTCGCTCGGACCGAGCATCGCGAACTCGTCGAAGGGCGCCACGGTGTCGGGGTTGAAGCCGTCGATCTCGGCCACGCCGTGGCCGGCGATCCGGTAGAAGTCGCCGCGTCGCCCGAACGCGATCCTGGTGAACCCGCCGCCCAGCGTGGCGGCGAGCATCCTCCACCACCCGGCCTGCATGATCGCCACCTGCATCTTGCGCGGGTCGGAGTACCCGACGTCGTTGGCGTGCTTGGTCACGCCCTTGACGATCAGGCGGGCGAGCACCCCGGGTCGGACCACCGACCGGTGGATGACGCGGCCCTGGGAGATGGTCACGAACTTCTCCGACACGGCCAGCCAGTCGCCCGACGCCAGCACCGGGCGGACGTAGCGGTCGAACACCGGCGCGAGGGGCTCTTTGATGTGGAGCAGGTGGGTCCGCACCGGGATGCGGGAGTACCCGACGCCGTCGACGACGATCGTCGTCGCTGCTGGTTCCTTCGGGTGGGTCGCGTCGGTCACACCGTCACCGCCTGGTCGAGGTAGCGGCGCATCCAGAGCTCGGTCACCAGCACGCGCCAGAAGAGCAGGCCGTCACCCGGGCGGCCGCCGAGATAGTCGTTCCAGGCGGACACCAGGCCGGCCTGGTCGTAGAGGCCCCGGCTCGCCAGCTCCGGTGAGGCGAAGACGTCGCGGATCCAGTCGGCCCGACCGCGCATCCAGGTGGTGTCGGGGTTGGTGAAGCCGATCTTGGAGCGTCGGAGCCGGTTCTTCTCGGGCATGCGGCCCTTCATGGCATTGCGGTAGACGGCCCGGTTCCAGCCGCCCTTGATCTTCTGGTCGATGGGCAACGAGAAGATGAACTCCACCATCTCGTGGTCGAGGAACGGGACGCGGGCCTCGATCGAGAACGCCATCGAGTTCTTGTCCTCGTAGCGCAGCAGGTCGGGGGTGGAGTAGCGCAGCACGTCGGAGGCCAGCCGCTCGTTGAGATTGGGGTGGGCCTCGAAGTGGTGCTGCGCCGCGGTGCCGGCCCGGAGGATCTCCCGGGGTGAGATGACGTCACCCGTCCGCCCCGGCAGGCGCGACCGGAGCGCCTCGGCGAAGAACTTCCTGTAGAGGTCGAACCCCTGCACCACCTCGCGGGCGGCGGCGAAGTAATGGCGTTGGGCCATCGCCGACGAGAGGTAGGCGCGGAAGTAGGGGATGTACCCCGCGAGGAGCTCGTCGCCGCCGTTGCCGCTGACCATCACCTTCACGTGCTCGCTCGCGAGCCGGTAGACGGAGTAGTACGCGTACGGAGCGGACGCGATGGTGGGCTCCTCTTGATACCACACCCACTCCATGATCTCGGCCCAGAACTCGTCGGCCTGGGGGTACGCGTAGTGGGGGATGCTGCCCACGGCCCGCTCGACCTCGCCGATGTACTCGCTCTCGTCGATGCTCTGACCGGGGAACAGGGCGGAGAAGGTGTAGAGGCCCGAGGTGTGGAGGTCGGTGCCGGCCGCCATCATCCGGGCCATCGTGGTGACGACACCCGTGGAGTCGAGACCGCCGGACAGCGGAACGCCCACCGGCACGTCGGAGATGAGGTGACGGGCGACCACCCGGTCCCAGACGGCGGCGAACTCCTCGGCGTACTCGTCGTCGGAGCGGCGCGAGGCGAACTCGGGATTGACCTCGGGGTCCCAGTAGCGCCGGATCCACGCGATGCCGTCGGGGCGCACGAGCATCGTGTGGCCGGGCAGCAGGCGCAGCACGTCGGCGAAGAAGGTCTCCTCGGTGTCGTCGTGCAACCGGAAGAGCAGGAACCGGCGCACGGCGTCGAGGTTGGGCTGCCGGGGCACGCGTGGGTCCTGGAACAGCGCCTTGAGCTCCGAACCGAACGCGAAGCGGCCGGGCGCGGCGTGGTAGTAGAGCGGCTTGATCCCGAGCCGGTCACGGGCGAGGAAGCACGTTCCGGCCCGGGCGTCGGTCAGGGCGAAGGCGAACATCCCGGCGAGGTGCTCGACGACCCCGTGACCCCACTCCTCGTAGCCCCGCAGGATCACCTCGGTGTCGGAGTGGTCGGTGACGAACCGGTGGCCCCGTGCCTCGAGCACCCGCCGCAGCTCCGGGGCGTTGTAGATCTCTCCGTTGCACACCAGGGCGAGGTTGCGGTCGTCGCTGAACAGGGGCTGGTCGCCGGTGGCCACGTCGACGATCGCGAGCCGACGCATCCCGATCGAGAAGTGGGTCCCGAGGTGGATGCCCTGGCCGTCGGGTCCCCGGTGCACGATCGATCGGCACATGCGCTCGAGCAGGTCCGGGTCGTTCCCGGCGAATCCGACGATGCCGCACACGGCTGAGCAGCCTAGGTGCCTCCCGCCTGCGAGACTGATCCTCATGGCGACCTCTCCCACTCCGGCTCCCCGAGTCGCGGAGGTCGGAGTCCCTCCGGCCCGATTGCCCAAGGGAGCGCTGGTCGCCGCGCCGATCGTGTTCGTCGTCACGGCGGTGATCGGCATCGTGATGATCGCGGTGTCGGTGGTCACCATCGCCGACGCGGTCGGGAACTTCCACACGGTTCGGGCCGGCCGCACGGCCACGGTCCGACTCCCGCCGGGTGAGTGGTACGTGGTGCTCGGCGGACCGGGGTCGACGTGGCGCCAGGTGCAGGTCCAGGTGCTCGGGGCCGATGGTCGGTCCGTCACGAAGAACGCCTCGAGCACGCACGTCTCGGTCGACGCGAGCGGGAAGCACTACGACTCCGCCGGCTCGTTCGACGTCTCCCGCACGGGGGCCTACCGGGTGACGGTCGACGGTCCGGCCGGGACCGAGGCCCGGATCGGGCAGGTGCCCTTCGGGCGGTTCATCGGACTGCTCGTGGGCGGGATCGTGATCGGCGCCATCGGGTTCATCGCGGCGGTGGTCCTGCTGGTCGTCGGCCTGGTCGTGCGGGCCAACGCCAAGAAGCGGCGCTCAGGGGTGGCCGCGGAGGGCGCCGCGCCCGCCGTGTTGCCGTCGCCGGTCCCCGACGACGGTCCTGTCGCCTGAACGCTCAGCGCTCAGCGCTCAGCGCACGGTCGCGCAGAGCTGCGTGATCGCCCGCTTCGCCCGCGGGGTGGACGACCCGGCCAGGCGCGCGGGGAGCACGCACACGGTGGCCAACGGGGTGATGGGTGGCGACGGCACGCCGGCCGTGGCGGGCAGGGCCGGCGTGCTCCACACGGTCTCATCGGTGGGATTGCTGCAGGTCTGCGAGACGGCGATGCCGTAGGCGCCCGCCCGCTTCGGCCAGTGCACGGACAGGGGGAGGAGGAGGGGGACCGAGAACGGCTGCGCTGCGCCGGTCGCGGTCCACGTCACCGTCCGACCCCCCGCAGTCGTGGTCGTGGTGCCGGTGGTCCCGGACGCTCCGGTGGTGGCCGTGGTGGCCGTCGTGCCGGTCGCGACCACCGAGGTCCACCCGGGCACGGCCCCGGCGGTGACCTCGCCGAACGCCGTCCCGAACTGCGCCACCACTCCCACGGTCCCGCCGCCACCGGTGATGCACCCGTGCTGGATCTCGAGGATCATGGTGCTGGTCCGGCCCTCGATCGCGTCGGAATCCTGGAGGTCGATGATCGCGTGGGCGCCCGCGGGGAGTGGGCTCAGGGCGAGGAGCGGCCCGGTCATGGCGACGACGAGGCCGAGGACCGAGGCGGCGCGGGTGATCAGGTGACGACGAGACATGGGGAGGAGGTTACGGTACGACCATGACTGCTGCCCCGCCCATGCCCACGCACCCGACGGATCCCGGAACGGCGCCGAGTCCGTCGTCGGCGCGCCTGGGCGACCTGCGCCGCTGGAACCTCGGCGTGGGGGTGCTCCACTTCGTCCAGGCGATCGTCATCCTCGTCATCGGCAACGGCTTCGCGATCCCGGTGGTGGCGTACGTGCAGACCGGACCCCCGGGCACCCCGCTGTCGGTCGTCCACACGTTCTTCGAGCTCCGGTTCGCGTGGGCCATCGCCGCCTTCCTCCTGCTCGCTTCCGTGGACCACCTCGTGACCGCGAGCCCGTGGGGGGTCCGCTGGTACGACGACAATCTCGCGCGCCACGTCAACCCCGCACGCTGGCTGGAGTACTCGGTCAGCGCGTCGATCATGGTGGTCCTGATCGTGATGCTCCCGGGGATCACCAACTTCTACGCGTTGCTCGCGCTGTTCGGCGTCAACGCCGGGATGATCAGCTTCGGCTGGGTGATGGAGCGCGTGAACCAGGGTCGCGAGACCGTGGTCTGGTGGCCGTTCGTGTTCGGGTGCGTCCTCGGAGCCGTTCCCTGGCTCTGCATCGTGATCACGATCGTCGTCTCGACCGGCGAGGGCGACGGGGTGCCGGGGTTCGTCTACGGGATCTTCGTGTCGCTGTTCCTCCTCTTCAACTGCTTCGCGTTGAACCAGTGGCTCCAGTACCGGGGGAAGGGCCGCTTCGCCGACTACCTGTTCGGCGAGAAGGTGTACCTCGTGCTCAGCCTCGTAGCGAAGAGCGCCCTGGCCTGGCAGGTCTACGCCGGGGCGCTGGCCGGTCCGACCCCGAAGCGCTGAGCCACCCGCGGGGAACATCGGCGCCGCCGGGAGGGTTGACTTCCCGGACCGACGACGGGCGGACATTCCGCCGGAGGCTGACGTGCTCGGAACGATCGGCAAGGCGCTGGGTGGTGCGGCGGAGGTCGTGCGGGACCGGGTCGTGGCGTCGACGCGGGGACTGTTCGCCCACGCCCCCGATCCCCTCGCCCGCACCCTGGAGTTCCTCGGCGACCCCGGGCTCTTCGGCCCGGGCTCGGCCACCTGGCGGGTGGTGGGCGACCCGGCGGTGTTCGTCGGGGGACTGCGGGCGTTGCTGGTGCAGGCGGCGCACCCGGAGGTGGTGGCCGGGGTGTCCGACCACTCCCGTTACCGCGACGACCCCCTCGGCCGGCTCTCGCGCACGTCGTCGTACGTGACGGCCACGGCGTTCGGGGCGATGCCCGAGGTCGACGACGCCATCGCGGCCGTCCGGCACGCCCACGTGCCGGTGCGGGGCACCTCGCACCGGGGTCGCGACTACACCGCCTCGACCCCGGTCTTCGCGGCGTGGGTGCACAACACGCTCACCGAGGCGTTCCTCGTCGCGTACCAGACCTACTCGGCGACCCCCCTGGACCCCGCCGAGGCCGACCGCTACGTGGCCGAGCAGACCAGGGTCGGCGCGCTGCTCGGGGCCGACCCGATGCCCACGACCGCCGTCGAACTCTCCCGGTGGGTCAACGAGCACCCGGATCTCGCCCCCTCTCCCGGTCAGCGCGAGGCCATCCGGTTCCTCCGCAACCCGCCGCTGCCGCCGCTCGTGCGCGTGGCGTACGTGTTCGTGTTCTGGGCGGCCGCCGCGACGCTCGAGCCGCAGATGCGGGCCCGGCTGGGCATCCGGATCCTGCCGGGTGGCGTGCTGGTGGGCAAGGCGATGGTGGGGTTCTTGCGGTGGTCGCTCGGCTACTCGCCCGCCTGGCACGTGGCGCTGGTGCGCTCCGGCGCGCCGGTCCCGCCCGGGCGGTTCCGCGAGCCCATCACCACCCGGTTCGTCGGGGCCGACGCCTGCGGCGCCGACGCCCCCGGGGTCGGGGCGACGGAGGCCGAGCCGACTGTCGGCTAGAGCGTGCCGGCGTCGAGCGCGGTGAGCACCTCGACCGCCCGGGCCCGCACGGCGTCCACGTCGGAGAGCCGTTCGGCGGCGCGCACCTGCTGCGCGACGCGGGCGTTGCGCCCGAAGCGGTCGCGGTGGCGCAGCAGGAAGTCCCAGTAGAGGGTGGTGAACGGGCAGGCGTCGTCGCCGGTCCGGCGCTTCCGGTCGAACGTGCATCCCGAGCAGTAGTCGCTCATCCGGTCGACGTAGGCGCCACCCGCGGCGTAGGGCTTGGTGGCCATGCGGCCCCCGTCGGCGTGCAGGGCCATGCCCACCACGTTGGGCAGCATCACCCACTCGGCGCCGTCGACGAACGACGACCACATCCACTCGGTCATCTCCCACGGCTCGACGCCACTGATCAGGGCGAGGTTGCCGAGCACCATGAGCCGCTGGATGTGGTGGGTCCACCCGTGGTCGTGCACGTCGCGCACCACGTGCTCGACGCAGCGCATCCGGGTGGGGGCGCCGGTCAACGCCGGGGGGAGGGGACGGTGCGCGTCGAGCGCGTTCTCGTGCCGGTACTCCGGCATCCACTGCCAGTACCGACCCCACACGTACTCGCGCCAGCCGATCACCTGGCGCACGAATCCCTCGGCCGACGCGATCGGCACCCGACCGGCGCGGTACGCCGCCTCGGCCGCGTCACACACCTCCCGGGGGTGGAGCAGCCCGAGGTTGAGGTACGGGCTCAGGAGCGTGTGCGCGAGGTGCCAACTGGTCGAGAGCATGGCGTCCTCGTGGGGACCGAAGCGGGGGAGCACCTCCGTGACGGCGTGCTCGAGCCGTCGAACGGCTTCGGCGCGCGACGTCGCCCAGGTGCCGTCGGGCTCGGCCCCCCAGCAGGTGGCGGGAAGGTCAGCGAGCACCGCACGGTCGAGATCGTCGAGGGGGGTGCGCAGGGGCTCGGGCCAGGCCCGCCCGTCGCGCGGCGGTGGCTCACGGTTCTCGGCGTCGAAGTTCCAGCGTCCGCCGGCCGGCTCGCCGTCGTCCATCAAGTAGCCGAGTCGGACGCGCTGCCAGCGGTAGAAGTCCTCCTGTTTGACGCTCCGACGGGCGTCGGCCCAGGCGACGAACTCGTCGGGATGGCAGCAGAACTGGTCGTTGGGGACGACGTCGACCCCGAGGCGGTGGAGCAGGCGCAGCCCGTCGAACGACATCGGGGCCATGGCCCGCACGCGGTCGGGTGCGAACTGCGCGACGTGGTCCCGGAACCCGGCGGCGAGCGACGGGGCCGGGCGCAGGTCGACCTCGAAGCCCTCGGCGGCCAGGTCGGCGGCGAAGCGCCGCAGCGCGGCGACAACCAGGTGCAGCCGTTGGCGGTGCCAGGGCTTGCGCTCCCAGAGCCCCCGCGACTCCACCACCAGGATCCGGTGCGTGGCGGGCTGGGCCCCGACGAGGGCCCCCGATTCCCGGTGCAACTGGTCGCCGAGCACCCAGACAGTCTCCACGCGCGCAGGCTAGGTCCTAGGGTGACGTGCCGTCGCCGCCGTCACCGAGGAGCTTCCGTGTCCGACGCCCGCCGCCCCCACCCGTACGTCATGCCCGAGGGCGAGTTCTTCTGGAACGCCGCGGCCGAGGGGCGGCTCCGGATCCAGCACTGCGACGACTGCGGTGCCCTCGTGCACCCACCCAAGCCGGTGTGCCACTACTGCCGGTCGTCGAACCAGTCCGACGTCGAGGTCGGCGGCGACGCCACGGTCGTGGGCTACACCGTGAATCACCAGCAGTGGCTGCCCGGGTTCACTCCGCCGTACGTGATCGCATCGGTGGCTCTCGACGAGGACCCACGGGTGCTGCTCACCACCAACATCGTGGGCTGCGACCCCGACGTCGTCCACGTCGGCCAGCGCGTCCGGGTCGTCTTCGAACCCGACGGCGACCTCAGCATCCCCGTGTTCACCCCGACCGGGGCGACGGCCTCCGAGTTGCCGCCACCGCCGCTCGATCCCGTGGCCACGCTGCGCGAGGCCCGGCCGATGGTGACCACCGACAAGTTCGAGGACAAGGTCGCCCTCACCGGGATCGGCATGTCGCGTCTGGGTCGTCGGCTGATGGTCGACCCGCTCGAGCTCACGGTGGAGGCCTGCCGGGCGGCCGTCGCCGACGCCGGTCTGACCTTCGACGACATCGACGGACTCTCCACGTACCCGGGCTCTTCGGCGCCCGGTGGTCACTCCGAGGGTGGCGTGATCGCGCTCGAGAGCGCGCTGCGCCTCCGCCCCACCTGGCACAACGGTGGCGGCGAGCTCCCGGGTCAGGGTGGGTCGGTGATCGCGGCGATGCTGGCGGTCGCGGCCGGCTTGTGCCGCCACGTCCTGTGCTTCCGCACCGTGTGGGAGGCGACCGCGACCGAGCGGATGCGCCAGGGCCTCGACCACCCCCATGGTGGTGGACGGGTGCCGGCCCCGATGGACTGGAGCCTGCCCTGGGGGGCGGGCTCCGCCGCCAACCTCCTGGCGATCAACGCGTCGCACCACTTCGCCCGCTACGGCACGACCCGCGAGGCACTGGGCTGGATCGCGGTGAACGCGCGCGCGAACGCGGCCCGGAACCCGACCGCCATCTACCGCGAGCCGTTCACGCTCGACGAGTACCTGGAGGCACGGCTCATCTCGACCCCCTTCGGGCTCTACGACTGCGACATCCCGTGTGACGGATCGATCGCGGTGATCGTGTCGCGGGCCGACGCGGCCGCCGATCTGCGCCGTCCACCGGTCCTGGTCGAGGCGGTGGGCACCCAGATCCTCGAGCCCATCGAGTGGGACCAGGGCACGATCACCCACGAGCCGCAGGTGCTCGGCCCGTCGGCTCACTTGTGGAGCCGCTCGTCGCTGACCCCGGCCGACGTCGACCTCGCGCTCCTCTACGACGGCTTCTCGTTCAACTGCCTGTCATGGCTCGAGGCCCTGGGCTTCTGCGGTATCGGCGAAGGGGGCGACTTCGTCGCCGGCGGCACCCGCATCGCACTGGGTGGAGAACTCCCGCTCAACACCCACGGTGGTCAGCTCTCGCACGGTCGCACCCACGGCTTCGGGTTCATCCACGAGGCCGTCACCCAACTTCGTGGTGACGCGGGTGAGCGTCAGGTGGCCGACGCCGAGGTGGCGGTCGTCACCAATGGTGGCCTCACGCCGGGGAGCGCGATGTTGTTCACCCGCGCGCGCTGAGCGCGCGAGGCGCTCACTCCTCGATGGGCTCCCACCACTGGCACCACCACGCGCCGCCCACGAGGATGCGCAGCTGCTGGTGCCAGCAGTACGAGATCGAACTCGTGGTGTCGAGGTAGTAGAGGCAGTTGTCGCAGCGCTCGTCGCCGTAGGGCTCACCCTTGAGCACGGCCCGTTCCATCATCTGACCGAGTACGAGCCAGTTCTGCTCGTCGATCTCCTTGGGTTCGGGCTTGGGCATGTCCTCGTAGCTCATGGTGCGCAGGCTCCCTGGTGCACGGGTACGGGGCGGGGTACGACCGCCAGATCGTAGGTCCTGGTGGGGGCCCGCCGGTCGACCGGTGGAGGGTGGGGACCGGACGCGCCGGGCGGGGCGACGGGTAGCGTGACCCCGCAGACGCACGAGGAGGACGGCGTGGCCGAGATCGACGAGGTCATCCGGACCGAGCAGCTCACCAAGGTCTACCCGGGTGGCACCAAGGCGGTCGACGGGCTCGACCTCTCGGTCCACCGGGGAGAGATCTTCGGCCTGCTCGGTCCGAACGGCGCGGGAAAGACGACCACCGCGGGAATGCTCACCACCCGCGTGATCCCCACCGGCGGTGGGGCGTGGGTCGGAGGGATCGACGTCGTCGCGAACCCGGTCGCGGCCAAGCAGGTCATCGGGGTCGTCCCCCAGACCAACACCCTCGACCGGTCCCTGACCGTCTGGGAGAACCTCTATTTCCACGGGCGCTTCTTCGGGATGAATGCCCGCACGGCCAAGGCCGAGGCCACGATGCGCCTCGAACAGTTCCGGCTGGCCGACCGGGCCCCGGAGCCGGTGGCGTCGCTCTCGGGAGGCATGGCGCAGCGGCTGATGGTCGCCCGGGCGATCATGCACCGTCCGGCGACCCTCTTCCTCGACGAGCCGACCGCCGGACTCGACCCCCAGAGCCGCCTCGCGCTCTGGGAGGTGCTCGGCGAGCTGCACCGTGACGGCCAGACCATCCTCCTCACCACGCACTACATGGAGGAGGCCGACGAGCTCTGCGACCGCCTCGCCATCATCGATCGCGGCTCACTCTTGGCGCTCGGAACCCCCGAGGAGCTCAAAGCGACCACGGGCGCCGACACGATCGTCACGGTGGCCGCGACCGGCGCCGACCTCGACGGTCTGGCGGGAATCCTCGCTTCGGCCGCCGGAGTGGCCCAGGCGGTGCGGGTCGACCAGTCGGTCGTGGTGTCGGTGGAGGGTGCCACCGGCATCGTCCCGCTGCTCTTCACCACCGCCGAGCGCGCCGGCATCGCCCTCACCGACATCTCCGTCGCCGAGCCGTCGCTCGAGACCGTCTTCATCAACCTCACTGGGAAGGACCTGCGCGAATGACCGCCGTCCCCGCCGACCGCTCCGCGTCCCTCGTCCCGCACCGCAGCGCGGCCGCGGCCACCCGCACCGCCTTCCGGGCGCTGCTCCTGCGCGATGCCGTGGTGCTGCGCAAGACCCTGAAGGAGTTCATCCCCCGAACGCTGATCCAGCCGTTCCTGCTGGTGTTCGTGTTCACCTACGTCTTCCCGAAGATCGGTCAGGGGGTCGGGGGTCCCGGCGCCGCGGCCAACTTCTCCACGATCCTCGTGGCCGGCGTGGTGGGCCTGTCGATCATGTTCCAGGGCATCCAGACCGTGGCCCTGCCCATGGTCTCCGAGTTCGGTTACACGCGCGAGATCGAAGATCGGGTGCTCGCGCCGCTCCCGATCTCCTTGGTCGCGATCCAAAAGGCCGTGTGGGGCGCGCTGGCGAGCCTGCTCTCGGCGCTGCTCGTGTTCCCGATCGCCGCCATCGTCCCGGCGACACCGGTGCACCTGCACATCAACTGGCTGGTGCTGGTCACGCTCACGCCCCTCGGTTGCTACATGTGCGGCGCGCTGGGCCTCACGTTCGGTACCCGCTTCGACCCGCGCACCGTGCCCCTGCTGTTCGGCATCATCGTGATCCCGCTCACCTTCCTCGGGGCGATCTACTACCCGTGGCAGGCGCTCGCACCGATCAAGTGGCTGCAGATCTTCGTGCTGTTCAACCCGCTCGTGTACATGTGCGAAGGGTTCCGCGCCGCCCTCACCGACAGCCCGCACATGAGCCTGTGGGCCGTGTACCTGGTGATGATCGGATTCTCGGCCCTGTTCACCTGGCAGGGCGTCAAGGGCTTCCGGCGTCGGGTCGTGAGCTGACCGACCCGGTCAGCGGTCGCGCAACAGGTCGCGGATCTCGGTCAGGAGCGCGACCTCGTCGGTCGGCGTCGGCGGCGCGGCCTCGGCGATGATCCGGACGGTGCGGCGTTGCAGCACCTCGAACGCGCGCACCACCATGAACAGCGTGACGGCGATGATCAAGAAGTTGAGCACCGCGGTCAGGAAGCGGCCGTAGTACACGTCGGTGCTGCCCAGGACCAGCGTGAGTTCGTTGAAGTTCGGCTTGCCGAAGATCGCGGCGATCACCGGCATGATCACGTCGTTGACCATCGACGAGATGATCGCGTTGAACGCGACGCCGATGACCACCGCGACGGCCAGGTCGACGACGTTGCCCTTCAGGGCGAAGTCCCGGAAGTCCTGCAGGATCTTGCGCACGTCTCTCCGTCCTCCTTCATGAGGTTCCTTCGCGCCCCGGTCGGGCGACGCGCCTGTCAACCGGCCGCTTCCACCGCTACACTGGCTCCATTCTGCTCGGGAAGTTCGCCGGAGCAGAAGTGGTCGAGCGGTCTTGTACTCCGGTCCGATGCCCTACGGGGCGGTGTGGGTTGGCGTCACGGTTTGTCTCACCGTCGGCCAACCCATCCGAACGACGCCCGCCGAGGCGCGGGCACTTCTCCCCGGAGCGACCCAACCATGACCACCTTCGCCGATCTCGGCGTCCCCGACGACCTCGTCGCGTCCCTACGGGCTCGCGGCATCGAGGCGCCGTTCGCCATCCAGACCCTGACCCTCGCCGACGCCCTCACCGGCCGCGACGTGTCGGGCAAAGCCCCCACCGGCTCGGGCAAGACCCTGGCCTTCGGCATCCCGCTCATCGCCAATTCGCGCAACGCGCCGCCCCACAAGCCGCTGAGCCTGGTACTCGTGCCCACCCGCGAGCTCGCCTCACAGGTGTCGGGCGAGTTGACCTGGCTCGGGAAGAGCCGCAAGGTCCGGGTGGCGGCCGTTTACGGCGGGGCCAGCTTCGGTCCGCAGCTCAAGGCCGCCCGCCGCGGCACCGACGTGCTCGTCGCCTGTCCCGGACGGCTCGAGGACCTCATCGGCCGTCGTGAGATCGACCTCGGCAGCGTGCGGACCGTCGTGATCGACGAGGCCGACCGCATGGCCGACATGGGCTTCTTGCCCACGGTCCGTCGGATCCTCGACCTCACGCCACCCGACCGCCAGACCCTGTTGTTCTCCGCCACGCTCGACGGCGCCGTCGACGCGTTGGTGCGCGAGTACCAGCACGACCCCGTCCGTCACGAGCTGCCCACCGATCCGGAAGCACCCTCGCTCGCGACCCACCACTTCTGGAAGGTGGGGCGCGACGAGCGCGTCGACCTCACGGCGAACATCGTGCGCAGCGCCGGCCAGACCTTCGTGTTCTGTCGGACCAAGCACGGCTCCGACAACGTGGCCAAGAAGCTCGAGCGACTCGGGGTTCGGGTCGAGACGATCCACGGCAACCGGTCGCAGAACCAGCGGGAGCGGGCCCTCAAGTCGTTTGCCGACGGCAAGGTCGACGCCCTGGTGGCGACCGACGTCGCCGCTCGGGGCATCCACGTCGACGGGGTCGCCTGCGTCGTGCACTACGACCCGCCCGCCGACGAGAAGGACTACACCCACCGTTCCGGCCGTACCGCCCGAGCGGGCGCGGAAGGGACCGTGGTGTCGTTGGTCATGACCGATCAGGTCAAGGGGGTGCGCCGTATGCAACGGATCCTGGACCTCCCCGACGGCGTGGTCGCTCCGTCGCCTGCAGCCATCGATGCCCTCGGGCCGACGGAGGGCTCGGGTCGCCCAGCGGCGCGCCGGGAGCACCGGGAGCCGCGTGACTCGGGTGTCTCGCGTGACTCGGGTGTCTCGCGTGACTCGGGTGTCTCGCGTGACCACGCTCGCGACGGTGCGGTCCCCGCCAAGCTGCCCAAGCCGTCGCGGTCCGGCTCGGGTCACCGGGTCCGGGGCACGCTGAAGTTCTACGACACCAAGCGCGGCTTCGGGTTCATCGACGGCGGTGACGGCGAAGACCTGTTCGTGCACCACAGTGGGCTCGACGTCGCCGGCCACCGCCTCCAAGAGGGCCAGGTGGTCGAGTACGAGGTGACTCAGGGCCGCAAGGGTGAAGAGGCCCGCGAGGTGCGCATCCCCGTCTCTTGAGCCGAGCGGTGTCCGCTGGGGCGGTGCGGTCTCAGACCACGCCGTCGCGGTGGAGCCGGGCGAGGGTGTCGTCGTCGATCCCGGCGGCGCGCAGGACGGCGTCGGTGTGCTCCCCGAGCACCGGTGCCCGACCGGCCAGGCCCGCCGGGGTCGCGGCGAACTGGGCCGGGTGGCGCGGATGGCGGACCCGGCCGGAGGTGGGGTGCTCGTGGGTCTCGAGCAGTCCCACCGCGAGCACGTGTGGGTCGGTGGCCAGGTCGGCGGGGGAGAGCACCACGCCACACGGGACGGTCTCGGCCTCGAGGGCGGCGACGGCGTCCGCCGTCGACAGGGTGGTCGCGACCGCGTACGTCGCGTCCATCACCTCGGCGACGAACTCTCGGTGCTGCGAGCGCTGGGCGATGGTCTGGAGCCGCGGGTCGGAGTCGTCCACGCCGAAGGCCCGGCACAGGCCGAGGAAGTCCTTGTCGGCGGTCGGGACGGCGATCCCCCAGCCGTCGAGGAACCGGTACGGGCGGAAGGTGGCGACGAACGACGAGGGCAACGAGCCGTCGGCGTCGAGCAGCACCTCGTTGCCCGCGGCGTCGGCCCAGAGGAATGACGCCACCGCGTCGAGCATGGCGAGTTGCACGTGCTGGCCACCGCGTCCCATCGCCCGGGCGTACAACGCGGCCGTGATCGCCTGGCTCGCATAGAGCGCAGTGACCTTGTCCGCGACGGTCTGCTTGACGAACTTCGGCTGGTCGTCGACGGTGCCGTCGGGGAGGACCTCACGCTGGCTGGCCGCAATCCCGGCGTAGGCCTGGATCACGGTGTCGTAGGCGCCCTTGTGGGCGTACGGTCCGACGGGTCCGAACCCGGAGATCGAGACGTACACGACGTCGGGGTTGACCGCCCGCACGTCGGCGTAGGCGATCCCGAGTCGTTCCATGACCCCGGGCCGGAAGTTCTGCACGAACACATCGGTCGCGGCGGCGAGGCGAAGGACGAGGTCCCGGCCCGCCGGGGTGTGCGGGTCGATCGTCACGGAGCGCTTGCCCCGGTTGCACGCATGGAACAGGGCGCTGATCCCCCCGTGGCTGACCCCCACGTAGCGGCCGATGTCGCCGAAGCCGGGCCGCTCGACCTTGACCACGTCGGCACCTTGATCGGCGAGCAGGGTGCAGGCATACGGACCGGTGGCGGCGATCGACAGGTCGAGAACCCGCACGCCCGCGAGCGGCCCGGTGCGGTCGGGGGGCGTGGTGGTGTCGCTCATGCGTCGAACGTCTCCTGGCTGCGGGGTCGTCCTCCGGGACCGCTGTAGGCGAGTCCGTACCCGGGTTCCGGCACGAATCGGGCGACGGCGGATCCGAGGGCGTCGCGGGCGGTGAGCCAGGCGTCCATGAGCGCGTCTTCGGCCGCGTAGTCGAACGGGTCGGTGAGGACCGTCTCTTCCGTGCCACCGGGGGCGGGCGGGTTGGCGGCGAGCCATCGCGCGGTGGTGCCCACCGCGACGCGCGCCGGGACCCGGTCGCGGTAGCCGAGGTCGGTCGTGAGGCGGGTGAGGTCGAGGACCCGGTGGGTGGGGAGGGGCTGGGTGAGCATCGGGCG
>JBAXBB010000065.1:0-16646 GCA_037142235.1 Actinomycetes bacterium
GTGGACCCCGCTCCGGTGGTCGATCCCGCAGGGCCGGGAAACCCGGCGCCGACCCCCAACGACGCCGGACCCGGTGCTGCCCGCTCGGGTCGTTGACCCGCAGGCGCCGGAGCAATCAGCAGGCGGTCGTCGGACCCGACCGGGGCGACGACGACACCGACTCGCCACCGTCGTGGTCGCGGGCGGGGCCCTCGCACTGATCGAACTTGCGGTGGCGGTCCTCGTCGGTGAGCTGATCGGCTACCCGCTGATGCTGGTCGCCCTGGTGGCAGTGTCGTTCGCGGGGCTGTGGGTCGTGAAGGTGCAGGGCACGTCGAGCCTCGCACGGGTGAGCACCACCCTCGCGCGGGGTCGCCTTCCCGGCCGCCCGCTGTTGGACGGGGCACTGACCCTCGGGGCCGGAATCCTGCTCCTCGTCCCGGGCTTCCTCACCGACCTGGTAGCGGTCGCGCTGCTGGTGCCGGTCGTGCGAGCCATCGTGCGCAACGTCGTGCTGGCGCGCCTGGCCCGACGGATCCGCCGCCGACCGATCAGGATCGGCTGAGTTCCGGCGCGGCCGGGCAGTCGATCCGGGCGGCGAGACGAGCGGGTTCCTCGAGGCCACCCGGCCCGGCGATCCGCTCGGCCACCGCCGGGTCGATCCACTCGTCGGAGTCGGTGACGGGAGACCCCACCGATCCGAACCCGTCGGGATCACCACCACCAGGACCAACGTCGTCACCGCCCCGAGCCCCGGCGTCGAGCCGCGCGCGCGCGGCGGCGACCAGCCCGCCCGCCAGGAGACGGTCGACCGGGGTGACGAGCCAGAGCACCGCGTCGAGCGCGGCGTGGATCTCCGTCGTCCCCGTCGGGACGAGCGCGGCCGCGGCCCCCGCCAACCGCGGCTCGACGAGCACGTGGGTGCACCCCACGGCCAGGGCTTCGTGCACCTCGACGAACCGGACCGAGCGGTCGATCGGAGCGCGGCGCGCGCCGTGGGAGGCCCGCACGCTGACGACGTCGAGATCCGGACGCTCGGCCAGCGCGGCCGCCACGGTGGGGGTCCAGCCCACCACGGCGACGGGCTCGTCGTGGGGGAACGGGAGGACCGACGCCAGCCGCGCCGCCGTGCGGTCCCGACGGCGCACCGCCCGTGCGTCGGCGACCGCGCGCCCCGGATCGGCAGCGCCCACCACGCGGGCGCAGAGCCACCAGAGGGCTCCGTTGGCCGGGTGGTGGGCGAGGAGCCGCCGGCAGACGAGCACCAACTGCGCCGGATCGGATCCGAAGTCGGCGAGACAGTCCGCGACCTCTTCCACCAGTTCGTCGACGTCGCCGTCGTAGCGGGCGAGCGCGCGGAGCCGCTCGAAGGGCAGCATCGTCATCCGCCGACGAGCCCCGCGAGGGTGACGAGATCCGGGACATGGCGCGTGAGCACCTCCGGGCTGCCCTGCATCCGCAACGTCCCGGCGGCCAGGCACTCCTGGGCGTTGACGGTCCCCGCCCGCAGTCCGGTGGCGGCGGACTCCGTCGCCGTGAGGGTCACGTCGGGGTGGTCGGCGGCGCCGTCGACGACGTGAGCCGGACCGGGCCCGAGCACGAGGTGGTGGGCACTGACCCGCCCGTCGTCGTGCACGATCCGGGCCTCGAGCACCACCGGATCACCGGTCACGTCGGCGAGCCCGGTCGAGCGGCGCACGCGGGCGTCGATCGCCGCGATCCACTCACTCCGGGAGTCGTCGGTCATCCGCGGATCGTAGAGCCCACGCGGCGGAGGCGGCCCAGGGGGTGCGTACCATCGCCCCGTGACCAGCCCACCGCAATCCCCGCCACCGGCTCCGGCGGCTCCTTCGGAGCCACCCGGGCACCTCCTGGCGGTGGGGGAGCGGGTGGAACGAAGAATCCTCGACCTCCTCGACCACGAGGTGGCGCGCTGGCGGAGCGTCGACCCCGATCTCGAGACTCCGTTGCGCGTGTTGCGCGACCTCGTCGCCGCCGGCGGCAAGCGGCTGCGGCCCGCCTTCTGCCACTGGGCGTTCGTCGGCAGCGGTGGCGATCCCGACGACCCCCGGATCGTCGACGCCGGCGCAGCCCTCGAACTCCTGCACACGTTCGCGCTCGTCCACGACGACGTGATGGACGGATCCGATCAACGGCGGGGCCGCCCCACGGTGCACCGCGCCTTCGTCGACGACCACCAGAAGCACGGCGGTCACTCCGATCCTCGCCGCACCGGCGAAGGGGCTGCGGTGCTGGTGGGCGACTTCGCCTTCGTCTACGCGGACCAGGTCCTCGGCACCGTGATCCCCGCCGCCCGCGCCATCTACGACGAGCTCCGACTCGAACTGTGCGTCGGGCAGTACCTCGACCTCGTGGCCGCGGCCGACGGTGGCCGCGACGCTCAGCGGGCCTCGCGCATCGAGCGGTTCAAGTCGGGCAAGTACACGGTCGAGCGTCCGCTCCACCTCGGGGCCACCCTCGCGCACGACGATCCCGCGAGACGCGACGCGCTCAGCGCGATCGGACTGCCCCTCGGCGAGGCGTTCCAGATGCGCGATGACCTCCTCGGGGTCTACGGCGACGAGCGCGTGACCGGCAAACCCGTGGGCGACGATCTGCGCGAAGGCAAACTCACACCACTCGTCGCGGCCGCCGCCGCTCGGGTCCGGGGCGCCGACGCCGCGCTCCTCGACCGGTTGGGCGCCCCCGACCTCACCCCCGACGAGATCGCTGCCCTCCAGGACCTCCTCGTCACGTGCGGCGCCTGCGACGAGGTCGAGCAGGCGATCGCACGGCGCACCGAGAACGCCCTCGACGCCATTGCGTCGGCTCCCCTGATCCCGGACGCCCGCCTCGCCCTCGCCGATCTCGCCCGGTTCGCCGCCTGGCGTGACCGCTGATCCCCGACCGGTCGACCGGTAGTCTCCGCCCCGATGACGGCCGTCCCCACGATCGAAGTCGTCGACCTCGTGAAGCGGTACGGCGAGGTCCGAGCGGTCGACGGGCTGTCGCTCACCATCGCCGCCGGTGAGGTCTTCGGGCTGCTCGGCCCCAACGGCGCCGGCAAGACGTCCACGGTCGAGATCCTCGAGGGCTACCGCACCCCCGACGCCGGCGAAGTGCGGGTGCTGGGTCGCGACCCGGTCCGCGAGGGAGCGGCCCTGCGCCCACAGATCGGCGTCATGCTCCAGGAGGGCGGGCTCTACCCGGGTCTGCGCCCGCTCGAACTCCTCCGACTGTTCGCCGCCTACTACGACGACCCCGAAGACCCGGTCGCGCTGCTCGAGACGGTCGGCCTGAGCGACGCGACCCGCACCCTGGTGCGTCGCCTCTCGGGCGGTCAGCGCCAGCGCCTGTCGCTGGCCTGCGCCCTGGTGGGCCGGCCCGCGGTCGTGTTCCTCGACGAACCCACGGCCGGCATGGACCCCCACGCCCGCGCCACCACCTGGCAGCTCGTCCGCGACCTCGCCGATCGCGGCACCACCGTGCTGCTCACCACCCACGCCATGGACGAGGCCGAGCACCTCTGCGACCGCATCGCCATCGTCGACCACGGTCGCCTGGTGGCCCAGGGCACCCCGACCGACCTCACCCGGTCGGCCGGCTCCGACGAGATCAGCTTCGTCGCCGAACCCGGCCTGGCCCTGGAGGGCCTCGCCGCTGCGCTCGGGGTCGGACCCGCCGACGTCCGGGAGGTCCGCACGGGGGAGTACCTCGTCGCCGCCACCGGTACTCCCGAGCGGATCGCCGACCTCGCCGTCTGGATGCGCGACCATGCGGTCCGCATCGACGCCCTCCGGACCGGCCGCCGTTCGCTCGAAGAGGTCTTCCTCCGACTCACCGAGGCGGAGCAGCCGTGAGCGCCGGGCGCGCCGTCGTCGCGCAGACCCGGGCCGAGCTCGCCCTCACCCTCCGCCGGGGTGAGAGCCTCCTGGTGTCGTTCGCGATCCCGATCGGGATCCTGGTGTTCTTCTCCAAGATCAACACCGTCGCGACGGGGTACCGCGACCCCCTCGACTTCCTGGTGCCCGGCGTGCTGGCCCTGGCCGTGATGTCGACGGCCATGGTGAGCCTGGCCATCGCGACCGGCTACGAACGGCGCTACGGCGTGCTCAAGCGCCTCGGCTCCACCCCGTTGTCGCGCCTGGGGCTCCTGGCGGCCAAGACCGCCAACGTGCTCGCCATCGAGGTGCTCCAGGTCGGGGTGATCGTGGCCACGGGACTCGCCCTCGGGTGGCACCTCCGCAGTGGCTTCGTCCTGGCGGTGGTCTTCCTCGTGCTCGGCACGGTCGCGTTCGCCGGCATCGGGCTCGCCATGGCGGGCACGCTGCGAGCCGAGGCCACGTTGGCCGCCGCCAACGGACTCTTCCTCGTGCTGCTCTTCATCGGTGGCATGGCCTACCCCCTCGACAAGCTGCCCACCGTGCTCGAGGAGATCGCCAAGGTCCTGCCGGCGGCGGCCCTGTCGGCCAGCGTCCGGGGCGCCCTGACCCCAGGGACCCATATCCCCGGCTGGAGCGTGGTCGTGCTCGCCGTGTGGGCCGCGCTCGCGCCGGTGGTCGCCTCACGCGTGTTCCGCTGGGAAGAGTGATCACCCACCCGGGGGCAGGATCTTCCTGATCTCCCGGTCGAGATCGGCGCGCGAGCCGAGGCCGAAGACGCGCGAACGCAGGACGCCGGACGCGTCCACGAAGAACGTCTGGGGCACCGCCGCCACTCCGTAGGCCTGGGCCACCACACCGCGGTCGTCGCGCCCGAGCGGCCAGGTCGCGTGCTGCGAGCGGGCGAAGGCGCGACCATCGGAGGGGATGTCGCGGAACGACAGCCCGATCACGCTCAGGTGCTGCGAGCGGTGACGCCGGAGCGCGTCGCGCAACAGGGGGAACTCCTTCCGGCACGGGTTGCACCACGACGCCCAGAAGTTCACGATCACCGGTCGGCCCCGCAACGCTTCCAGACTCACGCCACCCCCGTCGAGGCCGGGCACGGTGAAGCCGGGCAGGGCCTCGCCCTCGACGACGGGTCCCGGAGCCACCCGGGCGGTGACGGCGCCGCGCGGGCGCGCCGGTGTGGCCCGTTCGGGGTGCGACGCACCCAGCACCAGGACCGTCACCACGACGACCACCGCCACGACCAGCGCGGCGGCACCCCCGAGCACGACGCGCGACCGTCGCCGGTCGCCGGCGGAATCAGCGCCGGACGAAGGTGTCGACGGCAATGGTCACGAAGAGGGCCGCGAGGTAGGCGTTCGAGAAGGCGAAGTACTTGATGGCGCGCGTCGGCTCGGGGTCGCGGACCAGACGCAACGCGCCGGCGACGAACCACGCCCCGAGCACCACGGCCACGACCAGATAGAGCGGGCCCACCGGGGTGGTCAGCCCGAGGGTCAGGCTCACGGCCACCACCACGACCGAGTAGGCGAGCATGTGGCGGGTGGCCACCGCGATGCCGCGCGTCACGGGCAGCATCGGGAAGTCGGCGGCCTCGTAGTCCTCGCGGTAGCGCAGGGCCAACGCCCAGAAGTGGGGCGGGGTCCAGAAGAACACCATGGCGAACATCACCCAGGCCGGTGCCGCCACGGTGTTGGTCACCGCCGCCCACCCCACGAGCGTGGGAATGGCGCCGGCGGCTCCGCCGATCACGATGTTCTGGGCGGTGCGCGGCTTGAGCCAGATCGTGTAGACGAACACGTAGAACAACGTCGCCGACATGGTCAGGGCGGCCGCGAGGAGGTTCGCCACGGAGACGATCAGCACGAAGGCCACCACGTTGAGCACGATGCCGAAGACCAGCGCCGAGGTCGGCCGGATGGTGCCGGTCACGAGGGGGCGGTTTCGGGTGCGGCGCATGAGCTGGTCGCGGTCGCGTTCGATCCAGGAGTTGATGGTGTTGGCGCCCCCGGCCGCCAGCGCGCCGCCCACCAGCACCGCCGCGATCAGGCCCAGGTCGGGGAGACCGCCCTGGGCGAGGATCATGGCCGGGACGGTGGTGATCAGCAGCAGTTCGATGACACGGGGCTTGGTCAGGATCACGAACTCCCGAACCGTGGCGAGGAGCCGCCGCGTGCCACCCGGGACGGCGTCGGGGCGGGGCAGGACCTCGGGCACAATGCTCCAGACTCCGGAGGGACCGTCCGAGGGTAGCCGTCGCACCTCGCGGTACTCTCCACAGCATGGCCGTCGACACCGCCCCCGAAGCCTCCGAGACCGTGGAGCCGGCCGCGTCGCGCAGCCGCCGCACCACCGCCGCCACCGACGCCGAGGTCAAGCAGGCCATCCGCATGACGGCCGACCGCATCCTCGTCCGACCCTCCGACGAGCTCGGCGAACGCAAGTCGCGCGCTGGCATCCTGATCCCCGCCACGGCCAACGTGAACCGACGGCTGATCTGGGCCGAGGTGGTCACGGTCGGGCCGACGGTGCGCAACGTCGAGGAGCGCGACCGGGTCCTGTTCGCCCCCGACACCGGGTTTGAGGTCGAGATCCGCGGCGACGAGTACCTCATCCTGCGCGAGCGCGACATCCACGCCGTGGCCTCGACCCGCGACGAGGGCCAGACCGGCCTCTACCTCTGAGACCCGATCGATGATCGATCCGGCGACCACACTCCGACTCGACGGACGCGTCGCGCTCGTCACCGGTGCCACCCGCGGGATCGGGCGGGCCGTGGCCGAGGCGTTCGCCGTCGCCGGGGCGGCGCTCGCGGTCGTGGCCCGCAAGGACGACGAACTCGCCGAGACCCGCACCGCCCTCGAGGCGCTCGGAGCCCGGGTGGTCACCGTCACCGGCTCGGCCGGTGATCCCGACGTGGTCGAGGAGGCCGTCGACCGCTGCGTCGCGGACCTCGGTCGCCTCGACGTCCTCGTCAACAACGCCGCCGCCAACCCAGCCTTCGGTCCCGTCGTCGACATCGAGCCGCGGGCGATGCGCAAGATCCTCGAGGTCAACCTGGAAGGACCGGTCCGCTTCGTCCAGGCGGCCTGGCGGTCGTGGATGCGCGACCACGGCGGGGTCGTGCTCAACGTCGCGTCGACCGGCGGACTGCACCCCGCGCCGGGGATCGGGATGTACAACGTGTCCAAGGCCGCGCTGATCCACCTCACGCGCCAGTTGGCGGTCGAGTTGGCTCCGGGGGTCCGGGTCAACGCCCTCGCGCCGGGCATCGTCAAGACCCGTTTCGCCGAAGCCCTCTGGGCTCCCGACGAGGAGGGGTTGGCCCGGCGTCACCCCTTGCGTCGGATCGGCGTGCCCGACGACGTCGCGGGCCTCGCCCTCTACCTGGCGTCCGACGCCGCGTCGTGGATCACCGGCGAGGTGTACCACCTCGACGGCGGGCTCTCCCTGACCTGATCCGCGCCGACCACCCCGGTCAGGTCCTCCGGGCGAGGAAGGTGACCTCGGTCGGGTGGGTGAGCGGTGCGGGCCGCGCCGCCATCCGCTCGTCGAGGTGGGTGGCCAGACGCTCGAAGAGCTCGTCGCCGAGCATGATGCGCAACTCGGACTCCATCGAGCGGTAGACGGGGCGGGCCCCGGCGAACGCCTCGGGCGCCTCCGTGCACCACCAGGCGAAGTCGTCGCCGCCCTCTCCCCAGCCGGAGCGGGCGAACTCGGTCAACCGCGACACGACGCTGCCGTCCTCCTGCTCCTCGTCGACGCGCCGCAACGGCAGCTGCCAGCAGATCTCGGGCTTCAGTTCGGCGAAGTGCACGCCGGTCCGCTCGCCCCACTGATGGAACGCGCAGCCGGGACCACTCGGCCAGCCCGGCCGGTTGAGGAAGATGCAGGCGTCCTGGACCAGCCGGGTACGCCAGTCGTCTTCACCCTCGTGGCTCCCGATCTTCACGGCGATACCCTTCTTGCGGCCTTCTTTGGCGAACTGCCAGAGGTCGTCGGGGAGGTCACGGGCGAGCTTCTCGGTGCGCTTCCGGTCGGCCTTGTCGGAGAAGTGGGCCCCGAACGAACAGCAGCCCTGCACCAGCTCGGGGGTCGGCGTGTCGTGGACTCCCTGGCAACCGCACCCGAACAGACACTCCCACGAGGAGCAGAGCCAGGTGACGTCGACCAGCCAGGTGCGGCCTTCCTCGCGGGGATCCTCGAAGGACACCCACTCACGGGTCGGTCCCTTGGGCGCCTCGGCCACCGTGGTCCTTTCGTCGTTCGTGGGCCGACGACCGTCGTGGGTCGGCCACCGTCTCGGTGCGCGCCGCTGCGCACCTCGTTGCCAACCGGAGCGTAGCGAGAGCATCGGTAGGCTGGGTGCATCGACGCCCTGCTTTCCGACCTGCGCGCGGCGCTCGGCGCCGACCGTGTCCGCACCGAGCCGCTCGAGCTCGACCTCTACCGACGCGACGCCGGAGTGGAGTCGGGCGCGGCCGGCGTGGCGTGCTTCCCCGACTCCCTCGACGACCTCGCGACCATCGTCCGGCTGTGCGTCGCCCAGGACCGGCCGTTCGTGGCCCGGGGGAGTGGCACCGGACTGTGCGGCGGCGCCACCCCGTTGCACGACGCCGTGGTGATCGTCCTCACCCGGATGAACCGGGTCCTCGAGATCGATCCGGTGGAGCGCGTCGCCTGGGTGCAGCCGGGGGTCTTGAACCTCGACCTCTCCCTCGCGGTGGCCCACCTCGGGCTGCACTACGCGCCCGATCCGTCGTCACAGCAGGCCTGCTCCATCGGCGGCAACGTCGGGACCAATGCCGGGGGCCCCCACTGTCTGGCCGAGGGCGTCACCTCGGGTCACGTGCTGGCGCTCGACGTCGTGACACCCGACGGCGAGATCGTGCGCCTCGGTGGACTCGAGCCCGACCGACCCGGGCTCGACCTCCGGGGCGTGTTCGTCGGTAGCGAGGGGACCATGGGGATCGCCGGAGCCATCGCCGTGCGACTGCTGCCCGACCCGCCCGCCGTGCGCACGCTGCTCCTCGACTTCCTCGAGGTCGACGCGGCCACCGCCACGGTCAGCGGCATCATCGCCGCCGGGATCGTGCCCGCCGCCATCGAGATGATGGATGCCCTCATCACCCAGGCGGTCGAGGACTTCGTCGGCGCCGGCTACCCCCGCGACGCCGCCGCGGTCCTGCTCGTCGAACTCGACGGGCTCCCCGCCGGCGTCGAGGAGCAGGCCGCCGCCGTGGCCCGGGTCGCCGAGCGGTGTGGCGCGCGCTCCGTGCGCGTCGCCGCCGACGACACCGAGCGCGCGCTCCTCTGGAAGGGTCGCAAGACGGCCTTCGGGGCGATCGCGCGCTTCGCCCCCGACTACTACCTCCACGATGCCGTCGTGCCACGCACCCGGCTCGGCGAGGTGCTGCGCGCGATCTACCGGATCGGCGACGAGCAGGCACTCACGATCGTGAACGTCTTCCACGCCGGCGACGGCAACCTGCACCCGATCATCGCCTTCGACGCCCGCGACGAGGGCGTCTGGACGCGGGTTCACGCGGCGGGGGACGCCATCCTGCGAATCTGCGTCGAGGCCGGTGGCACCCTTTCGGGTGAACACGGGATCGGGCTCGAGAAGCGCGACGCGATGCCGTTGATCTTCACGCCCGACGACCTCGACTTCCAGGCCCGGCTCCGCGACGCCTTCGATCCGTCAGGACGCGCCAACCCCGAGAAGGTCCTCCCGCGCGGCAGCCGGTGCGGTGAGGTTCAGCGGGTTCCCGCCGGAGCCTGGGTGTGATCCCCGCGCTCCGCTCCGGCCCCCTCGAGGACGTCATCGACACCGTGCGCGCCACCGTCGCGGCGGCTCCCAGCGTGGTGCCCGTGGGCGCACGGACCCACTGGGACGTCGGGGGCGAGCCCACCGGCGCGGTCGAGGTGCGCGCGCCGGCCGGAATCGTGGAGTACGAGCCCGCCGAGCTCACCATCACGGTCGGCGCGGGCACGACGATCGCGCAACTCGACGAGGTGCTCGCCGCCTCGGGCCAACAGTGTCCGCTCGACCCCCGCGACCCCGCGGCCACCGTGGGTGGCGTGCTCGCCGTAGGGCTCAGCGGACCCCGGCGGCTCCGCTACCGTCCCCTGCGCGATCGCCTGCTCGAGGTCCACCTGGTCACGGGCGATGCCCGGCGCGTGAAGGGCGGTGGTCGCGTCGTGAAGAACGTCAGCGGCTACGACGTCTGTCGGCTCACCGTCGGCTCGCTGGGCACGCTCGGGGTGATCGTGCAGGTCACGCTCCGCTGCGAGCCCCGACCCGCTGCCTCATCGTGGTTCGCCTGCCCGTACCCCGGCGACGTCGCGCTGGCGCGGGCCTACCGCCCGTCGACGGTGCTCACCGACGGCCGCACCTCGACCGTGCTGGTCGAGGGGGCCGGCGCCGACCTCGACGAGGAGCAGCGTCGGCTCGGAGGCGTACCGACCGGCGATCCCCTCCCGCTCCCCACCGGGCCCCACCGCGGCCGGATCGCCGTGCGGCCCCGCGCCCTCGCCGCGTGCGGTGCCGATCTCGACGCCCTGGAGTTGCGCTGGTGCGCCGAGGCGGGCATCGGCACCGTCCACGTCGCCACCGACGACGAGGACCGTCTGGCCGAGGCGCGCGCGGTCGCCGCGACACACGGCGGTTGGATGCTGCGCGAAGCGGGCGCACCCGGGCTCGATCCCTTCGGCACGCCCTTGCCCGTCGACGCGCTCCAGGCCCGCATCAAAGCGGCGCTCGACCCCGGCGGGGTGTGCAACCCCGGACGCCTGCCGTACCCGCGCCCGGCCGAGGTTCCGGCGTGAGCGGCGCGCCCACCGCCCAACCGGCGCGTCCGGCCGGGCTCGACCTCGGCCTCGACGACGACGACCTGGTCCAGTGCGTGGGCTGCGGTCTCTGCCTGCCGCACTGCCCCACGTATCGGGTCACCGGACTCGAACTCGCCTCGCCACGCGGTCGGATCGCCGCCATGCGGCTGGTCGTGGCGGAGGGCGCGCCGGTCGACGACACGTTCCGAGAAGCCATCGACGGCTGCCTCCAGTGCCGCGGCTGCGAGACGGCGTGCCCGTCGGGCGTGGCGTTCGGTCGGCTCATGGAGGGGACCCGCGCCACCCTGCACACCGAGCACCTCGAGGCCCGGGGTGCCTTCCGCCGCTTCGGCGAAACGATCGCCTACAGCGTGATCCTGCCCCGGCGGTGGGCGCTGCGGGCCGGCTCGTGGTTGGTGCTCGTCGCCCAGCGCTGCCACCTGGTTCCCACCCGCTTCGCGCTCCCGCGCCTCACGGCTCGGAGCCTGCGGACGCGCCTCGAGGCGCCCGTCGGACCGGCGACCGGCGACGTCTGGGTCACGCCCGGGTGCGTCATGGACGCCTGGCAGCGCGACGTCCACCGCGCCACCCTCGCCGTGGTGCGCGCCGCCAGAGCCCGACCGATGCTGCCCGCCCGCGGCGACGACTGCTGCGGGGCACTCCACGTCCACGCCGGCCGGGCCGAGCAGGCCCGGACCCTGGCGCGGCGCACCATGGCGTCGATGCCCGGCGACGCACCGGTCCTGGTCGACAGCGCCGGTTGCGGCGCGGCGATGAAGGACTACGGCCACCTCCTCGACACGCCCGCCGCGCACGCCTTCGCGGCGCGGGTCCTCGACGTGAGCGAATGGCTGGCCACCCGGGGTGCGCTGCCGGTGCGGGCCACCGGTCGCACGGTGGTCGTGCAGGACCCGTGCCACCTCCGGCACGTCCAGCGGGCCCACGGCGGTGTCCGGACCGTGCTCGGACAGGCCTACGACCTGCGCGAGACCGCCGACGAGGGGATGTGCTGCGGCGCGGGCGGGGCGTACGCCGTGCTGCAACCCGGGTTGGCCGGCGCCGTGCGCGACCGCAAGGTCGCCGCCCTGCGCGCGGCGGCCGGCGCCACCGACCCCTCCGCTCCGGTTCTGGTCGCGTCCGCCAATCCGGGCTGTCTGCTCCACCTGCGCGGGGCCGGGATCGACGCCCGCCACCCGGTGGAGCTCCTGGCCGAGGCCCTCACCGCCGATCCCACCGCCGATCCCACCGCCGATCCCACCGGGAGGTCCGACGATGGACGTCACTGACCTGCTCGAGACCCTCCGGACGGTGGAGGAACAGCTCCGCGACCTCGCCTACGAGCGACTCCGAGCCGCCACCGAGGGGGAGGACGGCGCTGCGGCCGACGAGAAGAAGGTCCTGCAGGCCCGCCGGGCGGTCGAACGCGCCATCCACGCCCTCGGGGGCACCACCGACGGTTTCTGAGCGCCGGAGACGCCGCGCCGGAGACGCCGCGCCGGAGACGCCGCGCCGGAGACGCCGCGCCGGAGACTCAGACCAGGAGGTCGGCGGCGAGTTCGGCCAGGGACTGCTCGGGCCGGGCGCCGAGGTGGGTGATGACCTCCGCAGCGCCGATCGCACCGAGCCGACCACAGGTGCCCAGGTCGTAGCCGTGGGTGAACCCGAAGAGGAAACCCGCGGCGAACAGGTCGCCGGCGCCCGTGGTGTCGACGACCCCGCTCGGTACCGGCACCGCGTCGATGACGTGCACTTCGTCGCCGCTGACGACGACCGCCCCCTTCGCCGACCGCGTCAGCGCGGCCACCTCACAGTGGTGGTTGACCCGCTGGAGCGCTTCGTCGAAGGTCTCGACCTCGTAGAGCGAGAGGATCTCGGACTCGTTGGCGAACAGGATGTCGACGGAGTCCTCGACCAGCGCCAGGAAGTCGGAGCGGTGCCGGTCGACGCAGAAGCCGTCGGAGAGGGTCAGTGCCACCCGGCGATCGGCGGCGTGCGCCAGCGCGGCGGCGTGCCGGAACGCCTCC
Source organism: Actinomycetes bacterium (assembly GCA_037142235.1). Taxonomy (GTDB): domain Bacteria; phylum Actinomycetota; class Acidimicrobiia; order IMCC26256; family PALSA-555; genus CAIUKV01. The sequence goes on from JBAXBB010000065.1 coordinate 12,725, forward strand.
TTCGCCCGGGGCTGGTCCCAGAGGTAGCCCTCCAGGTAGGTCACCTGGGCGCGCGCCACGAGGTCGGGGTCCACGTCTTCGGGCCCGAACTCCGCCGCCGCACCGAGGAAGGTGTTGAGGGTGCGCTCGGCGTCGGGAGTCACCAGGATCAGGCAGCGGCCGCTGGGCGGGCCACCGTCGGCGGGTGCGTTCACGAACTCCACGCCCGCGGCCCGGATGTCGTGGGCGAACACGCCGCCGAGGTCGTCGGCGGCGACCCGGCCGAGGAACGCCGCGGTCCCACCGAAGGAAGTGATCCCGACCATGGTGTTGGCCGCCGATCCACCGGAGATCTCGATACCCGGGCCCATGGCCCTGTAGAGCCGCGTGGCCTGCTCGGTGTCGATCAGCGCCATCGACCCCTTCACGAGGTCGTGCGCCGTGAGGAACTCGTCGCCTTCGTGCGAGAGCACGTCGACGAGGGCGTTGCCCAGCCCGACGACGTCGAGCGGAGGAGCGTTCAGGGTCACACGGACTCCCGGGTGCGGAACGCGACCGGGACCGGCGCGTGGGCGTCGAGGGTCTCGGGCGGTGGCCGCAGCCGCCGACCTTCGGTGCTCACCCGCCCGTAGAGCGTGGTGCGCTGGGCCAGCGGACGACCGAGGGGGTCGACGATGGCGGCGAAGCCCTCGTCGTCGAGCTCCTGGCCGTGCGAGGCGCCGGCGGCCCGCGAGATGTTCTCGTCCATGAGGGTGCCGCCCAGGTCGTTGCACCCGGCCTGGAGCGCCTGCTGAGCGCCCGTGATGCCGACCTTGACCCACGAGATCTGCACGTTGGGGATCTCCGCCCGGTACGTGATCCGCGCCACGGCGTGCAGCAGGAGGACCTCACGGAAGGTGGGGCCGAGTCGCGAGCGGCCCTGCAGGTGGATCGGACTGGCCATGTGCACGAAGGGCAGGCCGACGAACTCGGTGAACCCTCCGGTCTCGCGCTGGAGGGCCCGGGTGCGCAGCAGGTGGTGGGCCACGTGCTCGGGCCGCTCGACCGTGCCGAACATGATCGTGACGTTGGAACGCAGACCGACCGAGTGCGCGGTGCGGTGCGCCTCGAGCCACTCGTCGGTGGAGATCTTGTCGGGGCAGATGACGGCGCGGACGTCGTCGTGGAGCACCTCGGCCGCCGTCCCCGGCAGGGTCGCCAGACCGGCCTCGCGCAGCGAGCGGAGGTAGTCCGCCAACGGCACGCCGAGGCGCCGCGCCCCTTCGGTGACCTCCAAGGCCGTGAAGCCGTGGACGTGGATGTCGGGGGCGACCTCTTTCACCGCCCGGGCCACCCCCACGTAGTAGTCGCCGTCGAAATCGGGGTGGATCCCGCCCTGGAGGCACACCTCCGTCGCGCCGCACGCGACCGCCTCGACCACGCGCCGCTGGATCTCCTCGTGGTCGAGCAGGTACGGGTTGCCGCGCAGGTTGAGCGACAGCGGACCCTTGGAGAAGGCGCAGAACTTGCACTTGAACGTGCAGACGTTTGTGTAGTTGATGTTGCGGTTCCGGACGAAGGTCACCTCGTCGCCGACGATCTCACGCCGCAGTTGGTCGGCGATCTCGGCGACCCGGGCGACTTCCGGTCCACGGGCCCCGAGCAGGGTCATGATCTCCTCAGCGCCGACCTCGTCGCCCGCCACCACGCCGTCGAGCACAGCCCCGACCGGTCCGCCCGCCCGCGAGGGCACGGGCGGGGGGAGCAGGCGAGGCGGGGCGTCGTCGCCGCCGGACGCCCAGGCGTCGTCGCGGGCCAGGCCCTCGGCGTCGGAGGCCCTCCACACTGCGGTGCGGACGTCGGGGTGGAGCCAGGTGTCGGCGTCGCGGACGAACTCGGGGTAGATGGTGCACCGGGGCGCCAGCACCTTGCCCGCGGCCTCGGTGGCCTCCCGGAGCCGGTCGAGGTCGGGCCAGGGGCGCTCGGGGTTCACGTGGTCGGGGGTCGCCGGCGAGACGCCACCCCAGTCGTCGATCCCGGCCGCCACGAGGGCACCGAGATCGTCGGAGAGGTTCGGGGGCGCCTGGAGGTGGACCCCCGCAGGGAGGACCAGCCGGGCCACCGCGATCGTCCAGAGGAACTCGTCGGGATCGCAGGCCGGCTCCCGGTGCATGCCCGTCCCCGCCTTGGGCAGGAAGTTCTGGACGATGACCTCCTGCACGTGCCCGTGACGGAGGTGCGCCGCCCGGATGGCGAGGAGGGCGTCGAGGCGCTCGTCGCGGGTCTCGCCGATCCCGACCAGGATCCCGGTCGTGAAGGGCACCCGCGCCCGGCCGGCGGCTTCGAGCGTGGCGAGTCGGCGTTCTGGGGTCTTGTCGGGCGCTCCGAAGTGCGGGCCACCGGGCTCGCCGAGGCGCCCGGCGAGGGTCTCGATCATCATCCCCTGCGACGGGCTGACCGCCCGCAACTGCGTGAGCTCGGCCTCCGACAGCGCACCCGCATTGGCGTGGGGGAGGAGGCCGGTCTCGGTGAGGACCGCCCGGGCGGCGGCCTCGACGTACTCGACGGTGGTGGCGTAGCCGTGGTCGGCCAGCCAGGCGGTGGCGTCGGGGTAGCGCTCCTCGGGTGCCTCCCCGAGGGTGAAGAGCGCCTCGTGGCACCCGAGCGTGGCTCCCTGGCGGGCGATCGCCAGCACCTCCTCGAGCGGGAGGTAGGGCGACCCCAGCCGGGCGGGCGGCTTGGCGAAGGTGCAGTATCCGCAGCGGTCCCGGCACAGCATCGTGAGGGGGACGAACACCTTGGGCGAGAAGGTCATCCGATCGCCATGGGCCACGTCGCGCACGCTCGCCGCGGCCGCGGTGAGATCGCTCAGCGGGGCTCCGACGAGATCGCGGGCGTCCCGCTCGTTCAGCACGTGGACACGCTAACCGACCACCGTCGGTCCGCCCTCCGCCCGTCGTCCGCCATCAGCCTGCGGTCAGCCCGCGGCGGCGGGATCGACCAGCCAGACGACCCGGTCGGCGACCACGCGGGCGGCCGGCCCCTCGCCCGAGCGCACCCCGGCGAACGCCGCCTGCTTCTCCACGCCCTGCACCGTGACGACGACCAGCCGGGCGCGCGCGAGGGCGGGGTAGGTGAAGGTCAGCCGGGGATGGGGGTGGAGGTCGTCGCCGGTCGCCACCACCAGGCGGTCGGTCACCGCGAGCGCGGGCGAACCCGGGAACAGCGACGCCGTGTGACCGTCGGGCCCGAGGCCGAGGTGGACCAGGTCAATCGGCGGGGCGGCGCGGAGCCGGGCGTCGTAGGCCTCGGCCGCCGCCTCGACGGTGGAGCCCGCCCCGCGCAAGGAGTGGACCGTCGCCCCGACCTCGTCGAGGAAGGCCAGCCGCGCCATGCCCTCGTTCGAGTCGGGGTCGTGGGTGCGCACCCAGCGCTCGTCGCCGAAGAAGACCTCGACGCCGGGCCAGTCCAGCGCGGCCGCGGTGGCGAGGAGCTGGTAACACGAACGCGCGGTGTCGCCGCCGGAGAGGGCCACCGAGCGGGGCGCCTCCTGCGTGACGAGTTCGGCGAAGGCCGCCGGCACGTGGGGAACGATCCGGACTTCGCCGACGATGCTCATGGGCGAGAGACTACGGACATGGACGACACGCTCGCGGTCCCGACCCCGGGGCCCGACCTCCCCCTGTTCCTGGCGCGCCGGCACCGGGCTCTGGCGGTGGGAGCGCGCGTCCGCTGGCACTTCCCGGCCGGTCCCGACCCTGATCCCGGTTCCGGCTCCGGTCCCGGAGGCGGTCTGCTGGCTGCGGACCCGGCCCGCCTGCGCGCCGTCGTGGAAGGCGGGGGCTTCGCCGTCGACGACGTGCGCGTGCGACCCGACGGCACCACCGTCCACGCGATCCGCCTGCGCACCCTGCCGGACTTCGTCGGCGCCGGGCTGCGCCTCCTCGTGGTCGGACTCAACCCG
>JBAXBB010000066.1:0-16645 GCA_037142235.1 Actinomycetes bacterium
ATCCAGCAGGCTCCCGTCTATCCGGACCGGGCCGAGCTGGAAGCCGTCGAGGCGCAGCTTGCCGGCTTTCCGCCGCTGGTTTTTGCAGGCGAGGCGCGCAAGCTCAAGCGGGCGTTGGGCAAGGTTGCGGCCGGCGAGGCCTTCCTGCTGCAGGGCGGCGACTGCGCCGAGAGCTTCGCCGAGCACTCGGCCGACAACATCCGCGATTTCTTCCGCCTGTTCCTGCAGATGGCGGTGGTGATGACGTTCGCCGGCTCGTCGCCGGTGGTGAAGCTCGGCCGCGTTGCCGGCCAGTTCGCCAAGCCGCGCTCGGCCCCGACCGAGACCATCGGCGGTGTCGAGCTTCCGTCCTACCGTGGTGACATCATCAACGGCATCGAGTTCACCGAGCAGGCGCGCGTGCCCGATCCGTCGCGCCAGCTCATGGCCTACCGCCAGTCGGCCGCCACGCTGAACCTCGTCCGCGCCTTCACCAAGGGCGGCTTCGCCGACCTGACCCGCGTGCACGCCTGGAACCAGGAGTTCGTGGCCGCCACCCCCGAAGGGCAGCGCTACGAGGCGCTCGCCGACGAGATCGAACGGGCGCTGCGGTTCATGGCCGCCTGCGGCATCGACCTCGAGAACGAACTCCAGATGCACCAGGTCGACTTCTGGGTCGCCCACGAAGCGCTGCTCCTCGAGTACGAGGAGGCCCTCACCCGCCGCGACTCGCTCTCGGGCGACTGGTACGACTGTTCCGCTCACATGCTCTGGATCGGCGAGCGCACCCGCCAGCCCGACGGCGCGCACGTGGAGTTCCTCTCCGGCGTGCAGAACCCCGTCGGCGTGAAGCTGGGGCCCGACGTCACCCCCTCCGACGCCGTCGACCTCTGCGAACGGCTCAACCCCACCCGGGCACCCGGTCGCGTCGTCCTCTTCACCCGCATGGGTGCCGACCGCATCGGCGAGGCCCTGCCGCCGCTCATGCGGGCCGTCGGGGCCGCCCGCCACCCCGTCGTGTGGGCCTGCGATCCCATGCACGCCAACACGTTCACGCACGCCAGCGGGTACAAGACCCGCCGGTTCGACGACATCATGCGCGAGCTCCACGGGTTCTTCGACGTCTGCGAGGCCGCCGACGTCCGCCCCGGGGGCGTGCACGTGGAACTCACCGGCGAGAACGTCACCGAATGCCTCGGCGGGTCGGACTCCGTCCTCGACCACCAGCTCGAGGAGCGCTACGAGACGATGTGTGACCCGCGTCTCAACGCCTTCCAGTCGCTCGACCTGGCCTTCGAGGTGTCGGCGCTCCTGCGCCGCTAGCCGCGTCCGCCGCCCTGGTCGGACCGTCGCCCGGGCACGGCCTCGGCCGTCGTCAGGATGCCGCGTCGACCGCGGCCAGCGCGCGGTCGCGGGCGTCGGAGGACGCTGCGAGCAGGGGGAGCCGCAGATCCGGGGTGCGGATCTTCCCCTGAGCGTGCAGCACCGCCTTGAAGACCGCCGGGTTGGGCTCGGCGAAGCACGCCCGGACCACCGGGAGCAGCGCCTCGTGGTGGGCGCGACCCTCGGCGATCCGCCCGGCGAGCGCGCACTCGATCATCGCGACGAACCGCTCGGTGCACACGTGCGCGGAGGCGCAGATCGCCCCCGTGCCGCCGAGCAGCACCGTGGGGAAGAGGTACGGGTCGTCACCACCCAGGAGGGCGAAGCCCTCGGGGGCGCCGGCCAGGATCTCGAGGGTCGCCAGGTCGATACCGTCGACCGCCTGCTTCACGCCCACCACGTTGGGATGGGCGGCCAACTCGAGCATGCCTGCCACCTCGAGCACCCGGCCGGTGCGCACCGGGATGTTGTAGACGACCACCGGGACCGGGCTGGCGCTCGCCGCGGTCGCGAGGTGCTCGACGATGCCGGCCTGGCTCGGTCGCACGTAGTACGGGACGACCAGCATGGCGTGGGTCACCCCGGGGATCGCCCCGAACTCGGCGGTCGCGGTGATCGTCGTGGCGGTGCTGTTGGTCCCCGAGCCCACGATCACCTGAGCCCCGCGCTCGCGCCCGACCCGTGCGCAGAGGTCCACCACCGCCCACTTCTCCGCGGCGTCGAGCAGGGGTGCCTCCCCCGTGGTGCCCAGCGGCACCAGACCGGTGACACCGGCGTCGAGGTACCCGTGGGCGAGGCCCTCGAGGGCCCCGAGGTCGACGGAGCCGTCGGCAGCGAACGGGGTGATCAGCGGGACGTAGACCCCCCGCAGCGTGGTGCTCGACATGGGCCAACGGTAGCCTCCGACCCAGTGTCGGGTCTGAGCGAGTTCGTCCTCGCGCTCCTGGTCGGTGTGGCCACCGGCGTGCTGTCGGGCATGTTCGGCGTGGGTGGCGCGATGGTCTCCACCCCGGGGATCCGAGCGCTCGGGGCGACCCCCTTGCAGGCCGTCGGGTCGACGCTGCCCTCCGTCGTGCCGTCGTCGATCAGCGGCACCATCCGCTACGCCCGGGCCGGGCTGATCCGCTGGGACGTCTTCTGGTGGGTCGCGCCGACCGGGATCGTCGCGTCGGTGGGTGGCGCGCTGCTCACCACCGTGATCCCCGGCAACGGCCATCCGCTGATGCTCGCCACGGCGGCCCTGGTCGGCTTCACGGCGATCCGTCTGGGCCGACCGGTCCGCACCGTCGAGGTGAACCTCGACCCCACCGCCGCGGGCGCCAGCGCCAGCGCCAGCGCCGGCGCCGCACCGGCCCCGCGTACCGAGGTCTGGCGGTTGCTGGTGGTGGGCCTAGCCGCTGGCGCGCTCAGTGGACTCCTCGGCATCGGAGGTGGGCTGCTGCTGGTACCGGTCTTCGTGGGGACGGTCCGGCTCCCCCTCAAGGTCGCCCTCGGGACGTCGCTGGCCTGCGTCGGCGTGCTGGCGATCCCCGGCACCATCACCCACGCCCTCCTCGGTCACATCGACTGGTCGTTCGCGATCCCGCTCGCCATCGGGGTGGTCCCCGGAGCGCAGCTCGGTGCGATGCTCGCCATCCGGGCTTCCGACCGGGCGCTGCGGATCTCGGTGGCCGTCGTGCTGGGCACGATCGCGGTCGTCTATTTCGCCGGCGAGCTCCGCGCCCTCGTCACGGGCTGACGCCGGGACCCGCCGCCAGGGCCCGGGCCCGCACGAACACCGCGTCGAGCATGGGCTCGGTGAGCCGCCCCGTGAAGGTGTTCTGCTGACTCGGGTGGTAGGAGCACACGATGGCGACCCGCGGGGTGACGACCTCGACCCCGTGCCCGAACCGCGGGCGCGGACGCCTGAGGGCGTCGCCCCGCGCTCCCAGGACCTTCCAGGCCGCGTCGTACGCGAAGCCACCGAGCACCACGATCACCGCCAGCCGCTCCAGCAGGTCGAGCTCGCGCCCGAGGAACGGCAGGCACCGGTCGCGCTCCTCCGGGGTCGGAGCATTGCCTGGCGGCGCGCAGCGCACGGCGGCGGCCACGTAGGCGTCGGTCAGGGTGAGCCCGTCGTCGGCCCGGACCGAGTGCGGTGCGCTGGCGTAACCGGCTCGGTGCAGCGCTGCGAACAGCCAGTCTCCCGAGCGGTCGCCCGTGAACACCCGGCCGGTGCGGTTGGCCCCGTGTGCCGCCGGGGCCAGGCCGAGCACCAGGACCCGGGCCCGCGGATCACCGAAGCCCGGCACCGGTCGTCCCCAGTAGTCGTCGTCGCGGAACGAAGCCCGTTTCACGAGCGCCACCTCTTCGCGCCATTCCACCAGGCGGGGGCAGGCGCGGCACTCCACGATCTCCGCGGTCAGCCGGGTGAAGCCCATCGACGGCGATCGTACGGCGGCTCGTAGTGTCGGACCGTGCGGGTCCGGATCCTGGTCAACCCGGTGGCGTCGTCGGTGTCGCCCCGACGGGTCGAGCGCCTCCGGGTCGCGCTGGCCCGCGAGCACCGAGTCGACGTCGTCGACACCGTCGCCCGGGGCCACGCCCGCACCCTGGCGGGAACCGCCGCCGACGAGGGTGTCGACGTCGTCGTGGTCGCCGCCGGTGACGGCACGCTCAACGAGGCGGCGAACGGGCTCCTCGGCTCCCCCACCGCCCTCGCGCCCTACCCGGGTGGTTCGACCAACGTCTACGCGCGTGCAGTCGGGTACGGCAATCACCCCGACCGGGCCACCGACCGGCTCGTCGACGCCCTGACCCACGGGTCGATCCGCCACCTCGGGGTCGGAGCCGCCGGCGAGCGCCGTTTCCTCTTCCACCTCGGTGCCGGCTTCGACGCCGCCGTCGTGGCCCGGATGGAGGCGCGGCACCGAAACCAACTCGTCAAGCGCTACGCCGCGCATCCGGCGTTCGCGCTGGCGACCCTGCGCACCCTGGCTCGCTCCGACCGGTCCCGACCCACGATCCGGGTCGAAGCGCCGGGCCTCGCTCCGCACGACTCCCACTTCACCGTGGTGTCCAACCTCGCGCCCTACTCGTACGTCGGGCCGCGGCGGATGGTCCTCACCCGTGGCGCCGGTCCCGACCGCGCGCTCGCGCTCACGTCGATGCAACGCTTCGGGCTCTCCGACGTGGCCGCCGCGTTCGGGTCGTCGGTGGCGCGGGCGGCGCACCTCCGGCGCGACCCCGACGTCGTGCAATGGGAGGACCTCGGCGAGATCACCCTTCATGGGGTCGACGACCAGCCGTTCCCCTGGCAGGTCGACGGCGACCACCTGGGATCGACCGACTCGCTCACGGTGCGCTTCGAACCCAAGGCGCTCGCCGTGGTGCTGCCCCGCTGGCCCGCCGGCCCGCCCTCAGCGCCCTAGCGCCCGCCGCGCGACGTCGGGGACGTCGGTGATCAGGCCGCTCGCACCCAGCGCCGCGAGCCGCACCAGGTCGGTCGGCTCGTTGACCGTCCAGACGTTGACCTCGAGCCCACGCTCGTAGGCTTCCCGGACGTGCCCCTCGGCGTCCTCCCCCATCCCCGCGAGGCCCGGATGGACTGCGGTGTGCCCGCGTTCGATCGCCAACTGCACCATCGACGCGAAGTCGATCCGCTCGGAGAACAGCACGCCCGTCGGGATCGCCCCGTCGAGCTCGTGGACCCGATCCACCGAGGGGACGTGGAACGACGACACCACCACCTGGTCGACGCCCGCCCGGGCGGCGAGCAGTCCCACGACCGCCGTGGCCGTCGCCTCGGTGGGGTCGAAGCCCGCCTCCCAGGGCACATTCTTGATCTCGACGTTCACGACCAGGTCCCGACACTCGTCCAGGGTCTGCTCGAGGGTGGGGATCGTCGGCCACCGACGCGCCACCTCGACGTGGTCGAGCAGGGCCAGGACCGTCCCGGGATCCGCGTCCGCGGGTGCTGGGTCGTGGTGGATCACCAAGACGCCGTCCCGGGTGGACCGGACGTCGCACTCGACCCCGTCGGCCCCCTGGGCCCGAGCGGCGGCGAACGCCGCCAACGTGTTCTCGGGGGCGGCCCGCCGCGCCCCCCGGTGGGCGTAGACGAGCGGGCGGGGCCGGGAAGGGCGGGGCGGGGCGGCCATGCGCCATTCGTAGCACCCCGCGCCTGATCCCCACGCTCCTCGACGGGCCGAGCCTGTGGATAAAGGTGGGGACAACCCGTGCGGGGTTGTCCACAAGTGGGCTGATTCCTGGGGAATGGAACGCTCCAGCCTGGGGATGAACTTCGGGATTCTGGGGAAAACGACCCCGCCGCCAGTAAAACCCCAGGTCAGAGGCCTTGTAGTCGGGGGAAAAATCCTTTACCCTGCTCTTCCGCCCTGAGGGTCTTCCCCAGGGACGATTCCGAGACCATCCCCTCGGGCATCCCCGAACGACCGAGCGAGAGAAGGACACGAGCCGTGGCCCTCACCTGGATCCGCACCCACGACTGGGACACCGAGCACTGGCGGGGCCGTTCGGCCTGCCTGGACTCCGACCCGGACGTCTTCTTCCCCGTCGGGGTGACCGGCAACGCCCTCGAGCAGATCGAGACGGCGCAGCGGATCTGCACCGCCTGCCACGTCCAGCAGGAGTGCCTCGAGTTCGCCCTGGCCACCAACCAGGAGGCCGGCATCTGGGGTGGCACCACCGAGGAGGAGCGCCGCAAGCTCCGCAAGACCTGGCTGACCACCCAGCGCGCCACCGCCTGAGCCCAGGACGCGTGACACGGGGTCGTCAGGCCCTCCGCTCCTCCGACACCACGACCGGCACCCGCAGCACCGCTCGGGTGCCGTGGTCGTCGTGGAGGACCATCGTCCCGCCCAACTCGGTGGTGACGAGCGTGTTGACGATCGAGAGCCCCAGGCCCGACGCCACCTCGAGGTCGAAGCCGGCGGGCAGACCCACCCCGTCGTCGGCCACCTCCACCTCGAGCGTTCCGCCGCTCCGGAGCAGGGAGACCCGCACGTGGCCGTCGACCGGCGCCCCGTCGGCCCGGACCGGGAAGGCATGGTCCACCGCGTTCTGCATGAGCTCGTTCAGCACCACCGCTAGGGGCGTCGCCATCTCGCCCGGGAGGTCGCCCACGTGCCCCTGGACGGAGAACGAGATCCGCGTCTCCGGACCGACCGAGGCCTCCTCCACCAGGCGGGCCAACGGCCGGACGATGTCGTCGAAGGGCACGACGTCCGACGCGTCCCGTGACAGCGTCTCGTGCACGACGGCGATGGCCCAGATGCGCCGCTCCGACTCCTCGAGCGCCGAGCGGGCCTCGTCCGACTGCAGTCGGCGCCCCTGGAGCCGCAGGAGCGCCGCGATCGTCTGCAGGTTGTTCTTGACCCGGTGGTGAATCTCGCGGATGGTGGCGTCCTTCGTCACCAGCATCCGGTCCCGGTGGCGGAGGTCGGTCACGTCGCGCAGCATCGCGATGCCCCCCACCACCGTGGCGTCCTCCACCAGCGGCATGACGTGCACGACCACCGAGGTGTCACCGCGCTGCGACTCCACCATCACGGGCGCCTGCGTGCGGTAGGCGACGTCGACCGGCGTCGGATCGAAGCCGACCTCTCCCAACTCGAGGCCGGTGGTCGAGGCGTGAATGCCCATCCGGTGCAGTGCGCTCACCGCGTTGGGGCTCACGAACCGCACCCGTCGGTCGGCGCCGAGCACGACCACCCCGTCACCGACCCGAGGCGCCTCCTCGAGCTCCACCTCACCCCGAGCGAAGGGGAACGTCCCGTCGGCGACCATCCGGGCGAAGCCGTCGAACACGTCGCGGTAATGGCGTTCCAGCTCACCGGGGCGACGACCCGAGGTGGTGGTGGACTCCCGGCTCATCACCGCGATCACCCGGCCGTCGTGGCACACCGGCACCCCGCGAACGCGGGCGTTCTGCGTCGTACCGAGCACCGACGCCACCCCCGACGTGTCGTCGCCGCGCCGCCAGGCGCGCTCGACCTGCGGTCGCTCGTCGCCGCCGAAGATCCTCCCGACGAGGTCGTCGGGGTAGAGCGTCTGCCCGGTGGTCGGTCGGACCTGGCCCAACACGAGGAACCGGCGGTCGCCGTCGGCGGCCAGCGGCACCGAGAGGATCAGGTCCGAGAACGACAGGTCGGCCAGGACCCGCCACGAGGCGACCAGGCGTTGGAGGTGCTCGAGGTCGGCCTCACCCAGTCCGGTGTTGCGCCGGGCCAGCTCGGCCATCGGAACCGACACGCACCGATGCTAACGGCCCCCCGAGGAGGTGCTCCCCGATCCGGGCCAGGCCCGCGACGTCGTGCACATCCTCGGCGAACGACGGCACGGTGACCACCACGTCGGGGACCCGAGCCAGCCGAGCCTTCAACTCCGCCTCACGGGTCGCGACGACCGCGAAGTTCCGGTACGACCTCCCGACCGTGCGCAGCACCCGCGCCACCGATCCCGGGTCCACACAGGCAGGGTCACCGACCCCGACCAGCGCCGCCGCGAGGTCGTCGGCGTCATCGACGCAACGATCAGCGGCCCGTGCGACCTCCGGATCGCGGAACGCGTCCGGGAGCACCCGGTTGAGCACCAAGGCGCCGAGGTGGTAACCCCGATCGTCGAGTTCACGGCAGAAGTACTCGGCTTCGCGCAAGGGAGCGCCCTCGAGGGTGGTGACGACCGTGAAGGCGGTCCGCCGATCGTGCATCAGGTGCTCCACCGCGCGTGCCCGCTCGACGAATCCGTCGTACATGGACTCGAAGTTCAAGAAGAACTCGGCGATGTCCTTGAGGAACTGCGTCCCCAGGATGCGGTCCGCCACTTGAGAGAAGGGCTTGCTCGCAAAGTTCACGAACCGGGCTCCCCGGCCCCCGCCGATCCGAGAGGGCACGGTGAGCCAGCGCAGGAGCCGCCCTCCGAAGAAGTCGGCCATGCGCTGCGGCGCGTCGAGGAAGTCGAGGGCGTTGCGGGTGGGTGGCGTGTCGACCACGATCAGGTCGTAGAGGCCGGTGCTGTGCAGGTCGTAGAGGCGTTCCATCGCGATGTAGTCGTGGCTCTGCACGAAGCGGCTGGTCAGGTTGTCGTAGAGACGGTTGCCGAGGATCTGGTCCGCGGTCCCCGGGTCGGGAGCGTGGCGCCGAACCAGGTCGTCCCACGACGCCTTGGTGTCGAGCATCGCCGCCCACAGCTCTCCTCGAGGGGTCAGGCCGGCCGCTCGAAGGGCGGCGTCGGGGACGCGGCGCTCCTCGTTGCCGAACGCTTCCAGGCCCAGCGCATCGGCCAGCCGACGGGCCGGGTCGATGGTGAGCACCAGCACCCGACCGCCGAGGTTCACCGCGGCGACCAGCGCGGCCGCCGCCGCAGTCGAGGTCTTGCCCACCCCGCCAGAGCCGCAGAACACCACCACCTCACGGGCAGCGAGCAGCGCCTCGAGCGAGGAACCCGGGTCGGTCGGGGGCGGGGCCGAACTCATCCGAGCTCCGCGTCGAGCGCCTCGGCCACCATGCGGGTGACCCGCAGACCGTGGTCGCGGACGAACAGATAGGGCACGTAGACGAGCGGGAGGTCGACCGACCTCCGGAGCGCGTCGAGGTGCACGACCCGCGACCGGCGCATCGCCACCGCGAGTCGGGCCGCGTCGAGCACCCCAGCCGTTCCCGGCCCGGCCGCCTCCTCGAGCCGCGCCGCCACCGGACCGTTCGCCAGCGCCTCGAACACGGCGTCGTCGTCGGTGGTGAACGGTTCGGGCAGGACCCGGTTCACGACCACGGCGCCGAGCGGCACCTGGGACTCCCGGCGCGCGCGGTCGATCAGCTCGATGGTCTCGTTGACCGGCATCTCCTCCGGCGCAGTGACCACGTTGAGCGCCGTGATCGACGGGTCGTGGAGGATGTCGAGCATCCACTCCGTCTGGTTCCGGATCGGTCCGGTCATCACGAGCTCACGGATGGTGCGGGGCGCGTCGAGCTGCGCCAACACGTGGCCGGTCGCCGCAGCGTCCACGATCACGAGGTCCCAGTCGGCGCGCCCGGCGATCGACTCGCGTACCTCCCAGCACACCTTGCCGACGATCAAGACCTCCTTGACCCCGGGCGCCGCGTTGGCGACGAAGTCGAAGGCGCTGGCGATCGGCCCGATCCGACCGACCACCGGGATGCGGAGGTTGAGCCGCAGGTACTCGCGCAACGACGCCTCGGTGTCGAGTTGCATCGCCCAGACCCCGGGATACACCTCGCGCGGCTCGAAGCCCACGGCGGGGTGCTCGAACAGGTTGGTCAGGTTGCCCTTGGCGTCGACCTCGACCAAGAGCACGCGCTTGCCCCGGTCGGCGGCCGACAGCGCCAGCGCCGCGGTGACGGTGCTCTTGCCGACCCCGCCCTTGCCCGTGACGAAGAGCAGCCGGCGGTCGAGGAGCCCGGGCACCGGCGCGGGCTCCGGGGAATCAGGCTCGACTGAAACCGACCTTGCGGCCACCGGCGTCGTTCTCGATCTCCACGTACGCGATCCGCTCCGCGGGCACGCCCACGGTCCGACCGCGGGTGTCGGTGAGCCAGAGCACGCCGTCGTCGGCCGCGAGCGCCTTGGTGACGGACTTCTGCAAGTCCTCGACCGAGCCCTCGACCTCGAGCGTGATCTCCTTGGGGGTGTGGGAGACGCCAATGTGGATTTCCATGACCGGCAATCTACCGGGCCGGACGCTCGGCCCCGGCCTCGACCGCCGCGGCAATCTCCCGGAAGGCCACCGACGCCTCGTCCTCGGGATGGGCGACCACGATCGGCAGCCCGGCGTCACCGCCGATGCGGAGCTCCGGGACGAGGGGAACCTGCCCCAGCAGCGGCACCCCGAGGCGGTCCGCCAACTCACGACCGCCCCCGGCGCCGAACAGCTCGTAGCGCTTGCCGTCGTCGCCCGTGAACCACGACATGTTCTCGATCACCCCGATCACCTCGAGGTCGACCTTCGCCGCCATGGCGGCCGCTCGCTGCGCCACCCGCTGGGCCGCCGTCTGGGGGGTCGTCACCACGATCACCTCGGCCCGCGGCACGAACTGCGCCATCGAAAGCGCGACGTCGCCGGTCCCAGGGGGCATGTCGACGACGAGGAAGTCGGTCTCGCCCCAGTGGACGTCGGTCAGGAACTGCTCGAGCGCCTTGTGCAGCATCGGCCCGCGCCAGATGACAGCCTGCTCCTCGCTGGCGAAGAAGCCCATCGAGATCAAACGGACGCCGTTGGCCGACGGCGGCACGATGAGGTCGTCGACGAGGTCGGGGGGATGCTGGATGCCGAGCATGCGCGGCATCGAGAATCCCCAGACGTCGGCGTCGACGGCCGCGACCCGGTGGCCGCGCGCGGCGAGAGCGATCGCCAGGTTCGTGGTGACCGACGACTTGCCCACGCCCCCCTTGCCCGACGACACCGCGATCACTCGGGTCGCGGAGTCGAGGAACGGGTTCGGGCGCTCGGGCGGGCGCGCCGGCGCGTTGGCGTCGATGATCTTGAGGGGGTTCGGGGCGGGTTCGCGCCGCAACACCCGGGCGCAGGCCTTCTGCTCCTCGGGGGTCATCGCGCGCACGTCGAATTCCACCCGGCCGGCGTCGGTCGCCCCGAGCACCGCCGCGGAGATCAGGGCGCGGAGCCGCTCGGCCCGTTCATCGCCGACGAGCGGCAGGGCCAACGAGATCGCCACCAGACCCCCGTCGGTCGCCACCCCGGCCACCATGCCGAGGTCGACGACGGATCGGCCGAGTTCGGGCTCCTCCACGTCGGCCAGAGCCGTCAGGACGTCGGCATTCGCAGGCATCCCACCTCCGGCGGGCTCCAGAGCGCCGCGGGGCGTCCGGGGATTTCCACTATCGACGTAGGTAGAATACCTCCGTGGTCCCCACCGCTCCCATCGGCCCGAACCCGGGTGCCTCCACCGACGAGCGGCCGCTGTCGGCCGACGAGTTCAACGCCGCCGTCGCCGCCGTCACCAACGCCTTCGGCGATCCTACGCGCCGGGAGATCTACCTCTCCGTGCGCGACCACGGCACCGAGGGGGTCACCGCGGCCGAGGTCGCCGAGCGGTTCGCGCTTCACCCCAACGTGGCCCGTCACCACCTCGAGAAGCTCGCCGGCGGGGGTTACCTCGTGGTCGAGGTCGGTCGCCGCGACCCCGACGGAGCACGCAGCGCCGGCCGCCCGTCCAAGCGGTACCGCGCCGTCGCGCTCGAGAGCACCTTCTCACTGCCGCTCAAGCACGACGACGTCCTGTCCTCGCTCCTCACCCGCGCCCTCGACGCCCTCGGGGCCGACCAGGCCGCCCAGCTCGCCGACGAAGTCGGCTACGAGTACGGACGCGACCTCGCCGCCCGCATGGACCCCGGCGAGGGCCACCGGTCGGTGCGCGCGGCGATCGCCGCCGTCGCCGACGCCCTCACCGCGCACGGCTTCGCCGCCCACACCGAGGAGCGGGGCGGCAAGTTGCAGATCGTCTCGGAATGCTGTCCGTTCGGCGACACCGCCCACCGCTACCCCAACGTCGTCTGCGCCCTCGACCGCGGGATGATCCGCGGCATGATGTTCGGCCTCCACGGTGAGACGTCACCGCGGTCCGAGGCGAGCCGCCCCGGTGGCGACGACCACTGCGTCACCAGCGTCTGACGTGGCCCGCGCCTACCTCGACCACGCCTCGTCGTCGATCCTGCGTCCGGCCGCTCTCGAGGCGATGCTGCCGTTCCTCACGGGGAACCCCGGCGACCCGGGTCGCGTGCACCAAGAAGGCCGCGTCACCCGGGTCGCGATCGAAGTGGCGCGCGAGCACGTCGCCGCCACGTTCGGGTCCCGCCCCCGCGAGGTCGTGTTCACGAGCAACGGCACGGAAGCGGTCAACGCAGCCGTATGGGGTGCGGTCGAACGCGGCCGCGACTCCCACCCTCGGCCCCACGTCGTGACCACCGCGATCGAGCACTCGGCCGTGCTCGAGGCCTGCCGCCGCGCCCCGGTCGACCTCACCGTCGTCGGCGTCGACCACCTGGGCCGGTTCTCCGCCGAGGAGATCGCCGCCGCCCTCACCCCCACCACGGCGCTGGTGTCGATCCACCTCGCCAACCACGAGGTCGGCACCGTGCAGACCGACGTGCCCGCCGTCGTGGGCGCTGCCCACGCCGCGGGTGCCCTCGTCCACCTCGACGCCTGCGCCGCCGCCGGCCACCTGCCCCTCGACGTCGTCGGCCTCGACGTCGACCTCTGCTCGATCACCGGTCACCCGTGGGGTGCCCCCAAAGGGGCCGCCGTCCTCTTCGTGCGCCGTGGCCTGCGCGTCCCACCGTTCGTGGTGGGTGGCGCCCAGGAACGCGCTCGGAGGGCGGGCGCCGAGAACGTGGCCGCGATCGTCGGCCTCGGCGCGGCCGCCCGCGAACTGGCCGAGGTCCTCCCGGCGGAGACCGACCACGCCCGAGCCCTCTCCGGCGCCGTCTGGGCCGCGGCCGGGGCGGTCCCCGACGTCGTGCGCCACGGCGACCCCGACCACCGACTGGCGAACCTGGTCTGCCTCGGGATCGGCGGCGTGGAGGCCGAGCCCGTGCTCCTCGGGCTCGACCAGCACGGCGTGGCCGTGCACTCCGGGTCGTCGTGCTCGAGCGAGCTGCTCGAACCCTCTCCGGTGCTGGAGGCCATGGGCGTCGACGCCGAACGGTCGCTCCGGGTCAGCGTCGGTTGGTCGAGCACCGCAGCCGACGTGGCGGCGTTCGCGACCGCCTTCCCCGACGTCGTCGGGGGCCTGCGCGCACTGCGCAACGGCTGAGCCGCGCCGCTCCCGTCAGTGGGAGTGCGCGGAGTACGGGTTGGAGCCCGACTCGTGGTCGGTGACGTCGACGACCTCGGTGACCTCGGGCACGTGGTCGAGGATCATGACCTCGATGCCCTGCTTGAGGGTCGCCTTGGCCGACGAGCAGCCCTGGCACCCGCCGCCGAGGCGCAGGTAGACCACCGACTCCTCGACCGCGACCAGCTCGGCGCTGCCGCCGTGCGCCGCGATCTGGGGGTTCACGAGCTCCTCGATGACCCGGAGCACCTCTTGGGCCAGCGGCGACGACAGGTCGGCCGTCGGCAGGTTCATCACCTTCGGGGCCGGCTTGTTGGGGTTGTCCATGATGAAGCCCGCCGGACCGAAGTCGAGGGTCGCACCGCTGAGGACCGCGATGGCGTCGTGCTCCTGGCCCGGCGACTCGGCCCGGACCTCGAGGATCTTGTCTCGGGCGGCTTCGGTGACGTTCAGGACCTGCTTGACGATGTCGTTCACCGCCTTGGTCCTCCTGGTGTGCTCCGCACCCACCCCAGCGCCGGGGCGGGGCTGGAAAGGCCCGGGTCAGCGACTCCGCAGCACGTTGAGCGCCGAGCCCGCCCGGAACCAGGCGATGTGCTCGTCGCTCATCGTGTGCGTGGTCGAGATCTCCTCGGTGCTGCCGTCGGCGTGGTGGATCACCACGGTGACGGGTCGGCCCGGGGCGAGGTCGGCGAGACCCACGACGTCGAGGGTGTCGTCGACCCGGATGCGCTCGTAGTCGGCCGGGTCGGCGAACGTCAGCGCGAGCACGCCCTGCTTCTTGAGGTTGGCCTCGTGGATCCGGGCGAACGACCGGACGATGATCGCCTTGCCGTTCATGTAACGCGGCTCCATCGCCGCGTGCTCACGCGACGAACCCTCGCCGTAGTTCTCGTCGCCGACCGCGACCCACGCGATCCCGGCGTCCTTGTAAGCCTTCGCCAGATCGGGCAAGGGGGTGAGGGCGCCGGTCCGGGCATCGACGCCCTGGCCCGGGGCATCGAGGGCGAACGCGTTGTTCGCGCCGATGAACAGGTTGCCCGAGATGTTGGTGAGATGCCCGCGGTACGTGAGCCACTTGCCCGCCGGTGAGATGTGGTCCGTCGTACACTTGCCCGCGGCCTTCATGAGCACCCGCAGGCCCGCTTCGTCGTTGCCGTCCCAGGCCGCGAACGGCTCGAGCAGCTCGAGGCGCTCGGAGTCGGAGTGCACGAGCACCTCCACCGCCGAGCCGTCGGTCGCCGGAGCGACGAACCCCGACTCACCGTGGTCGAAGCCCGACGCCGGCAGGTCGTCGGCCGTGGGCGGCTCCAGCCGGATCTCCCGGCCGTCGGCGGTGGGGATGGGATCGTGCACGAAATCGACGTCGAGCCGACCCGACAGCGCGTAGGCCACGACCGACTCGGGCGAGGCGATGAAACTGAGGGTGGCCGCGTTGCCGTCGTTGCGGGCCGGGAAGTTGCGGTTGAACGACGACACGATCGAGTTCGGCGTACCGGAAGCCATGTCGTCACGCTGCCATTGGCCGATGCACGGTCCACAGGCGTTGGCCAGCACGGTGGCACCGATCGCCTCGAGGTCCTCGAGGTAGCCGTCACGGGCGATGGTCGCCCGCACCTGCTCGGAGCCCGGAGAGATGAGGAGGGGGGTCCGGACGGTCATCCCCTCGGCCCGGGCCTGGCGCGCCAGGTTGGCCGCGCGACCGATGTCCTCGTAGGAGGAGTTGGTGCACGACCCCACCAGCGCGCTCGACACCTCGAGCGGATACCCCTCGCCCGCGGCGACCTTGGCCAGCTCGGCCACCGACCGGTCGAGGTCGGGGGTGTGCGGGCCGACGACGTGCGGTTCGAGGGCGTCGAGGTCGATCTCGATGACCCGGTCGTAGAACCGCTCCGGGTCGGCGTCGACCTCGGGGTCGGACCGGAGGAACTCGGCGTGACGGTCGGCGAGCTCGGCGAGGTCGGCCCGACCGGTGGCCCTCAGGTAGCGGGCGTGCTGCTCGTCGTAGGCGAACAGCGAGCAGGTGGCGCCGATCTCCGCACCCATGTTGCAGATGGTCGCCTTGCCCGTGGCCGAGATCGACTCGGCCCCCGGGCCGAAGTACTCGACGATCGCTCCGGTCCCACCCTTGACGGTCAGGATGCCGGCGACCTTCAAGATGACGTCCTTCGCCGACGTCCAGCCCGAGAGTCGCCCGGTCAGCCGCACACCGATCAACTTGGGCACCTTGGTGTTGTAGGGCCAGCCCGCCATGACATCGACGGCGTCGGCGCCGCCCACGCCGATCGCGATCATGCCGAGTCCGCCGGCGTTGGGCGTGTGGCTGTCGGTGCCGATCATCATCCCGCCCGGGAAGGCGTATTGCTCGAGCACCACCTGGTGGATGATCCCCGAACCCGGCTTCCAGAACCCGATGCCGTACTTCGCCGACACCGTCCGCAGGAAGTCGTAGACCTCGGCGTTGACATCGTTGGCCACCTGCAGGTCGGTGTTCGCCCCGACGCGCGCCAGGATCAGGTGGTCGCAGTGCACCGTGGAGGGCACCGCCACCTGCGGAAGACCGGCGGTCATGAACTGCAGCAGGGCCATCTGCGCCGTGGCGTCTTGCATCGCGACGCGGTCGGGCCGGTAGTCGGCGTAGTCGACGCCACGCTCCGTGCCGAGCGTCTCGGGGTCGTCGGCGTGGGCGAACAGCACCTTCTCGGCGAAGGTCAGCGGGCGCCCCAGACGGCGGCGGGCGGCCTCCGTGCTGGACGAGAACCGCGCGTAGGTCTGCTCGACGAGTGACGCTGGGGTGGTGGGGCCGACGGTGGAGGCCATGGTCTCTCCGGGACTCGAGTGGTGGACGGGCCCCCAGGGTACGCGGCCCGGTTCGGACCCGGCCCGGCCGCAGAGCACCCGACCGGGACGGAGCGACGGGCGGGACCCCACGGCGGGTCGGCGGCGGGTCAGCCCCGTGGCCGCTCCTCGATGGCCACCGTGCGCATGACGTCGCCGACCTCCGTCGCCTGGGCCACGTCCATGCCCTCGACCACGTAGCCGAAGAGGTTGTAGGCCTTCGCCAGCTTCTGGCGACAGTCGTCGATGGTGATGAAGAACTGGGTGCCGTTGGTGTCGGGGCCGGCGTTGGCCATCGCCACCGCGCCCAGGGTGTACTCGGCCAGCACCGGCTCGTCGGCGAACTTGTAGCCGTCGTCACCGGTGCCGTTGCCCAACGGGCAACCGCCCTGGATCACGAACTCGGGGACGACCCGGTGGAACGTCAGGCCGTCGTAGTACCCGGCCCGGGCCTGCCCGACGAAGTTGTTCACCGTGTTGGGGGCGAGCTGCGGGTCGAGGTCCATCACGATGGCGCCCCGGTCGGTCGTGACCGTGGCGCGGTAAATGAGGGAGTCGTCGATGGCGAAGTCGGGCTTGGACACGGGGGTCTCCGTTTCGGGTCGGTCACCGCCGCTTCGGGCGGGCGGTGGGGGGGG
>JBAXBB010000067.1:0-16644 GCA_037142235.1 Actinomycetes bacterium
GAGCAACCGGAACCGGAGCAACCGGAACCGGAGCAACCGGAACCGGAGCAACCGGAACCGGAGCAACCGGTCGGTCAGTCGGTGGTGAAACCGGCGCCGAAGGGCCGGAGTCGGGGGTGGCGGACGGCACGCTGCCGTCCGAGGGACGCGACACGGGGTCCGTGTGCTCGTTCATCGAGAGTTCCTTTTCGGTTCACGCGCACGTTTCCAGCGCACGCGTCGCTCCCTCGGGAGCCTCCGAGCGCCGGTCGACGTCGAGCGGTTCCCACCGCGCGCCGCCGCGCTCGATCCATTGACGGGTACGAACGACGCGCAACTCCTCGAGCGGCGCGGCATCCTCGGACACGGTCCGGAGACCGGTGACGACGTCGGCGACCCGCAGGGTGCGGGGCCGGGTCGCGACTTCGACGTCGACGACGGACTCGCCGGGCAGCGCGGTGAGCGCCAAGACCGACGGGCGGATGTCTTCGACGTGGTGTTCGCCTTTACGGGCCACGGGGACCCGGATCTCAGAAAGGGCGAGGAACGCCTCGACCGCGGCGGACAGCGCCACCGGGTCGACCCCACCCGTCGTCACCCGGTACCCGAGCGACGCGATTTCTTCCTGGAGTGACGGGGCCCGGTCGGCCAGCCGGGTGACCCCGGTGACCGTCATGCCCGCGGGCAGACCGCCGGTGACGTCGCGGACGAGCCGCTCGTCTGCGAGAGCCTCGGCGAGCTCGACGTCGAGGTACTCGGCGTCACTCTCGTAGCCCACGGCCAGGGCCGGACCGAAGCTCACCTTCGGGTGCGGTGAGAACCCGGCCGAGAAGGCCAGGGGCAGTTCCGCGATGCGGAACGCGCGCTCGAAAGCCCGCGCCACGTCACGGTGACCGATGAAGCGGACCGGACCACGCTTGGCGTAGCGCATCCGGACCGGAAAGCCCGTGTCACCGCGCACGGAAGCCCTCCCGCGCGGTACCGAGAAAGCGAACGGGCACCCCGACGGCCGCGGCCGCGAGGTCTTGCCCAGTGCCCTGGCTGCCCCCGGCCGGCGGGGTCGGCGAGGCGACCACGTGCTCGAGGGCATATCCGGTGCACACACCGCAGTCGTAGCAGGGCGTCCACCGACAATCGGGGAGCCCGTGCTCGGCGAGGGCCGCCTTCCAGTCCCCCCAGAGGAAGTCCCGGTGTAGGCCGGCGGCGATGTGGTCCCAGGGCTGGGCCTCCTCACCCGTCCGATGGCGGGTCACGTACCACTCGGGGTCGAGGCCCTCGGCGGCCATGGCGTCGAGCCAGCGGGTGAGGTCGAAACGCTCGCTCCACTCCTGGAACGTCCCCCCGGCCCGCCAGACGCGTTCGATGACGGCCCCGATCCGACGGTCCCCCCGGCTCACGATCCCCTCGGCGAACGTCGCCTCCGGGTCGTGCCAGCGAACCTTGGCCGGCGAACGCCGCAGGTCGTCGCGCAGCAGCGCGACCTTCCGGTGCAACTCCGCCACCGAGTTCTGCCCGAACCACTGGAACGGCGTGTGCGGCTTGGGCACGAAGCCACCGACCGAGGCCGTGGCACTGGCCGCCTTGGTGTGACGCTTCCCGATCTCCACCACGTTGCGGGCGAGTTCGGCGATGCCGAGGGTGTCGACGTCGGTCTCGGTGGGCAGGCCGATGAGGAAGTACAGCTTCACCCGACGCCACCCCTGCGAGAACGCCGCGTCCGCTGCGCTGTAGAGGTCCTCTTCGGTGACGAGCTTGTTGATCACCTGGCGCATCCGCCAGGTGCCGGCCTCGGGAGCGAAGGTGAGACCGGTGCGGCGGACCTTCTGGATCTGGCTCGCCACCCCCACCGTGAAGGCGTCGACGCGCAGCGACGGCAGCGACAGCGACACCGACCCGGTGCCCGACTGCTCGTCGACGATCGACCCCACAAGGCCCTCGATCCCCGAGAAGTCGGCGCTCGACAACGAGGTGAGGGCGACCTCGTCGTAACCGGACCGACGCAGACCCTGCTGCACCATCGTGCGCGCCTGCTCGATCGGACGCTCCCGGACCGGGCGCGTGATCATCCCCGCCTGGCAGAAGCGGCAGCCCCGCGTGCACCCGCGGAAGAGCTCGACGTTGAGCCGGTCGTGGACGACCTCGATCAACGGGACCAGCTGCTCCTTGGGGTAGGGCCAGTCCGCAAGGTCCGCGATCGTGCGCTTGTCGACGATGGCGGGGACATCCGAGTACTTCGGGGTGATCCCCACGAACTGCGGCCCGTCGTACTCCACCTCGTACATGGACGGGACGTAGACCCCCGGGACGGTGGCCAGGTCGCGCAGGACGGCCTCGCGGTTGGCCCGGCCGGAGCGCTTCCAGGCCTTGACCACCTCGGTGATCTCACTGACCACCTCTTCGCCGTCGCCGATCACGAAGGCGTCGACGAAGTCGGCAAGGGGCTCCGGGTTGTAGGTGCAGTGGCCACCCGCCACCACCAAGGGGTGCTGCGGGCCGCGGTCGGCCACCCGGACCGGCACCCCGGCGAGGTCCACGCAGTTCAGCAGGTTGGTGTACACCAACTCGGCCGAGAGGTTGAAGGCCAGGAGGTCGAAGTCCGTGGCCGGCCGGTGGGTGTCGACGGAGAACAGCGGGAGGCCGTGGGCGCGCAATTCGGCCTCGAGGTCGACCCACGGCGCGTAGGAGCGCTCGGCGAGCGCGTCGGGGCGCTCGTTGAGGATCTCGTAGAGGATCTGCAATCCCTGGTTGGGCAGACCCACCTCGTACGCATCGGGGTACAGCAGCAGCCAGGCCACCCGGTCGGGACCGTGTTCGGGCCGCCGGCTGCCCCGCTCCATCCCGATGTACCGGGCAGGCTTTTCCACCCTGGCCAGGAGAGGCTCGAGCCTCGGCCACAGGTCGGACATCGCGAGGGATGCTACCGGGCCCCGGGCCCTTCCCTCGCCCCCGGCCCCCAGGGCCCGACCAGGGCCGGTCCGGGGCCGGTCCGGGGCCGGATCAGGTGAAGCGGCGGGCGTGGACGTTGACGACCAGGGCCAGACAGGCCAGGGTCGCCACGAGGCTCGAACCGCCGTAGCTCAAGAGGGGCAACGGGATGCCCGTGACCGGCATGATCCCCATGCACATCCCGACGTTCTCGAAGATCTGGAACCCGAGCATGGCGAAGATCCCGGCACAGACCAGGGTGCCGTAGAAGTCGCGCGAGAGCCGGGCCGTTCGCCAGGTCCGCCACATCACGACCGCGTACAGGGCGAGGAGGAGGACCGAGCCGACGAACCCGAGCTCCTCCCCCACCGCCGTGAAGATGAAGTCGGTGTGCTGCTCGGGGACGTAACCGAGACCGGTCTGCTTGCCCTGGAAGAGCCCGGCACCGAGCAGTCCGCCGGCGCCGATCGTCTTCTTCGACTGGTTCTGGTTGTACGCCGCCCCCTGGGTCGCCTTGCCCGGGTTGATGACGGACGTGAGCCGGTCGATCTGGTACTGCTTCAAGAGCCCGAGGGTCACCACGGCGTAGATCCCCGTCGCCGCCAGCAGCCCGATCACCAGCAGGTAGCGCCCCTTGGCCCCCGCGACGGCGAGCAGCCCGATGACGATCGCCGCGAAGACCATGTTCGTCCCGAGGTCGGGCTGAAGCTGCACCAGCCCGATGGGGAGCAGCGCCAAACCCAGGATCACGGTGATCCGCCAGGGGTCGATGTCGTTGCGGTGCTCGTTCACGTACCCGGCGAGCGCCACGATGATGAGGAACTTCGACCACTCCGACGGCTCGAAGTGGAAGCCACCCGGGAACGCGATCCAGGCCTGCGCACCCTTGGCGTTGGTCCCGACCGGCGAGATGACGAGAAAGAGCATCGCGCAGGCGGCGATGTAGGCGAGGAGCGAGAAGTCCCGCCACTTCCGGTAGTCGATCTTGAGCACGAGCACGAACGCCACGATCCCCACGACCAGGGCGATCCCCTGACGCTGGACGAAGTAGTACGGGTTGGCGGTGAGGTTCCGACTCGCCGATGCCACCATCGCCAGACCGACCCCGCACAGCGCTGCGATCGCGCCGATCAGAATCCAGTCGAGGTCACGCAGCGACACCCCGAGCCACCCCTCGAACCCCGATCCCCGGCGCGCGCTCCAGGGGTTCCGGCTCCGCGAGAGCCCGGGCGCGAACGTCACGGCCGGGGCTCCCGGTCACGCCGGACGGAATGCAGGCGGAGGTGCGGCACGGAGATCGGTCAGTCCTTCTTCGGCGGGAAGGTGCGCACCGGCGGCGGATTGGGGTCACCGAGCAGCGCATCGAAGATACGTCGGGCGATCGGTGCCGACACCGATCCGCCGAATCCTCCCTGCTCCACGACCACGCACACCACGTACTGGTGCGTGGGCGGGCCGGCCGGGTCCACCGACGAGGGCGAGACGCCGACGAACAGCGACGTGTCTTCGCCATTGCCCGTCTGGGCGGTGCCGGTCTTGCCCATCACCGTGCCGCAGGCGTAGCCGTCGAACGCGCCACTGGCGGTGCCCTCGGGGTTGCAGATCACTCCTTCGAGCCCGGCCCGGATCGTAGCGACGAGGTCAGGGTTGAGTTTGAGGTCCTTGGCGGGTTGCACCGGAAGGTCGCGCACGACCTTCGGGACTCCGAGGGTTGATCCTCCCTCGAGGACGCGCGAGGCGAGACGGGGCTGGAAGAGCTTGCCCCCGTTGCCCAGCGCCCCGTACGCCGCGGCCAGTTGCAGCGGGGTGACCAGGGTGTCGCCCTGGCCGACCGCGAGGTTCATGGAGTCGCCCGGAAGCCAGATCTGGGTCGACGGGTCGGTGCTGTCCTTGTTCACCGAGCGCTTGAAGGCGAGGTCGGGGACACGCCCGGGCTGCTCGCCCGGCAGACCGCTCCCGGTGGCGCTGCCGAACCCGAAGAGCCGGGCCGTCTTCTGCAGGCCGTACTCGGGCTGGTTCAGGTCGGGGTTGCGCTCGTTGCCCTTTCCGAAGTCCTGCCAGTAGAGGAGCCCGAGATTGTAGAAGTACGTGTCGCTCGACACGGTGAGCGCACGGTGCAGGTCGACGATGCCGTTCGCCTGCCGGCCGGAGTTCTGGAACTCCTGCTCCTTCCCGGTGACACCGAAGCGGATGAAGCCCTTGTCGTAGAACGTGAACGTGTCGTCGTACGTCCCACCGTCGTTGGGGAGGGGGAGAGCGTCGCGCAGGGCCGAATAGGAGGTGAAAGCCTTGAAGGTGGAACCGGGCGCGTACTGGCCCTGCACCGCGCGGTCGATCAAGGGGTTGTTGCTGTCGGGGCCGGTGAGCCGGGCGTATTCGTCGGCCGGGATGCCGTTGGTGAACTTCGAGATGTCGAAGGTGGGCGCGCTCGCAAGGGCGACGATGTCACCGTTGCTCGTGTCGAGCACCACGACGGCGCCTCCCGACGCCTTGTACTGACGGAACCCGGCCTTGTAGCCGATGTCCTGGTAGTTGCGGGCTTGCGTCATCCCCTGGTTCAGGGAGTCCTCAGCGACCTTCTGGATGTTGGCGTCGATGGTGAGCTGGACGTCGTTCCCCGGGGTGGGCGGGGTCTCGCTGGCCACGCCCACCAGGCGGCCCAGGCTGTCGACCTCGAGCTTGCGAACGCGCGGCGAGCCGCGGAGCTCGGACTCGAAGAGCTGCTCGACCCCCTCCTTCCCGATCAGGTCGATCTGGCTGTAGCCCTGGGACTTGCGGATCTCGTATTCCTGCTTGTTG
Organism: Actinomycetes bacterium; assembly: GCA_037142235.1. Classification (GTDB taxonomy): domain Bacteria; phylum Actinomycetota; class Acidimicrobiia; order IMCC26256; family PALSA-555; genus CAIUKV01. The sequence goes on from JBAXBB010000067.1 coordinate 5,704, forward strand.
ATCGAAGCCACGTAGCCGAGGAGGTGCGCCCCGACCGGCGGGTTGCCGAAAAGGTCGGTCCGTACCGGGTACTCGCGCAGGCTCTGGCGCTCGGCCGACACTCCTGGGAACAGTTCGGGATGCTCCTGGATGTAGACCAACTTCTCGAAGGCCACGTGCTGCGCGACCGGCACCGGCTCGTAGGGCGAGTAGTTGGGGCTGTCGAGGAGGGTCTGCACCGACTCCGGGGTCAGCTCCAGGATCTTGGCCAGGTTCTTCACGGTGATCGCCTGGGCCTCGGGCGTGAGGTTGCGCTGGATCGTGATCGAGTCGATCAGCGTGTTCTGGACCAGCGCCACCCCGTTGCGATCGACGATCGCCCCCCGGATCGCCGGCTCCTTCACCAGTCGGACGCGGTTCTGGGCCGTCTGCGCCTGGTACGAGGCGGCGTCGCCCACCTGGAGGAACCAGAGGCGGGCGAACAGGGCGCAGAAGAGCGCGAGGACCGCGACCCCGACGACGCCGAGCCGGAACCGGCTGTTCCCCTCGCTCATCGCCACCCTCGAGGTCTGCCCATGAACCGACCATTGTGGTCGCCGGGCCGTCGCTGCGGTCCGCGCGGCCGCCCCGACCTGGGGTTTTCCTGAGGAGGACTCAGCGCCGGGCCGGCTCTGGGTCGCCCGCCGCCCAGTGGACGAAGGGGAACACCGCGAACGAGATCAGGGCGTCGTAGAGCGCCGCCACGATCAGGACGCCGATCGTGTGGCCGACGAACAGGTCGTCCTGGCCGGCGATCGCTGCGATCACCACCCACAGCCCGCCGCCCAGGAGGCCGCCGACCCCCGCCAGGACCGGTGCCACCAGCCGCGACGAACGCAGCATCCCGGACTGGAACACCCCGACACCAAAGCCCACCAGGCAAAAGGCCAGGGCCGAGATGCCGAAGTGGGAGCTCAAGAAGCAGTCGATGGTCAAGCCGGCCACGAACCCGAACACCGAGCCCACCTCGGCCCCGCGGTAGAACGCCACCGCCACGGTCGCGACGAGCAGCAGATCGGGTGCCGCCCCGGCGACCCGCAGGCTCGGGAAGACCGCGGTCTGGAGCACGACCAGCGTCAGGACGACGAGGAACCAGCGCAACCATCGCATCGCCCGATCACCCGCTGCCGGCCACGCGCGGTGGCCAGCGCAGGGCCTTGACGAACACCAGAGAGTCCAGGTCGACGACCGGTGCCACGAAGATGTCGGGGTCGAGGTCGCCACGGTTGCGGTCGATCTTGGTGACCCGTCCCACCGCCAGGTCGGGCGGATAGGCCGCCCCGGTGGTTCCGGCGGTGAAGACGAGCTCTCCCACCTCGATCGGGGCACGGGGGTTGCCGAGGAAGTTGAGCCGCATGATGCGGTCACCGGCCCGACCCTGGGTGATCGCCTGCTCCTTGGTCTTCTCGGTCCGCACGCCCACGCCCAGCCCGGGGCTGTCGATGAGGGTCACCGTCGCCTGGTCGCGGGTCGTGGCGGTGACCCGGCCGACGAGGGCCTCGGTTCCGGCCACGACCGGCATTCCGACCACGATCCCTTTCGCGGTGCCCTTGTCGAGGGTGATCGTGCGCTCGAAGTTCCCGGGCGGACCTCCGACCACCCGGGCAGCCACGCCGGTGGCGTCTTCGATGTTGGGCAGGTCGAGCAGCTGCTCGAGGGTCCCGACCTCCTGCCCGACCGCACGCTGCTTCGACAGCGTGCCTTCGAGCTGGGAGACCCGGGCGCGCAGTCGAGCGTTCTCGTCGCGCAGCGACGACACCTTCGTCACCCCGTCGAAGGCATTGGTGACGGGCCGCAACGTGCTCCGCACCACGCGCTGCACCGGTTCGACCAGTTGCCGGGTGGTCGTCCGGAGGCTGCCGATGATCCCGCCGTTGCCGGTCCCGGACAAGGTGATGAGCGCGAGCGACGTCACGACCAAGAGGATCAGGACCGGGCGACGTCGCGACTCACCCCGGTAGACCGCCATGATCGGCCCGGTCAGTCGCCGTTGTGGCTGACGAGCACCTGACGGAGCATGTCGAACTGCTCGAGGCAGTACCCCGAACCGAGCGCAACCGCGTAGAGCGGGTTCTCCGCGACCCGCACCGGCATGCCGGTCTCGGCCTGGATGACCCGGTCGAGGCCGAGGAGCATGGCGCCACCCCCGGCCAGCACGATGCCGCGCTCCATGATGTCGGCGGCGAGCTCGGGGGGCGTCTTGTCGAGGGTGACCTTCACGGCGTCGACGATGGCCGCCACCGGCTCCTCGACCGCCTCTCGGATCTCGGCGGTCGAGACGACCACCGTCTTGGGGAGGCCCGTCACGAGGTCACGACCACGGATCTCGGCGTAGAGCTCCTCCTCGAGCGGATAGGCGGTGGCGAGCTTCGTCTTGACCTCTTCCGCGGTGCGCTCGCCGAGCGCCAGGGAGTACTCGCGTTTCATGAAGGCGAGGATCGCCTCGTCGAACTCGTCACCGGCGATGCGACTCGATTCGCTCGCCACGATGCCACCGAGCGAGATCACGGCGACCTCGGTGGTTCCACCACCGATGTCGACGATCATGTTGCCCGCCGGCTCGTGGACCGGCAGACCCGCGCCGATCGCGGCGGCCATCGGCTCTTCGATCACGAGGGCCGGCTTGCGCGCACCGGCGAATTCGGCGGCCTCCTGCACCGCTCGCCGCTCCACGCCCGTGACCCCCGACGGGATGCAGATGACCATGCGGGGCTTCGCCCACCGCCGCTGGTGCACGTGCTGGATGAAGTAGCGCAGCATCTTCTCGCACATGTCGAAGTCGGCGATCACGCCGTCCTTGAGCGGCCGGATTGCCTGGATGTGCGCCGGGGTGCGGCCCAGCATCCGCTTGGCCTCGGTCCCGACCGCGAGGAGCGCCTGGGTACGGGTGTTGATGGCCACGATCGAGGGCTCGTCGAGCACGATCCCCTGCCCGCGGACGTAGACGACGGTGTTGGCCGTGCCGAGGTCGACGGCCATGTCGCGGCCGACCACGGGCGAGAGCCACGCCTGCCCGCCCATCACCGGGGGCCGCGATCGACGCGATCCGTCGTCACCGGGGGGTCGGAGAGGTTCGCCATGGGAGGGCAAGGCTACGGCCTCGCCGGGGATCACCCCAAGCAGCCTGGCCCCAGGCCTTGCGGGGCAAGGGTTCGGGGCCTGAGCGCCTCGCGGCGGGTGCGCCTCAGAGCCCGGGGAAGAACAGGGCGATCTCGCGGGCGGCCGACTCGGGACCGTCGGAGCCGTGCACCAGGTTCTCCTGGGTCTCGAGGGCGAGGTCGCCCCGGATGGTGCCCGAAGCGGCGTCGCGGGGGTTGGTCGCCCCCATCATCGAACGCACCATCTGCCAGGTGTCTTCGGGCCCTTCCACGACCATCGCAACGAGCGGTCCCCGGGTGATGAAGGTGACCAGCTCCCCGAAGAAGGGCTTCTCGCGGTGCTCCGCGTAGTGCTCTCCCGCGACGTCGGCCGAGATGGTGCGCTGCTCCAGCGCCACGATGCGCAGGCCGCGCCGCTCGAGGCGACCGACGATCTCGCCCACAAGGGCACGCTCCACGGCGTCGGGCTTGCACAGGACCAGGGTTCGAGTGCTCATGGTTGCGGCACGCTAGCCGACCCGGATCACCCCACACCCAAGGCGACCCGGGCGGCGCCCACCACGTAGAGCGAGCCGGTGACCACCACCTGACCGTCGGATGGCGTGAGGGCCACCGCGCGCTCCACGGCGTCGGCGACGTCGTGGACGACCTCGATGCGGTCGTCGGCCAGGCCCAGGGCCCGCGCCGCATCCGCCAGGGCCTGGGGCTCGCCGGCGCGCGCGCTCGGCGGCGCGCAACACACGAGCCGGGCGACGTCGCCGATCCCGAGCGCCGTCAGCATCTCGACCGAATCCTTCTCGCGGAGCAACCCGACGACGACCGTGCGGTCTCCACTCGCGAACGCATCGTCGAGCGCTCGGCGCAGACCGCGGGCCCCGGCCACGTTGTGGGCCCCGTCGAGCAACACCAGCGGCTCGCGGCCCACCACCTCGAGGCGACCCGGCGACCGCACCCGCCCGAGCACGTCGGCCACGACCTCGGTCGAGAGCGGCTCACCCAGGATCGCCTCTGCGGCCGTCAGGGCGATCGCGGCGTTGTCGCCCTGGTGCGCCCCGTGCAACGACACGAAGACGTCGGCGTGGCGACCCCAGGGCGTGTACAGGTCGATCAGGCGACCGCCGACCGCGGTCACGTTGCGAGAGGTGCCGAAGTCGCGGTCGCGGATCCAGGTGAGCGCCGGTTCCCGAGCCACGAAGATGCCGGTCAGGGTCGGATCGGTCTCACCCAGCACCAGCGTCCCACCCGCCGCGATGATCCCGGCCTTCTCGGCGGCGATCTCCTCGCGCGTGTTCCCCAGGTATTCGGTGTGATCGAGCTGGACGTTCGTCACCACCGCGACCCCGGCGTCGACGACGTTGGTGGCGTCCCAGGTACCCCCCAGACCCACCTCCAGCACGGCCAACTCGACGGCGACGTCGGCGAACCACGTGAGCGCCGCGCCGGTGACGATCTCGAAGTAGCTCGGGACGTCGGGCAGGTGCGGCTCGATCAGCGCGATCTGCGCCAGCCGGTCGGCCAACGTGGCGTCGTCGATGGGCTCGCCGTCCCAGGCCATGCGCTCGTTCACACGCTCGAGGTGGGGGCTGGTGTAGGTGCCCGTCGACACCCCGGCCCCCATCAACAGTGCGCTGACCATCCGAGCGACCGAGGTCTTGCCGTTGGTCCCCGTGACGTGGACGATCCCGTACTCGAGCTGGGGTGAACCCAGGAGCGCCGCCAACGCCTCCATGCGGGCCAGGGTCGGAGCGGTCGCCCGGCGGTCACGCCCCATCGGCGCGCCGAGCGATTCGAGGTTCACGTGCGCGTCGAGCCAGGCGAACGCTTCGGCCGGTTGCTCACTCCAGTCGGCGACCGAGGTCACGTCAGGCTCCTTCGACGTCGGCGAGGGTCACGTCGACGGAGAGCTCACCGGCCTCGCTCGTCCGCAGTTCGGCCACGTGCCCCGCGTCGCACACGTCGCGCGCCACGGTGGCGAGGAGGGCCAGGCGGGTGGCCGTGTCGTGGACCGTCACCGACTCCACCTCAGCCCGCATCGACCGCTTCCCGGCCGTCTTGGCCTTGCGCACCTCGGCCAGGACCTCTCCGGCCACGCGGTAGGCCGCCGGGTCGCCGTCGGTGGCTGCGGCCCGCAGGGGGGCCGCCTCGGGCCAGGGACTCCGATGCACCGTGCCGTCGCGCCACCACGACCAGACCTCCTCGGTGACGAACGGGAGGTGCGGGGCGAACAGGCGGAGCAACCCATCGAGGGCGAGGGCGAGGGCCGCCCGGGCCGACGCGGCACCGGCCGAGCCACCCGCGCCAGCCGCGCCGGCCGAGTCGTAGGCCCGCTGCTTCACGAGCTCCACGTAGTCGTCGCAGAACGTCCAGAAGAAGCGCTCGGTCCGCTCGAGGGCGCGGGCGTAGTCGTACTGGTCGAAGGCGCGCGTGGCCTCGTCGACGAGGTCGGCGAGCGCGGCGAGCATGGCGCGGTCGAGCGGTTCGGTGACCGGACCGTCGGTGGAGTCGTCACCGATCACGCCGAGCGCGAACTTCGACGCGTTGAGGACCTTGATGGCGAGCCGACGCCCGATCTTCATCTGGTCCTCGTCGAAGGCGGTGTCGGTGCCCGGTCGACCACTCGCGGCCCAGTAGCGCACGGCGTCCGAGCCGTACCGTTCGAGCAGTCCGAGGGGCGTCACCACGTTGCCCACCGACTTCGACATCTTCTTCCGGTCAGGGTCGAGGACCCAACCCGAGATGGCGGCGTCGGACCACGGCAGGCCGTCGAACTCCAGGTGGGCGCGCACCACCGTGGAGAAGAGCCAGGTGCGGATGATCTCGTGGGCCTGAGGACGCAGGTCCATCGGGTAAGTGGCCGCGAACAGCTCCGGGTCCTCTTCCCAGCCACAGGCGATCTGGGGCGTGAGCGAAGAGGTGGCCCAGGTGTCCATGACGTCCGGGTCGGCGACGAAGCCACCCGGCTGACCACGCTGGGACTCCTCGAACCCGGCGGGCGCCTCGCTCTGCGGATCGACTGGCAGGTCGGCCTCGGCGGGGACCAGCGGGAGGTCGTAGTCGGGACTCCCGTCGGCACCAACGCGGTACCAGATCGGGAACGGGACGCCGAAGAAGCGCTGCCGGCTGATCAGCCAGTCACCGTTGAGCCCTTCGACCCAGGAGTCGTAGCGCGAGCGCATGTGGTCGGGGTGCCAGTGCAGGGCGCGTCCTCGGGCGCGCAGCTCCTCGCGCAGACCCGCGTCGCGACCGCCGTTGCGGATGTACCACTGCCGTGTGGTCACGATCTCGAGCGGACGATCGCCCTTCTCGTAGAACTTGACCGCATGGGTGATCGGGCGGGGCTCGGCGAGCAGGTCACCGGACTCGGTCAGGAGCTCCACGATCGCGACCTTCGCCTGCTTGGTGGTCTTGCCCGCCAGGGCCTCGTAGCGCACCGCGGCTTCACCCTCGAGCCGGATCGGCGGCTCAGCGAGCAGACGGCCGTCCCACCCGATGCACGGCCGCGCGGGGAGGTCGAGCTCGCGCCACCAGATGACGTCGGTCAGGTCGCCGAAGGTGCAGATCATGGCGATGCCGCTCCCCTTCTCGGGGTCGGCGAGCGGGTGGGCGAGCACCGGCACGCGCACACCGAACAGCGGAGTCAGGACCTCCGTGCCGAACCAGGGCCGGTACCGCTCGTCGTCGGGGTGCGCGACCAACGCCACGCACGCCGGGAGCAGTTCGGGGCGGGTCGTCTCGATCACGATGTCGCCCGCGCCGTCGGCCCGGGGGAAGCGGATCGTGTGGTAGGCCCCGGGCATCTCCCGGTCTTCGAGCTCGGCCTGGGCCACGGCCGTGCGGAAGTCGACGTCCCAGAGCGTGGGCGCCTCGGCCTGATAGGCCTCACCCCGGGCCAGCGTGCGCAGGAAGGCCCGCTGGGAGATGCGCTGGGCCCGGGTTCCGATGGTCGTGTAGGTCATCGACCAGTCGATCGACAGGCCGAGGTGACGCCAGAGCTCCTCGAACTGCTGCTCGTCCTCGGTCACGAGGCGATCGCAGAGCTCCACGAAGTTGCGCCGGGAGATCGAGACCGCCGGCTTCGGGGGCTCGGCCGGCGGCTCGAAGGCCGGGTCGTACGGGAGGGTCGGGTCGCACCGGACCCCGAAGTAGTTCTGGACCCGGCGCTCGGTGGGCAGACCGTTGTCGTCCCAGCCCATCGGGTAGAACACCTCGGACCCCCGCATCCGGCGGTAGCGGGCGACCGTGTCGGTGTGCGTGTAACTGAACACGTGACCGACGTGCAGCGAACCCGAGACCGTGGGTGGCGGGGTGTCGATGGAGAAGACCCGCTCGCGCGGCGCGCGGCGGTCGAAGCGGTGGGTGCCGTCGGCCTCCCAGCGCGCGGCCCACTTACCTTCGAGCCCCTCGAGGGCCGGCTTCTCCGGAACGCTGTGCATGGCAGCCAGCGTAGGCGGGCGGTAGAGGTGAACCCGGGGCCGGGACGACCGGCCCGCAGATCAGGCGCTGCGGCGGTCGGCGTCGAGGGTCACGAGGGTGGGGTGCATCTTCTCGAGCACCACCCCGCGGTCGACCACGCACCGCACGACGTCGGTGCGGCTCGGCAGGTCGTACATCACGTCGAGGAGCACCTCCTCGAGGATCGCCCGCAGACCACGGGCACCGGTACCCCGCTTGAGCGCTTCGTCGGCGACGGACTCGAGGGCGTCGTCAGTGAAGACGAGATCGACGTCGTCGAACTGGAAGAACTTCTGGTACTGGCGCAGCAGAGCGTTCTTGGGCTCGATCAGGATCCGCATGAGCGCGTCGTGGTCGAGGTTGCTGACGGCGCTGACGACCGGAAGACGGCCCACGAATTCGGGGATCAGCCCGAACTTGAGGAGGTCCTCGGGCAGCACCGACGCGAGCAGCCGGCCGACGTCCTGGTCTTCGCTGCGCCGGATGTCGGCGCCGAAGCCAACCCCACGGTTGCCCACCCGCTGCTCGATCAACTGGTCGAGGCCAGCGAACGCACCGCCGCAGATGAAGAGGATGTTGGTGGTGTCGATCTGGATGAACTCCTGGTGGGGGTGCTTGCGCCCACCCTGCGGGGGCACCGAGGCGGTGGTCCCCTCCAGGATCTTGAGCAGGGCCTGCTGCACTCCCTCGCCCGAGACGTCACGGGTGATCGACGGGTTCTCGGACTTCCGGGCGATCTTGTCGATCTCGTCGATGTAGATGATCCCGGTCTCGGCCTTCTTGACGTCGTAGTCGGCGGCCTGGATCAGCTTGAGGAGGATGTTCTCGACGTCTTCGCCGACGTACCCGGCCTCGGTGAGGGCGGTGGCGTCGGCGATGGCGAACGGCACCTTGAGCAGGCGGGCCAGCGTCTGGGCGAGGAGCGTCTTGCCGCAGCCCGTGGGGCCGATCAGCAAGATGTTGGACTTCGCCAGCTCAACCTCGGGGTCGCCGTAGGCCCCGGCCTGGACGCGCTTGTAGTGGTTGTAGACCGCCACCGAGAGGATCTTCTTCGCCTGCTCCTGACCGATCACGTAGTCGTTCAGGTAGTCGTAGATCTCCTTCGGCTTCGGGAGTTCGTCGAAGTGCACCTCGGAGGTCTGGGAGAGCTCCTCCTCGATGATCTCATTGCAGAGATCGATGCACTCGTCGCAGATGTAGACGCCCGGGCCCGCGATGAGCTTCTTGACCTGCTTCTGGCTCTTCCCGCAGAACGAGCACTTGAGCAGGTCGCCACCGTCACCGAACTTGGCCACGCGCCGTCCCCCCGATCAGTCTGTGGTTCGGCTCAGCTGACGCCCGAAGCGACGCCCACCGACGACAGCTCCCGGTTGGTCAGGATCTCGTCGACGATGCCGTACACCTTGGACTCTGGTGCGCTCATGATGAAGTCGCGGTCGGTGTCCTTGGAGACCTTCTCGACCGTCTGGCCGGTGTGGTACGCCAAGATGTTGTCGAGGAGCTCACGCATGCGCAGGATCTCCTTGGCCTGGATCTCGATGTCGACGGCCTGTCCGGACGCACCACCATGGGGCTGGTGGATCAGGATGCGGGCGTGGGGCAGGGCGTAGCGCTTGCCCGGGGTGCCCGAGGCGAGCAGCACCGCAGCGGCGGACGCAGCCTGGCCGATGCAGATCGTCGACACGTCGGGCTTGATGTACTGCATCGTGTCGTAGATCGCGAACAGCCCGGTGATCTCCCCACCCGGCGAGTTGATGTAGACCGAGATGTCCTTCTCGGGGTCCTCGCTCTCCAGGTGGAGCAGCTGGGCCATCATCAGGTTCGCCACGGTGTCGTCGATCGGCGTGCCGAGGAAGATGATGCGCTCCTTGAGCAGCCGTGAGTAGATGTCGAAGGCCCTCTCACCGCGGTTCGTCTGCTCGATGACCGTCGGGACGAGGTAGTTGCGGATCGGCTCGATCACTCGGAATTCTCCTCGGTGTCTGCTGTCATGGCTTCGGACGTTACGGATTCGGACTCGGGCTCGGACTCGGATGCGGACTCGGAGAATGCCACGGCGTCGCCCTCGGGGAGGGTCAGATCGATGACATTCCCGGCTTCGTCGACGACCACGGCGTGGTCGATGAGGAACCGCAGGGCCTGGCCGCGGGCCAGGTCGGAGCGGAGGTCGTCGATCACGCCGCGACGCTCGAGGTCTTTGCGGACCCGTGCGGGCTTCTCGCCCATGCGCTCGGCGAGGCGCTCGACCTCGGCGTCGACCTCGCTGTCGGCGACCTCGATCGCCTCTTGCGCGACGACCGAACGCAGTGCCAGGTCGGCGCGCACGGCCTGGGTGCAGGCCTCGCGGAGGTCGTCGACGAAAGCCTGCTGGTCCTGACCGGTCATGGCGAGGTACTGGGGGATGGTGACCCCCTGCGGCTCGAGACGGTGGGCGAGGTCGTGGAGGCGACGCTCCATCTCGGCGTCGACCAGGGCCTTGGGCACCTCGAGGTCGACGAGGGCGGACGCCGCCTCGAGCACCTGGTCGCGCACGAGCATCTGGGACTGCACCCGGGCCATCAGCGACATCCGGGTGGCGATGTCGGCACGGAGGTCGGCGACGGCGTCGAACTCGGAGACCTCCGAGACCCATTCGTCGGTGACCTCGGGGAGCACCTTGCGCTTGGCGTCCTTGACCACGACGTCGAAGGTGACCTCGTCACCTTCGCGGTCGCCGAACCGCTCGTCGAGCGTGGCGGTGAACTGCAGGATCGCCCCCGGACGCGCGTCGCGGATCTCGGCGTCGAGCTCCTCGACCAACATCGCCGAGCCCACCTCGTAGAGGAAGTCGGTGGCGCTGAGGGCATCGACGGGCTCACCGTCGATGGTGCCCTTGATGTCGATCTGGGCGAAGTTGCCGTCGACGAGCGGGTCGTCGGAGTCGGTGAGGTCGGCGAAGCGCTCCCGCAGGGAATCGAGCTGGGCGTCGACGATCTCCTCGGAGACGTCGGGGCTCGGGATCTCGACCCGCAGGGCGTCGTAGCCCGTGACGGTCACCACCGGCCGGATCTCCACCACGGCGTCGAAGGCGACGTCGCCTTCGTCGGCGCCGGAGGTGATCTCGATCTCGGGGGTGGCGATGGCGTCGACGGACTCTGCCGTGATCGCCTGCTCGTAGTACTCGGGCAGCGCGTCGCGCAGCGCCTGCTCGCGGGCGTAGCCGAGGCCCACCCGGGGGTCGGAGAACGCTGGATCATCGGGAAGGTTCCTCGTGCGGGGGGTCCGGCGCCCCGAGCGGCGGGATGAGGGGATGGGGCCGGGTCGTGGGCGGTGAACTCGGGAGTGGAGCGTAGGGCCAGGTCGGGTCTGGTGTCTTGCCGGTCAGGGATCGTTC
>JBAXBB010000068.1:0-16435 GCA_037142235.1 Actinomycetes bacterium
GGGGACCGGTGAGGGCGGGAGGTCGCGGGCGGTGCTCCGTCGGCGCCGCACGAACAGCAGCCCGAGGCACACCAACCCGCCGAGGGCCGAGACCGCGAGCGCGACGTCGACGCCGCGCTGCGGCGTCCACGCGAAGTGCAGTGCCGTGGGCCCGGAGGTCCCCCGGGTGACCAGCCACCCGTTGGCGAAGAGGTCGAGGGTGTGGCCGGGACCGAGGTCACGGGTGGTGCCCGCATGGTCGGCCCGGGCCTGCCAGCCGGCGTTGACGCTCCGGTCGAGGCGCACCCAGTAGGGCGTCCCGCTCCCGACCACGGTGGCGGCATCCGGGCCGGTGGTCCGGACGTCGAGGGCCTGCGCCGGCGCGGCGCCGGGGAAGGGCTCCGGGCCCGTGGCGGTGACGCGCTGGGCGGCGAGCGACACGACGTCGAGGTCGAGGCCGACGTCGAGCCCGTCGGCCGTGCGCACCACGTGCGTTCCGGCGGTGAGGGTGAGGGGATCCCCGCACGCCGTGACCGTGAGCGCGCCGGTGGCCCCGGTCCCGAGGTGGCCGCTCAGGCGGATCGGCACGCCGGTGCCGTCGACCGACACCAGGTCGGCCCGGCACGCCGACGGCACCGTGTCGACGGCGTGGGCGGGCGGCGGACCGCCCACGCCGACCTCGGCGAAGGCGACGGGGAGGGTGAGGGGGTACCCGGAGAGGTCTGCGCCGGTGCGGGCGTCGACGGCGCGCACGGTGACGGTCAGATCGTGGCCGGAGAGTGGTCCACCGAGGTCGAGGACCACTCTCCGGGTGGTACCGGGGTTGCTCGAGGTGGAGAGTGGTGTGACGGCGACCGCGTGGTTCACCCCGTCGACCGTGACGTCGAGCTGCGTGGGCAGGCTGTGGTGGTCGTCGGTGACGACGTCGAGCGTCAGGGCGGGGCCGGTGAACCCGGCGTCGGAGTGCATCGACCAGGTGGAGCCCACCGCACCGGCCAGGGGGCTCGACCACCAGGTGGCGAGGTTGCCGTCGAGCGCGGCCGAGGCCCGGCTGGTGGGGTCGCCGAGCAGTCGGCCGCTCGAGGTCGCGGTGGTCCCGGGGTCGAGGGAGCGGAGGGCGTCGTCGAGGACGGTGTCGGGCGCCCGGGGGTCGAGGTGCGCCGTGCCGGCGAGCGCGAACGGCATGGTCACGGGGACGTCGAGCAGGCGCCGGACGGAAGGCTCGGGGTCGGCGCGGAACACCAGCGACGCGTCGGCCCGCTGACGCGACAACACATAGGTCAAGGGGAACGGCGTGCCGCTCGGTGCGTTGCTCGAAGCGGTCAGGGGCAGCCGGACCAGCTCCTCGACCGCCACGCCGGGGATCGAGACCTCGGCGATCCCGATCTCACCGGTCACGGCTGGATCGTCGGGGATGCGGACCTCGAGCGTGGTGAAGGGTCGACCGTCGAGGGCGACCCGGGTGCCGGCCGGAGCGAAGGCGGCCGTCGGATCGACGGTGGCGGGGATCGTCCGGGTGCCGTCGAGGACGACGTCGAAGGCGGTGATGGGGGCGCTCCCCGGCTGCGGCGCGGCCTGCACGACGTCGACGTGGTCGGCGGCGACCGCTCGACCGAGGTCGACAGTGAGGGTGTGGTCGACGCCCCCCGTGAGGGGCCGGAACGACCCGAGGTCGACCCGCCAGGCGGTACGCGGATCGCCGTCGAAGGCGTTGGTCGGGCGGTCTTCGGGAAGCAGGCTGACCACGTTGGAGTACGCGTTCGCCCGCACCGAACGCGCGCCGCGCAGGACGACGACCGACTGGTCGGTGGTCGTGGTGCCGTTCCAGTCGGTCGTCGTGATGTCGGTCGCGACCCCGGACACGGGGTTGCCGGACGCGGTCTGGGTGGCGCCGTCGTTCTCGAGCAGGGTGGTGTAGCGGTGCTGCGCCTTGCGGTTGGTGTCGGTGACGATCCAGGGGGTGCTGGGCGAACGGGCGATGCGCCGTGCCGCGGGCCAGCCGGTCAGCTCGTGGGCCGAGAGCACGGGGCCCCCGCCGGCGGGGACCAGGCCCGCGGTGGCGGCGGCGAGGAACCCGGCACCGTCGCCGGCGAGCACCGTCTCGCTCCCCGTCGCGATCGCGCTCACCGGGCCCGACGGGATCCCGGGCACGGCGAAGATCGCGACCTGGGGCAACTCCGTGGGCAGGGTCGCGTACGTGCGGAGGGACTTCTCGTCGGTGATGGGGGCGCCCGGGTTCACGTTGACGTAACCGGGGTTGAACGATCGGACCAGACGCAGCCCGGTCGCCGGGTCCGAGAGGGCGGCCATGACCAGTTCGGGGCGCTGGATCCGGTACCGCTCGATCTCGAGGTCGTTGGCCACGACGAGGTGCGTGACGCCGAGGGCCTGGGCCACCGGGACGACGGTGCGGGGGTCGAAGGTGCCGTTCTGGAGGCTGCGGTCGAAGGCGCTCAGGAGGTCGGCCCCGGCGGTGCCACCCATCGGCAGCAGCTCGCGCCACATGACCTGAGTGCGGGTCAGCCCGGCGAGGACCGGGTCGAGGGTGTGACCCCACCGGTACGAGGCGAAGTCGATGCCCGGGACGAGCAGGGCGCGGCCGTCGACGCGGTCGAGGTAGTGCGCGGCGTCGGTCCAGGCCGTGGGCACGGCCTCGGCGCGCGTGTAGCGGTCGGCGAGGAGCGCGGCGCTCCACGGCGCCACGAAGGTGAGCCCCACGGTGATCACCACGGCTGCACCCACGGCGGTTGCGAGCCGGGGGGCGCGCCGGAGCAGGGCCGTGACCCCGGCGGCCGCGAGCCCTGCCAGCCCGAGGGCGGTGAGCGCCACGGCGCGCTGGGAGTTGCGCAGGCTGAGCACGATGCCCGAGTGCCGACTCACCGCCTCGAACACCCCACCGACCAACGAGCGGCTGGTGCCTCCGTACGCGACCGACGAGATCACGATGCCGGCGACGACCAGACCCACGAAGAACAGGCGCTCGCGGAATCGGGACCACCAGCCGAGGGCGAGGCAGAGCAGCGGCGGCACGAACGACACCGTGAGCAGCGCGAGGTTCTGGGTGAACGGGGGCGCGAGGCCCCGCAACCAGGACCCCTGGTTGTCGCCGCCGTAGAAGAACCAGTAGCCCAGGCCCCGGAGCGCCTCGATCGCCGACGCCGCCGACGACGTCTCGCGCACGGTCTCGGTCACCTGCAGGACGGGGAGCCCGTAGCGACCGCCCACCTGGTATGCCACCAACCACCACAGCTGGGTGACCGCGGTGAGGAGCCCGATCTTCACCACGGTCGTGATGCCCGTCCGGAGACTGCTGCTCCGCTCCCACAGGATCGCGAAGGGAACCCAGAGCAGCGACCCCACCACCACGAAGAAGATCGAGCTGCCGTTGAGCGATCCGGCGGTGGTGACCACCAGCGCGTAGACCGCGGCCCACAGCCAAGGATCGCGGCGCAAGGCGTTGCGGGTGGCGAGGATCATCCACGGCAGTGCGCAGAACGGGAGGAGCAGGGCCGACTGCCCGGTGATCTGGCCGAGGACGAACGGGCTGAGCCCGTAGACCAGACCGCCGACGAAGGCGGCCCGGCGGTCGCGCCAGAGCGACCGGAACAGCACGTACGCCCCGAGCGCCGCCAGGAACTGGATGGAGCCCATCCAGAGGCGCTGGGCGACCCAGTCGGGGACGCCGAGCACGTTGGTGACCCAGTAGAAGGGTCCCATCGGCCACAGGTACCCGATGTTCTGATGGGTGACGGAGCCCCCGTCGATCCGGGAGTTCCAGAGGTTGGGGGCGCTGCGCAGCAGGCCTCCGGGGTCCAGGTAGAGGTACTGCTTCGTGTCGGCCTCGAGCGTGCCCCAGTGGCTCACGAGCAGGGGGACGTAGACGACGAGGGCGAGGAGCGCGACGAGCGGACCGTCGCCCCGCCGGGTCGCCACCCGCCCGGGACCAGGACCCGACCCGTTGGGGGCGGACGACTCCCGTTCGACGGCCTGCGTCCTTCCCACCAGGGCAATCTAGGTCCCGACCCGCGAGGACCCGGGGCAACGGGCCGCGGGTGCCAAGATGGGGGCACTCCCCGGCAAGGAGCCCCGTGACCGCGCGCCCGCAGCTCTCCATCGTCATCCCCGCATTCAACGAGGCCACGCGCCTGCCCCGGACCCTGGCGGCCCTGCGGGCGCACTTCGGCGATGGCCGCGACGTGGAGGTCGTCGTCGTCGACGACGGCAGTCGCGACGAGACGGCCGAGGTGGCCCGGGCCGGGACCGGACCGGGATGGCGCCTGGTGGTCGAGGTGCTCCCGGAGAACCGGGGCAAGGGTGCCGCGGTCCGGGCCGGGGTGGCGCTCACCACCGGTGAGGTCGTCTTGGTGATGGATGCCGACCTCGCCACCGACCTCGCGGCGGTCGCCCCCGCTCTCGCGCTCCTGGCCGGGGCCGACCTCGTGGTGGGGTCCCGGGCGGTGCCCGGCTCGACGGTGGCCGGCACCACGGCCCTGCGCACCGTGATGGGTCGGACGTTCAACGGCCTCGTCCGCCTGATTGCCCGGCTCGACGTCCACGACTCCCAGTGTGGGTTCAAGGCGTTCCGCGGCGACGTCGCCCGACTCTTGTTCGCGATGAGCGAGGTCGACGGCTTCGCCTACGACCCCGAGGTGCTGGTCCTCGCCCGGATCCTCGGGTACACCACGGTGGAGCTCGCCGTGGCCTGGACGGCGGTCGACGGTTCGACGGTCCGACCCCTGCGCGATTCCCTCGCCACCGGCGTCGCCCTGCTGCGCATCGTGGCCCGGCGCCACCCCGCCCGGGTGCGCGCCGAGGCCGGTCGCCTCGGGTGGTCGCCCGTCGCCTCGTCGGCATGAGGTCCCTCCGGGTGGCCGTGCTGGCGTGGCGCGACCTGGTGCATCCCCGGGCGGGCGGTTCGGAGTTCGTCGTCGACCGGATCTGCGACGGCCTGCGCGAGCGGGGCCACGACGTGGTGCTGCTCGCCGGCGCTCCGGTGACGGAGCACGCGTATCGGGTGGTGCCGACGGGGGGCACCTACGCGCAGTACCTGCGGGCTCCGCTCGTCTACCACCACAAGGTCCGACGGGCCGACGTCGTGCTCGACGTCCAGAACGGCATCCCGTTCTTCGCTCCGCTCTGGCAGCGGGCGCCGTCGGTGTGCCTGGTGCACCACGTGCACACCGAGCAGTGGGCGATGGAGTTCGGCCCGCCGGTCGCGGCGATCGGGCGGTGGCTCGAGCGCCGGGCGATGCCCTGGGCGTACCGGCACCAGCGCTACGTCGCCGTGTCGGATTCCACCGCCCGCGCCCTCGGCGGCCTCGGCATCCCTTCGACGGCCGTGACCACGATCGAGATGGGGGCCGCGCCGGTGGTCGCGACGGGGGAGCGCTCGGTCACGCCGCGCTTCTTGGTGCTCGGGCGTCTCGTCGCGCACAAGCGGGTCGAGAAAGCGCTCACGTGCTGGCCCCGCGTCCGGGCCGCCACGGGCGGCACGCTCGTGATCGCGGGCGACGGTCCGGAGCTCGAGCGCCTCCGCCCGCTGGCCACCGAAGGAGTGGAGTTCGCCGGCTTCGTCACCGAGGAGCGCAAGGCCGCGGAGCTCGGGGCGGCCTGGGTGCTGGTGCACCCTGCCCACCACGAGGGTTGGGGCACGGTGGTGATCGAGGCGGCGGCCGCCGGGGTGCCGACCGTGGCCTACGACGTGGAAGGCGTGCGGGACTCCGTCGTGGCCGACCGCACGGGGATCCTGGCCGTCACCGACGACGAGTTCGCCGAAGCCTGGATCCGGCTGGGGACCGACGCCACCCGGTGTGCGAGGATGGGCCGCGACGCTCGGGAACGGGCGGCCGGCCTGACCTGGCCGAACGCGCTGGACGCGCTCGAGGACGTGCTGGAGGGCGCGGTGCACGAGGCAGGCCGATGGTGACCGGACCGACGACAACCGGACCGACGGCAACCGGACCGGCCACGGGCCGGATCGGGCGTGCCCGGGAGCTGTGGCGCCTGTTTCGCGCCGAGGGCACCGACCCGGCGGCGTTCTACGGGCGGCTGGCCGCCGACGCGGTCGGAGGCTTCGAGCGGCGGTACGGGTCGTTGGCCGGGCGGTGGGTCGGCGACGTCGGCTCGGGCCCGGGGTACTACACCGAGGCGTTCCGGGCGGCGGGGGCCGCGGTGCTCCCGCTCGACGGCGACTTCGGCGAACTCCACCTGGCCGGCGACGCGCCCGACGGTGCGGTCGTGGGTGACGCCGAGCGTCTGCCGGTGCGCACGGGTTCGCTCGACGGCGTCTTCTGCTCGAACATGCTCGAGCACACTCCGCGCCCGGAGCGCGTGATCGGCGAGTTCGCCCGGGTGCTCCGTCCCGGCGGGTGGGGCTACGTGTCGTTCACCAACTGGTACTCGCCCTGGGGCGGGCACGAGATGAGCCCGTACCACCTGCTCGGGCCCCGGCGGGGGGTCGGGCTCTACGAGCGCCGTCACGGTGCCGACCACAAGCACCGGGTGGGCGAGAACCTCTTCCCCACGCACATCGGCGGGGTCCTGCAGACGTTCGCCGCCCGGGCCGACCTGACGGTGGTGCGGGTCGAGCCGCGCTACTACCCCTGGGCCTGGCCGGTGGCCAAGGTGCCCGGTCTGCGCGAAGTCGTCTCGTGGAACTGCGTGATCCGGTTCGAGAAGCGCGCCTCGTGAGCGACGGACCCAAGACGGTCGCGGTGACCGCGGCGGTGCACGACTACCTGGTGGCCCACGGCACCCCGCCCGACGCAGTCCAGCGTGACCTGATCGAGCGAACCGCCGCGCTCGGCGACGTCGCGGGGATGCAGATCGCGCCGGAGCAGGGCGCCTTCATGGAGGTCCTCACTCGCCTGCTCGGTGTGCGGGCCGCGGTCGAGGTCGGCACCTTCACCGGCTATTCGGCGCTGTGCATCGCTCGGGGCCTGGTCCCGGGCGGACGGCTCCTGTGCTGCGACGTGAGCGAGACCTGGACGGCGATCGCCCGTGAGCACTGGGAGCGGGCCGGGGTGGCGGACCGGATCGACCTGCGCCTCGGAGCCGCCCTCGGCACCATCGCCACGTTGCCGACCGACGAGCACCTCGACCTGGTGTTCGTCGACGCGGACAAGGAGCACTACCTGGCCTACTACGAGGCGCTCTTGCCCCGGGTGCGCCGCAACGGGGTGCTCCTGGTGGACAACACGCTCTGGGACGGAGCGGTGGTCGACGCGTCGGTCACCGACGCATCGACCACCGCCATCCGCGAGTTCAACGACCGGGTCGCGAGCGACGACCGGGTCGAGGTCGTGATGCTCCCGATCAGCGACGGGCTGACGCTGATCCGGAAGCGCTGATCAGTAGTCGGCCTGGCTACCGGCCGCACCGAGCAGCACCGACACCAGGATGCCGAGGGGCAGCGTGCCCCAGTACGACAGGTGGATGCCGGCGTTGCCGAGGAAGAGCATGAGCAGCCAGGTGGCCGGGAACGTGGCCACCAGGAAGATGACGATCAGTGCGAGCAGTGCTTTGAGCACGGGTGACCTCCAAGGTCGGAATGGATGTCCGCGCACGCTAGGCCAGGGTTGGTCGACCGTGGTGGATCCCGGGGACCGCTCGGAGTGGGTCAGTCGAACGAGCCGGTGCGCCCGTACCGGTAGTAGCTGGAGAACTGCGCGTTGACCTTCTCGGGGAGCGGCACCACCTCGCCGATGGCCCGGGCGCCCCACACGATCTCGGCGGTGCGCTCGATCAGGTGGGCGATGTGGAGGACCTGCTTGGGGTCCTTGCCGACTGCGAACAGCCCGTGGTTCGCCATCAGGACGGCGGCCTTGCGGCCGACCCTCGCGGCCACTTCGGTCGCGAGGTCCTCGCTGCCGGTGACCTGGTAGTCGGCCACTTCGACATCACCTCCGACGAAGACGTCGAACTCCTCGATGACCGCCGGGATGCTCTGACGGGTCAGGGCGAACATCGTCGCGAACTTCGCGTGGCAGTGCATGGTGGCGTGGATCTCGGGGTACCGGCGCAGGGCCGAGAGGTGGAGCGACTTCTCCGACGTGGGGGAGCGGTGCCCTTCCACGACGTTGCCGTCGAGGTCGCAGACCACGAGGTCGTCGAGGCCCATCTCGAGGTAGTCGAGCGACGAGGGGGTGAGCACGGCGTTGCCGCTGGGGAGGCGGGCCGCGCAGTTCCCGGCGGTGCCTTCGACCAGGCCGCTGCGGAGCATCTCCTGGGCGACCCAGAGGAGCTGCTCTTTGACCTCGAGGTCGGTGGGCTGGGCGGTCTCGCTCACGGGAGCACCTCCGGGTTGACGAGGTTGTCGGGACGGCCGCCGGCGAGCAGGGTGGCGATCCCGTCGGCGATCTGCTTCGAGTGGTTGGCCTCGGTGTCGTAGGTGGCGCCGCCGATGTGGGGCGTCAGGACGACGTTGTCCATGGAGCACAGGGGGTGGTCGGGCGCGAGGTGCTCCTTGCGGAAGTGGTCGAGGCCCGCTCCGCCGAGGTGCCCGGACGCCAGGGCTCCCACCAGGGCGTCGTCGTCGTGCAGGTAGGCCCGGGCGGTGTTGAGGTACACGGCCCCCGGCTTCATCCGGGCGAACTGGTCCGCGCCGATCATGTCGGTGGTCTCGGGAGTGACGGGTGCGTGCATCGAGATCACGTCGGAAGCGGCGAGCAGTTCGTCGAGGGTCGAGGTGGCATCGGGGGCGTAGGGATCGTGGGACAGCACGGTCATGCCGAGCCCGGTGAGCCGCCACGCCAGCGCTCGTCCGACCGCGCCGTAGCCGACGATCCCGGCGGTCTGTCCGGCGAGCTGCCACGCCCGGTAGCGCTGGTAGGGGATGGAGCCGTCGCGGTAGGTCTGACCTTCGTGGACGTCGCGGTCGGCCGGGACGAGCCGACGGTTCACGGCGAACATGAGGGCCACGGCCAGCTCGGCGACGGCATCGGCGTTGCGCCCGGGGGCGCGCAGGACCGGGATGCCCCGCTCCGTGGCCCGGGCGACGTCGACGTTGTTGGGGTCGCCGCGGCACACGCCCAACGCCACGAGGGGTAGGTCGTAGATCGCGGGGCCGTTGAGGAAGTCGGACTCGACGACGAGGATGTCGGCGTCGTGCTCGCGCACCATCGCCGCCATCGCGTCGGAGTCGAGCAACCGCACCGGGTGCTGGTCGATCCAGGGGTCGAGCACGACGTGGGCGAGCCCGCGGAGGGTGGTGAGGCCCTCGCCCCGGAACGGGGCGGTGACGAGGGCGCGGTGGGAGGCTGCAGCGTTCACGGGCGCGAGTCTCGCACGTCGGCCCGGGGCGCCGGGGAGCCAGGAGCGAGCGGGTCCGGAATCGGGCAATTGCGTGGACCCGGCGGTGGGCGCCGCGACCTCCGTCGAGTCAGGGCCCGCCGCGGTGGCACCCGGGGTGATCGGTGCGGGTGGGCGCGCGCCGCGTCCGTGCGCCAAGATCGGGCTCCCGAACCGACCCAGGAGCGAACCGATGGCGTGGGACTTCTCGACCGAACCCGAGTTTCAGGCGAAGCTCGACTGGATCCGTGAGTTCATGGCGAACGAGATCGAGCCGATCGACCTCGCCTTCGACTCGCACCTGGTCTACGACAAGAAGCACCCGGTCCACGAGGCCGTCATCCGGCCGCTGCAGCGCCAGGTCCAGGAGCAGGATCTGTGGGCCTGTCACCTCGGCCCGGACCTCGGTGGTCTCGGGTACGGCCAGCTCAAGCTGGGCCTGATGAACGAGATCCTCGGCCGCTCGAACTGGGCCCCGTCGGTGTTCGGCTGTCAGGCCCCCGACTCGGGGAACGCGGAGATCATCGCGCACTACGGCACCGAGGAGCAAAAGGAGCGGTACCTGCGTCCGCTGCTCGAAGGCCGGATGGTGTCGTGCTACTCGATGACCGAGCCCCAGGCCGGCTCCGACCCCGGGCAGTTCACCTGCCGGGCCTGGCAGGACGGCGACGAGTGGGTCATCGACGGCGAGAAGTGGTACTCGTCGAACTTCAAGACCGCGGAGTTCGCGATCGTCATGGCGATCACCGACCCCGACGTGCCCGTCTACCAGGGCGCCTCGATGTTCCTCGTGCCGACCGACACCCCGGGGATCGAGATCATCCGGAACGTGGGCCTGAGCGGCGACCGGCTGGGTGAGGGCACCCACGGCTACGTCCGCTATCACCAGGTGCGCGTCCCGGCCGACAACCTGCTCGGTGGTGCCGGCCAGGCGTTCGCGATCGCCCAGACCCGGCTCGGCGGCGGCCGGATCCACCACGCCATGCGCACCATCGGTGTCTGTCAGAAGGCGTTCGACATGATGTGCGAGCGCGCGCTCTCCCGGGTCACACAGGGTGAGGTGCTGGCGAAGAAGCAGATGGTCCAGGAGAAGATCGCCGACTCCTACATCGCCCTGCAGGCGTTCCGTCTCCTGGTGCTCCAGGCGGCCTGGAAGATCGACCAGGTGGGTGGCCACAAGTCGCGCCGTGAGATCGCCGTGGTCAAGGTCCTCACGCCCAAGGTGCTCTACGACGTGGTCTACCCGGCGCTGCACCTCCACGGCTCGCTCGGGACGTCGAACGAGATGCCGCTCCAGGGCATGTGGAACATGATCCCGGTCATGGGGATCGCCGACGGTCCGACCGAGGTCCACAAGGTCACGATCGCCCGCGACGTGCTCAAGGAGTACTCGCCGGCCGAGGGCCTGTTCCCGTCGACGCACCTTCCCCCGCGGGTGGAAGCGGCGCGCGAGAAGTTCGCCGCGGCCCTCGAGCACGAGATCGCCAACCAGTAGCCCCGCGCGACCGACGCACCATCGCGTCGACCCCGACCGCCGCGAGGACGCACAGCACGCCCTCCGCCGGGGCGCGATAGCGCGCGTGCCCGAACGTCAACACCGCGTTGGCGACCACCACCACCACGGGACCGAGCAATGGGCTCAGCGGGATCCGGCGTCGTCGGGTGGCGACCGCACCCAGGGCGGCGAGCGCCATCGTCGGGTAGAAGAACCCGAGCGCGATCCAACTGGCCCAGGTCGGCCGGCCCTCCCAGAAGTCGAGCTCGACCTGCTGGCGCACGGCGTAGAGGTTGAACATGCGCCCGAGGCGGGCGGCGACGACCACGGGGAAGCGGCCCTTGTGCGACGTGATGTAGTCGAGCCCGGTCCGGCGCAAGAACAGTTCGTCGTCGGACTGGTCTTGGCCCCGCGTCCGCTGGAACGCGGGAATGCACTCCGGCGACCAATACCCGGTGCGGTCGCCGTAGTAGGTGAGATCGCAGTTGGTGTTGGCGAGCGTGATCCCGAACCCGGTGGACAGGGTCACCGGGTGGTTGAAGCGGGCGAGGTTGTACCCCACCCAGGGGAGGCACACCACGAACGCCGCCACGCCGACCGCGACGAGGCGCACGAGGCGATCGCGCCACGCGGTGTCGCGGCGCAACGCCACGATGGGGAGCGCCACGACGACGAGCAGCATGCCCGACTCGGGTCGCACCAGCATCGCGGCACCGATCGCCGCGCCCAGCAGGGCTGCCCGACCCCACGACGGGCGCGCCCAGAGGCGGTAGGCCGCCCAGGCGATGAGGAGGGTGCCGAGGATCGCCGCGCTCTCGGAGAGGACGTTGCCGTCGTTGATCCAGACGTTGGGGTTGACCGCTACCAGGGCGGCCCCGACGAGCGCCACGCGCGGTCCGAACACCTCGCGACCCATGAGGCCGGCGACCACGATGCTGGTCGTGCCGATCGCCACGACCACGAGCAGGTGGGCCGTCCAGGACCCGAGCCCCACGAAGGAGGCGGCGGCGAGCACCACGATGAGGAGGGGCGGGTGATCGGCCGAGCGCAGGTGGAGCCGTCCGTGGCTGAGCGCGTAGTCGACCGGGGAGATGAACCCCTTCCCCCGGGCCAGCAGATCGGCCGAATGGTGGTAGACCCACGCATCCCCCGGACAGCCGGGCACGAGGATCCCACCGCCGCACACGCCCTGACGGGCCGCCAGGACGTAGACGAGGCGGATCGCGAGTCCGACGGTGGTGATCAGGCCCAGGCCGAACGCGAAGGTCAGCCAGGGCGGACGCGCGGCGGGCGCGGCGGGCGCGGTGGTTCCGGAGTTCACGGGCGGACGGCTCCGGCGCCGGGCGACCCCCAACCGGCGCGGTAGCCGAAGACCTCCCGGGCCGGACGCGAGCCGAAGTGTCCGTCGAGGATCTCGAGGTGCTCGAGGGTCACCTCGGCGGGGTGGGCCACCCCACAGGCCCGGCTCAGCCGGCCGAGTTCGTGGCGCAGGCCCACCAGGTAGCCCGCACACCGCACCGCCTTGTCGGTGGGGTCGAGGCCGCGCTGGCGCCACGCCGACTGCGTCGCGACCCCCGTGGGGCAGCGGCCGGTGTGGCAGCGCTGGGCCTGGATGCACCCGATCGCGAGCATGGCCTCGCGTCCGACGTTGACGCCGTCGCACCCGAGCGCGAACGCCAGCAGCGCGTGCTCGGGCAGCCCGAGTTTCCCGGCGCCAAGGAACACGAGACGGTCGGTGGCGTCGGCCTCGGCGAAGGCCCGGTAGACGCGGGAGAACGCCACCTTGAAGGGGAGCGCGACGTGGTCGGTGAAGACGAGCGGTCCCGCCCCGGTCCCGCCCTCGCCGCCGTCGACGGTGATGAAGTCGAGGCCGCGCGCCCCCGGGGCCATCAGACGGGCCAGGTCGCGGAACAAGGTGTCGTCGCCGACGGCGGACTTCACCCCGACGGGCAGCCCCGACTCGGTGGCCAGGAGCTCGACGAAGTCGAGCAGCGAGTCGGCGTCGTGGAACGCCGAATGGGCTGCCGGGCTGACGCAGTCGACCCCCACCGGGATCCCGCGCAGGCGAGCGATCTCGGGGGTGACCTTCGCTCCGGGGAGGAGGCCGCCGATTCCGGGTTTGGCGCCCTGACTGAGTTTGATCTCGATCGCCCGGACGTGGGGGAGCGCCGCCGCGGCGTCGCGGAAGCGGGCGAGGTCGAAGCGTCCGCCGGCGTCGCGACAGCCGAAGTACCCGGTGCCGATCTGCCAGACGACGTCGCCACCGTGCTGGTGGTGGGCGGTGACGCCCCCTTCGCCGCTCCCCTGCCAGCACCCGGCGAGGGCCGCACCCCGGTTGAGCGACTCGACCGCGCGAGCGCTGAGCGACCCGAAACTCATCGACGAGAGGTTGACCACCGACGGCATGCGGACCGCCCGCCGGCGTCCACGGGGACCGCCGAGCACCTTCGCCACGGGGAGGCGGTCGGCTGCCGCGGGGTCGTCGGGATGGTCGGGAGCGTCGAGGGGGAAGCTGGACTGCTTGACGATGATGTACGGACCGACGTGCTCGAGGTCGTTGTCGGTTCCGAACCCGAAGCGGGCGTCTTGGCCCTTGGCGGTCGCGTACACCCACCGGCGCTGGTCGCGGCTGAAGGGCTTGTCGGAGTCGTTGTCGGTGACGATGTACTGCCGCAGTTCGGGTCCGACCGCTTCGAGCAGGAAGCGCAGGTGCCCGATCACGGGGAAGTTGCGCAGGATGGTGTGCTGGCGCTGGAGCAGGTCGTAGACGGCGACGACGGCGAGGGCCGCGACGACGCCGACCGCGACCCACAGGGGCCAGGTCACGACTCGAGGCCCCCACGGGCCAACTGGGCCTCGAGCTCGGCCGCCCGGGCGACGTTCTCCGCGTGGAGCTCCTCGGTCGTGCGGATCACGCCGTCGACCTTGAGCTCTCCCATGATGTGGACCTCGGCGAGCGTGGACGACAGGTAATCGGGTCCCTCGCCGGTGGGGATGAACCAGCCGGTGGGGCACATGGTGAGGACCTCCACGAACGAGAAGCCCTCCCGACGCTGCTGGGTCTCGAAGGCCCGGCGCAGCATCTTGGTCGTCCGGGCGACGGCACCGGCGTTGTGGACCGATCCCCGCGCCACGTAGGCGGCCCCTTCGAGGCGGGCGATGAGGTCACCGATCAGGATCGGGTAGCCGTGGTACTCGGCGTCGCGACCTTCGATCGTGTTCTTGGTGCGTTGGCCGATGACGGTGGTCGCCGTCATGTGCCCTCCGGTCTCACCGAACACACCGTTGTTGAGGAGGACGCACGTGAGGTGCTCGCCGCGTGCGGCGGTGTGCAGCACCTCCTGCAGGCCTTCGTTGACCATGTCGCCGTCGCCCTGGAGCGTGAACACCGCCGCCTCGGGGCGCATGCGCTTGGCGCCGGTGGCGACCGACGGCGCGCGGCCGTGGAGGCACTGGACGAGATCGACGTCGAGGTTGGCCCCGAAGCTGGTGTAGCAGCCGATCCCGAGGATGCAGATCACCTGCTCGATCCCGAGGTCCTCGATCGCCTGGAGCAGGGTGCGGATCGCGAGCGGCTCGCCGCAGCCGGGGCACAGGTGGTGGTCGGGGGTGAGGAGGAGGCGGGGGATGCGGGGCTCGACGATCCGCGCCGCGGTGACGGGTGCGGCGGACGTGTCGAGGACGGGACCGAGCAGGTCGCTCACGGCGTGACCTCCAGCTGGTGGGGGGCGGGACGGTAGGTGAAGCGTTCGTAGCCGGGCACCACGGGTTGCGCGGCGCCGGTGTGCAGGGCCCGGATCCGTTCGCGGACCTCGTCGACGTCGAGGAGACGTCCGAGCCCGAAGCCCGAATGGTCGGTGGAGACGCCCCCGATGAACTCGACCGGGGCCAGGCCGGCGGCACCGATCCGGACGTCGTCGACCATCTGGCCCGAGGAGATCTCGTACGACCCGATCACGCGGACGCGGGCCGCGACCTCTCGGACGGTGTCGTACGGGAACGGCCAGAGGGTCACGGGCCGGATCCACCCGACCCGGAGCCCCTCGTCGCGGAGCTGGGCCACGGCGTACTTGACGAACTTCGCGGTGCTGCCGAACGCCACCACGACGGTCTCGGCGTCGTCACAGTGGCCCGTCTCGACCCGCACCTCGCGCTCCATGAGGGGCATCTTGGTGGCGATCCACTGCGACCGCCCCTCCTGGCCGTCGTCGGGTTGGCCGTGCTTGGCCACTCCGAGGGGGGTGACGCTCACCGCGGCGCCGGTCCCGGTGCGTTCACCGGTGGCCGCCCAGTCCTTGGGCGGGAGCGCCGGGAACTCGAACGTCTCGACCTCCACGGCTTCGAGCGTGTGGGCAAGGAGGTAGTCGCCGTAGATCATCACCGGATTGCGCCACTTGTCGGCGAGGTGGAACGCGAGCTGCACCAGGCGAATCCCCTCGCGGGCGTCCTGCGGGGCGAGCACGAGGTGCCGGTAGTCGCCGTGGCCACCCCCGCGGGTCGCCTGGAAGTAGTCGCCCTGGCTGCGCGACATGTTGAAGATCACGAGCGGGAGCTCGGCCAGGGTGGCCTCGGAGAACGACTCCTGCATGAGGGCCAGGCCTTGCCCGGTCGAACCGGTCGCGGCGCGCGCCCCGGTGGCGACGGCGCCCCAGGCCATGCCCACGGCCTCGATCTCGGACTCGGCGTTGATGCACGTACCGCCGACGTCGGGGAGGAGGGCGGCGAAGTGCTCGAGCACCTCGGTGAACGGGGTCATCGGGTAGCCGGCGAAGAAGCGGCAGCCGGCGGCGATGGCCGCGCGCACGAGGGCCTCGGAACCCTCCATGAGCGCCCGGCCCGTGGGGTCGGTGGTGGTCATGCGTCCTCCTGGATCTCGTGCTCGACGGGAACCTCGAACCGGAACACCTCGAAGCAGTAGTCGGGGCACACCATCAGGCACGCCGCGCACCCGGTGCAGCCCGGGTGGAGCTCCGGCACGTGGTAGCCCTTCTGGTTGACCCCCGTGCTCATGGTCAGCACCCGCGGCGGGCACGCCGGGATGCACAGCTCACAGCCTTTGCAGGTGTGGGTGTCGATGGTCACGGTCCCACGGGACCGCACGGTGCTCATGCGACCACCGTGGCCCAGGCCGGGTGGGTGTCGGCGGGCACCGCCGCGAATCCGGCGCGCAACGCCCGTTCGTTGGCCTCGATGTGCTGGCGACGGTAGGAGGGGATCGAGGCCGCCATCGCGCTCACCAGGGAGTCGAGGTGGACCAGCCCCGTGGCCGCGGCGTATGCGCCGACCATCACCATCGTGCCGGCCTGGGGGTTGCCGATCGATGCCGCGAGCTCGGTGGCGCCGAGGCGGACCACCGTGACCGGAGCGCTGACCTCGTGGGTGAAGGTGGAGTCGTTGACGAACGCCACCCCGCCCGGTCGGAGCTTGGGCTCGATCGGAGCGAAGAACTCGTCGTGCATGGCGATCACCGACCACGCGTGCGACACCACCGGCGGTGCCGTGATGGGCTCGTCGGCCACCACGACGGTGCTGTCGGTGTTGCCACCACGCATCATGCCGCCGTAGATCCCGAAGAACATGACCTCTCGTCCTTCGAGGGTGGCGGCGCGAGCGACGGTCTGGGCTCCGAGTTGGACACCCTGACCACCGATCCCGGTGAGCAGGAGCTCACGT
>JBAXBB010000069.1:0-16277 GCA_037142235.1 Actinomycetes bacterium
CCTCCTGCGACTGGGCTGAACCCGACTGCGCCCCCGCTCACGCCCCCGCTCACGCAGGGAGGTGGGATCGGAACGTCATCGGCAGCAGCTCGATGAGTTGACCTTCGGGGTCGCGGATCATCACCGCGAGGCCGATGTTGGTCTGGGGCAGGACCGCCCCGCCGTACTCGACCGCGAGTGCCGCGGTGGCGTCGATGTCGTCGACCGACACCGAGAGGTGGGTGAGTCCGATGTCATTCATCTTGCGCGTGGGCCCGGCGTTGGTCCCGGCGTCGGCGAAGGACAGCAGCTCGAGCACGAAGCCGTCGCGCCGGAGGTAGACCGCGGTGAGACCGATCGGCTCGGGGAGCTCGAGGATCGGGGCGGTCGACGCGTCGGGGGCGGCGAACTCGTACCAGGGCTCGAACCCGAGCACCTCGACGTAGAACCGCCGGGTCCGCTCGAGGTCGGAGACGCAGTGACCGACGTGGTTGAAGACCGATCCCAAAGGTGCTCCCGGGTCTGCGCCGCCCGCCCGGTGGCGGCGCGGCAGGGCTGGTGACGCCGATAGTGTGACCCATGACGACCTGTTTGCGAAAGGCTGGCGCCGTGACCCAGATGCTCGACCCCGATCTGTTCCTCCCGGAACCCGCTCCGGCGACGGTGAAGTACACGGTCATCTCCGTCGACGACCACCTGGTCGAGCCCCCCGACATGTTCGAGGGACGGCTCCCGGCCAAGTTGCAGGAACAGGCCCCGAAGATCGTCGTGAACGCCAATGGGCACGAGGTGTGGGAGTTCGAGGGTCAGACCCACTACCAGGTGGGGATGAACGCGCTCGCCGGTCGGCGCCCCAACACCTACGAGGTCGAGCCGTTCCGCTTCGACCAGATGCGTCCGGGCTGTTACGACCCGTTGGCCCGGGTCGCCGACATGGACCTCGGAGGCGTCTGGGCGTCGCTGAACTTCCCGTCGATGATCACCGGGTTCTGTGGCCGGGTCTACTCGGCGGCGAAGGACCCGGAACTCGGTCACGCCGTGACGCGCGCCTACAACGACTGGATGTACGAGGGCTGGTGGCAGCAGGCGCCCGAACGCTTCATCCCGCTCGGCATCACCTACCTCGCCGACCCCGAGCTCGCCGCCGCCGAGATCCGCCGCAACGCGGAACGGGGCTTCGTGTCGGTGAGCCTCCCGGAGCGCCCGCACAAGATCGGGCTCCCGTCGATCTTCAACGAGTACTGGGAGCCCGTCATGCGGGCCTGCGCGGAGACCGACACCGTGATCTCGCTCCACGTCGGCTCGTCGGGGATGGCCGACACCGCCCCCGACGCCCCGATGATGGGCCCGAGCGCGACCCTGTTCGGACAGCTCTCGCTCACGGCGTGTGCGGAGTGGGTCTGGTCGGCCTGGATGGTGAAGTACCCGGACCTGAAGATCGCCATGTCGGAAGGTGGCATCGGCTGGGTCGCCATGCTCATGGACCGCCTCGACAACCTCGTGGACCGCTCCGGGTACCTCTCCGAGGGCTACGGGCCCGACAACCGGCCCGCCGACGTGCTGAAGCGCAATTTCTGGTTCTGCACCATCGACGACCCGTCGACGATCGACACGCGCCACCGCATCGGGGTCGAGAACATCATGGTCGAGACCGACTACCCGCACGGTGACGGCACCTGGCCGACCACCCAGGACGAGATCGAGAAGTACTGGGGGCACCTGCCGGTGGAGGAGCTGCGCATGATGACCCACGAGAACGCGGCCCGGCTCTTCCGGCACCCGCTCCCGCCCGACCCGAAGCCCTGACCCGAAGCCCTGACCCGGCGGCGCCGGGTCAGGGTCGTCAGCGACCCAGCCGCTCGCGCAATTGGGCTTCGAGCTCCTCGAGCGTGGAACCCGAGCGGTCGTAGCGGAGCGCGTTGTCGTTGGGGTTGGGTCCGTTCCACCCCGGCAGCAGGCCGCGCTCGTAGCACACGAACTGCCCCTCGACCGTCGCGCCCACGAGGTCGTCGGCGGCGGGGTCGGTGGCGAGGAACGCCACGACCGCGCCGATGACGTCGGGCGGGGCGCCGGTGAGCTCGAAGCCGAACTCGCCCATGTCCTGGGCCATGCGCTCGGTGTTGATGAACCCGGGCTGCACGTTGAACGCCCGCAGTCCCTGGTGGCCGTGCTCGGCCTGGAGCACCCCGGCGATCCGGTGGGCGGCGGCCTTCGACATCGGGTAGCCAAGGCCCCAACCGCCGTCACCGGCGGGCTTGGTGGGGTCGCCGTACCCGGCGGCCGACGTGATGTTGATGATCGTGCCCCGACCCTTGGCCAGCATCGGAGGCAAGAAGTACTGGTTCAAGATGAGCTGCGCGACGGCGTTGGCGAAGATCTGCTTCTCGATGAGCTCGATGGGCGTCTCGAGCAGGCGGTCCATGTGACCGGGGCCGATGTAGCGGCCGTTGTGCACCACTACGTCGACGCTGCCCCAGTGGGCGAGCACGGTCGCCGCGGCGGCGCCGAGGGAGGCGGCGTCGGTGAGATCGGCGGCGACGATGAACGCCTCGCGTCCCTCGGCCTCGACCAGCGCCGCGGTCTCCTCCAGCGAGCCCGGCAGTGGGGTGGTGTCGGACTTCTTGACGGTCGACGAGTGCTCGCGAGCCTCACCCGGGGTGACGGTGCGGGCCGAGAGGGCGACGTCGAACCCGGCGCGGGCGAGGTATTGCGCACACGCCTTGCCGATACCGCGGCTCGCGCCGGTGATGAACGCGGTGCCTGCCATGTTCGGTCCCTTCGTCGGTGGTCGGTGGTCGGTGGTCGCGGGACGGGGTCCGGCGACGGGTCAGCGTGCCACACCGGGGTGGCGGGCGGCGTCATCGGGGTCGTAGGAGATGAACTCGAGGAGGTTGTCGTCGGGGTCGCGGACGTACACGCTGACCCCGGGGGCGGTCCCTCCGTCCCGGCCACCCTTGCGGGGTGTGGGTCCCTCGATGACCGCCACCCCGGCGGCGGTCAGGACGTGGAGGAGGGCGTCGAGCCCGCCGTCCCAGACGAAGCAGAAGTCGCCGCACCCGGGCTCGGCCGTCGGACCGCGCAGGAACCAGGGCTGGTCGCGAAACTCCATCAGCGACTCGGGGTGGACGTTGATCTTCTGGTCGCCGAAGGTGATCGCGAAGATCTTCCCGGTGCCGGCCCGCCAGGCGTCGGCGCCCTCCGTCGCGAAGCCCAGCGCCTCGTAGAACGCCAGGAACCGCGCGGCGTCGGCCGTGGGGATGGCGACGTGGTCGAATCCGGAGACGGGCACGGTCCGGGAGCCTACGCACTCCGGCCGGGTCGACCGTGAGCGAGGAGCGCGTCGGCGGCGGTTCGGGGGCGCGTCGACGGCGACCGGGCTACGGTGCGCGCGGTGGGGGAGCAACGGAGTTTCTGTCGGATCTGTGCGGCCGCGTGCGGCATCGTCGTCCGGACCGACGGCGGGCGCGTGCTGGAGGTGCGGGGCGATCAGGCCCACCCGGTGTCGCGGGGGTACACCTGCGCGAAGGGGCGGGCCCTCCCGGCGTTCCACCACCGCACCGACCGCCTCGACCGGCCGCGCCTCGGCGCCGAGTCCGCCGACTGGACGGTCGTGCTCGACGACCTCTCGACGCGCATCGGTCGGGTCCGGGAGGAACACGGACCCAACGCCTTCGGCGCGTACCTGGCGACCGGCCTGGCCTACGACGTGAACGGCTGGATGACCGCGGAGCGCTTCGTGGCGCTGGCGCGCACGAAACAGCGCTATACGCCGGTGACCATCGACAATGCCGCCGTCCTGCGCGCGTCGGAGTTGGTGACCGGCGACCAGGCGGTGTCCACCGTGTGGGATCCCGACGACTCGCGTCTACTGATCGTGTTCGGGTCCAACCCGGTGGTGTCGCACGGCTACGGCACCGCGCTCTCGGATCCGGTGGTGCGACTGCGCGACTTCCGGCGGTCGGGGGGCACGGTCTGGGTGTTGGATCCGTTCCGGACGGAGACCGCGCTCCTCGCCGACCACCACGTGGCGCTGCGTCCGGGGACCGATCATCTCGTGTTGGCCTGGCTGGTGCGGGAGCTCCTCGACGACGGTGCCGACGCGCGCGAGCTGGCGGACCACGCCGATCCGCAGGATCTCGCGACCCTGCGGGGGCTCCTCGCCGGGTGCACGCTCGACCGGGTCGCCGGCGCGGCCGGGGTCGCGGCCGAGGTCCTCGCCGCGCTGCTGGCCGACCTCCGGCGCGTCGGCCGGTGTGCGGTGCTCACCGGCACGGGGGTGGTCATGCACCGCCACGGGCTGGTCGCGGCCTGGCTGCGCTGGGTGCTCCTCGTGGTCACCGGTTCGTTCGACCGACCGGGGGGGATGCGGGTGAACCCCGGCGCGCTCTTCCCGGTCGCGGACCGCCCCACCCGACCCGCTCCGCCCGGAGGCACGTTCGCGGGGCATCCGCCGAGCCGCCCCGACCTGCCGCGGTGGGCGGGGCAGTACCCGTGCGCGGCCCTCGTCGACGAGATCGAGGCGGGCCATCTCCGAGCGCTCCTGGTGCTGGGCGGAAATCCGCTCACGGCCTTTCCCGATCCCGACCGCACCGCCCGAGCCCTGCGTCGGCTCGAGGTCCTCGCGGTCGCCGACATCGTCGAGAACGATCTCACGGCCATGGCGACCCACGTGCTGCCGGCCGCGGCCCAACTCGAACGGGCCGACCTCCCGATGATCGAAGGAGTGAGCCTCGCCACCGGAACCCAGTACACGGGGGCCGTCGTGCCGCTCTCGGCGGAGCGCCGTCCGGTGTGGTGGATGCTCGGGCAGCTCGGGCGTCGTCTGGGGCTCGACGTGCTCGACGGTGCCGATCCCGATCGCATCGGCGACGACGACCTCCTCGCCGGGCTGGCGTCCGCCGGTGGCCTGGCGTTCGCCGATCTCGTGGCGGCAGGACCCCACGGCACGGTGGGTCCGGCGGTGCGGTTCGGGTGGATGCACGAGCGACTCCCGGAGGGGCGCTTCCGACTGGCCCCCGAGGCGTTGGTGGCGCGCCTGCGCGCCGAGATCGGCGCCCTCGACGCAGTGCCGCCGGGGTTGGTCCTGACGCCCCGGCGCCAGCCGCGCAGCATGAACTCGGCGCGCTACGACACCCCCGAGCGTCGGGAGGACCCGGCGGTCGTCCGCTGCCACCCGGCCACGCTGGGTGCGCTGGGGTTGGCCGACGGAGACCGGGCGGAGGTCCGCAACGCCCACGGTTCGCTGATGACGACGGTCCGGGCCGACGACCGCGTCCGGCCCGGGGTCGCGTCGCTGACGCACGGATGGACGGATCCCGGGGTGGGTCGGCTCGTCTCGGCCACCGTCGACGTCGACCCGCTCACGGGGATGGTGTGCATGGCGGCGGTCCCCGTCGACCTGGTCCCCGCACCCACCGGAGTCCGCGGCTGAGGGCCTCTCAGGATCGGGCGCGACGCTCGGTGTCGTCTCACCGTTCCATTACATGGACGTGCTCGAATCTTCCTCGAGCGGGATCTCCCCCCTGAGCACCGGAGCGAACCATGGCAGTCCCCAGTACTCCCGGCGAAGAGCGGGCGCAGCACCTGCGCCGCACCCGTTGGGCCCTCGCGAGCGTGGCGGTGGGCGGCGCGGTGCTGGCCACCGGAGCGGTCGCCGTCCTCAATGGCGCCACGAGTTCGCCGGCCGGCGCAACCGTCCAAGGACCTGCGCCGGAGCGCGACCAGAATCGAGAACACGACGGTGGCGGCGAGGGCCTGACGCTCCAGCAACAACAACAGCTCCAGCAACAACAACAGCTCCAGCAGCAGCAGACCCAGCAGCAGCAGCAGACCCAGCAGCAGCAGCAGTTGCAGCAGCAGTTGCAGCAGCAGTACAACCAGCGCCCCTCCTACGGCGGTGCGCCGCAGACCCGAAGCCGTGGTAGCTGAGCTCGAGTTCCGGGTGATGGGCACGACCGCCCACGTGGTGGTCGTCGATCCGTCCGAGGCGGCGGCTGCGCGCGCCGCCGCGGATGCCCGCGTGCGCCTCGAGGCGCTCGAGGCCAAGTGGAGCCGGTTCCAGCCCGGGAGCGAGATCTCGCGCCTCAACCGTGTGAGCGGTGCACCGACCATCGTCTCCCCCGAGACCCTCGACCTCCTCGACCACGCGGTCGAGGGCTGGGCGCGCACCGGCGGCCGGTTCGATCCCACCGTGCTCGACGCCCTGGTCGCGCTGGGGTACGACCGCGACTTCGACGCTCTCGATCCGATGGCGACCGCGACTCCGGCCACCGGGGCGGGCGCCGTTCCGGGGTGCGGAGGCGTCGTGGTCGACCGCTTCGTGGGGACGGTCACGCTCCCCGCGGGAGTCCACCTCGACGCCGGCGGGATCGGGAAGGGCTTCGCCGCCGACCTCGTGGCCGAAGAGGCCATGGCCTCGGGTGTCGCCGGGGTGTGCGTCAACGTCGGTGGCGACGTGCGCGTCATGGGTGACGCTCCCGATGGCCTCGGATGGACCGTCGACGTCGAGCACCCGATCACCGGCGGTTCGGTCGAGCACGTGCACCTCAACGACGGCGCGGTGGTCACCACGTGCCGCACCCGAAGGGTCTGGGGTCCCGAGGGCGACCGCCGTCACCATCTCGTCGATCCGGCCACGGGCCGATCGGCCGAGTCCGGCCTGGCCGGCGTCACCGTGATCGCCGGGCGGGCCTGGTGGGCCGAGGTGCTGGCGAAGGCGGCGTTCGTCGCCGGTCCCGAGGAGGGCGCCGCGCTCGTGGCCGCTCAGGGTGCGTCGGCCTATCTGGTCGACGACGACGGCACGGTCCGGGTGGCCGGCCGCATGAAGGAGTTCGTCGCGTGAGTCACCTCGCCTGGTACATCTCGCGGGGCACCGGGATCGTCACCTGGGGCCTCTTGATCGCCTCGATGCTGTGGGGGCTGATGCACGCCACGCGGGCGTTCGGCAAGCGGGCCAAGCAGTGGTGGATGCTCGGAGTCCACCGGTGGCTCGGGGCCCTGGCCTGCATGTTCCTGGTCGTGCACGTCGTGGCGCTGCTCGCCGACAGCTTCACGAACTTCACGGTGCCGTCGGTGCTCGTGCCGTTCGTCGCGTCGTGGCATCCGATCCCGGTCGCGGTCGGCATCGTCGCCATGTACCTCCTCTTCGCCATCGAGGGCACGTCGCTCCTGCAGAAGTACCTGCCCCGGCCGGTGTGGCGTCAGATCCACGTCCTGAGTTACGCCCTGTTCGCGCTGGCGACGATCCACGCGCTCGGTGCCGGCACCGACGTCAAGACCGTGGTGTCGGGAGGGATCGCGATCGGGGTCGGGGTCGTCGTCGCGCTCGGGAGTGCGCTGATGTGGGTCTCGCGCTCCGAGCCCAGCGTGGCCCCGGGCGCCCGGGTCTGACTCGGGCGCGGGACCCCCGACCCGCTCGGTACCGTGGCCCGATGGCCGGAACCGGGCGACGGGGGTGGCGCGCTCGCCGGTGGGTGGTGGGCGCGGTCGCACTCGGGCTGGCCGCCGCAGCGGGCTGTGGTGGCGCCGGGGGCGTCACGATGGGCCCGGCCCGGCCTGCTCGGCCGCCCACCACCACCACCACAGTGGCCCCACCGACGACCTCCACCACCCACAGTCGCGCCGTGACGGTCGGGCGGAGCTTCGCCGTCGGGGTGGTGTCGACCGAGTACGTCGACTCCTCGCGGCCCACGTCGGCGAGCGGTTCGTACCCCGGTGCGCCCTCCCGGACGTTCCCGGTGACGGTGTGGTATCCGGCGGCGGGGACTCCCGGTCCGGCGGGGACCGCGACCCCCGACGCAACGCCCGATCGTGGCGACGGTCCGTACCCGCTGGTCTTCTTCGCCCACGGCTACGCGGTGACACCCGAGTTCTCCGTCGAGCTGCTCACCCGGTGGGCGGCCGCGGGATACGTCGTGGCCGCTCCGACGTTCCCGCTGCTCTCCGGGCTCCCGGCCGGGCCGGACCACGTCGACTACGCGAAGTCGTTCGCCGACACCACCTTCGTGCTCACGAGCCTCCTGCAGCCGACGACCGGCGCGCCCGGCTCGTCGCTGATGGCCGGACTCGTCGACCCCGGGCGGATCGCGTTGGCCGGTCACTCCGACGGCGAAGCGGTCGCGTTCGGAACCGGCTTCCTGGTGTGCTGTCGTGACCGTCGCGTGACGTCGGTGATCGCGTTGGCCGGGATCCTCGGCAACGTCAACGCGCCGGTGGTCACCGACTCGGGACTCCCGATCCTCCACCTCACCGGTACCGCCGACGAGTTCCAGTCCTACGACCGCGCGGTGGCCTGGGATCGCGAGAACCTCGGCGCTCCGCACTGGACCATCGGCCTGATCGGTGGCACCCACGCCCCGCCCTACCGCGACCCGACGTCGCCCTACTTCGCCGGCGTGGTGTCCATGAGCGTCGCCTTCCTCGACGGCACCCTCAAGGACCGACCCGATCGCCTCGACGCCATCTCGGCCGCCGTGGCCGCTGAGCCCCGTCTGTTCCGCCAGGAATCGTGACTTCAGTTCCGCAGCGAAGCAGCCGACACCATTGTGGAGGTTCGAGCAGCCAGACTTGTGGCTCGCGACGGGGAGCACACCGTGGATCGTCGAGACCGGAACGACGGACGGAAGGTGTGGTGGCGGGGTGTCGTGACCGCCGCCGCCCTCGTGCTCTTGGCGCTGGTCCTGCCCTCCACGGTCCGGTCCGCGTCTGGCCGAACTCCGGCGGCGGTCGAGGCCGCGGCCGCGGGCCGAGCGCAGTTCGTGGACCTGGTCGGGACGACCGACTCCACCACGGCCACCGTGGTGCCGGATCCGACGACCACCGTGGTACCGGATCCGACGACCACCGTGGTACCGGATCCGACGACCACGACCACGGTGCTCCCGACGACCACGACCACGGTGCCTCCCACGACCACTTCGACGGTGCCTCCCACGACCACTTCGACGGTGCCTCCCACGACCACGACGACACTGCCGTCGAACACCTCCGGGGTCGCCAGTGACTGCTCGGTCGATGTCACCAGCAAGTTGGCGAACCTCATCGC
The DNA here is from genome assembly GCA_037142235.1 of Actinomycetes bacterium. Classification (GTDB taxonomy): domain Bacteria; phylum Actinomycetota; class Acidimicrobiia; order IMCC26256; family PALSA-555; genus CAIUKV01. The sequence continues at coordinate 9,023 of JBAXBB010000069.1, forward strand.
GCGGGCCCCGGTCGGTGGGAGGGTCGTCCTGGCGGGGAACGGTTGCTACCGCGTCGACGGAACCCTGGCCATCAGTGGGAAGCGGGACTTCACCCTCGAGGGGAACGGCGCGACCCTCCGAGCGGTGACGGCCGGCGATCAGAACCGTCGGCACGTGATCGTGAGCGGAGGTTCGAACGTCGTCATCCGCAATCTCACGATCCGCGGTGCGAACCCCAACGGAGCGCTCTACAACGCGTCGTACGCCTTCCAGCACGGGGTCACGTTCGTGGGAGCCAACCTCGCGCGGCTCGACCACGTCACGGTGAAGTCGGTCTACGGGGACTTCGTGTACATCGGTCCGAGCGGTGCGACCTGGAGCAGCAACATCACGATCGTCAATTCCACGTTCGACGGTGCCGGTCGCCAGGGGATCTCGGTCACGGCGGGCAAAGGTATCGTCATCGATCGCAACACGATCCGGAACGTGGGCCGATCGCTGATCGACATCGAACCGAACACCGCCGACGGCGGTGCGGTCGATGTGAGCGTCACAAACAACGTGACCGGTTACGCCAAGAACTTCTGGTTCGCGAACGGCGGTGTTTCGACCAACGTCCGCAACGTGCGGTTCGAAGGCAATGGTGCCGAGGCGTCCACCGGGGGACTGGTGTTCATCTACGGTCCGACGAGCGGCTACCGGGGTCCGTACTTCTTCGTCAACAACAACCTCTCGTTCTGGGGGACGGTCTCGGACTCGGGGTCGAAGGGCGGCTTCTTCCTCTCGCGGGCCCAAGGAGTGACGATCAGCGGCAACAACGTCCTGTTCCCGGCGGCGAAGCGTCTTCCGGCCGTGGAGAACCGCGACTCCCTCAACGTCTCGGTCGCCGGCAACCAGTTCACGGGGGCGGGCGTACCGATGCTGGTGACCCACCGGTAGCCCGATCGGCGTCAGTTCCCCCGGGGGCCAGCGGCGCGCCCGGGTTCAGAGACCGCCGAGGACCTCGTCGAGGGCGGCGATCGCGGCGTGGCGGTCGGGACCCACGAGGATGCCCCGGATCCCCAGGTCCTCCGCAGCCGTGATGTTGCCGGGAAAGTCGTCGAGGAAGACGCACCGGTCGAGGGGCACGCCCAGGGCGTCGGCGGCCATCCGGAAGATGGCCGGATCGGGCTTGCGGACGCCGGCGTGGCTCGAGTCGATCACCACCTCGAAGAGCTCGTCGACGGGGATCAGGCTGCGCCAGCCGTCGCCGAGCTCCCGCACGTTGTTGGTGACGAGGGCGGTGCGGTAGCCCTCGAGGCGCAGGCGCCGCGTGCGCTCGACCATGGCGTCGGCCATGGCGCCCCCCACCCCGAACTTGGCGAAGGCGCTGAACGGATCGATGGTGAGGCCGGCGGCCGCGCCGAGGTCGACCAGCTCGGCGCGGGCGACCTCGAAGGTGATCTCGCCCCGTTCGAGGCGGTGCCAGGGGTGGTCGGTGTCCTGGTCGTAGGCGCCGAAGAGCACCTCCAGGATCACCTCCGGGTCGGCCCCGATCTCCGCGCCGTGCAGGCGGACGACCTCGAACGGCGACTGGGTGAACACGCCACCGAAGTCGAACAGCACTGCCTCGTACATGACGGGCGAACCTAGCCGCGTCCGAGCAGTACGGCACCGGCCGGGTCCGTGATGGCACCGGTGACCAGCGCCACCTCGGCGCCTTCCACCTGGCAGGTCGACGTGCCCCGGAGCTGGCGGACCGCCTCGGGCACGTGGTTGACCCCGTGGATGAACGCCTCGCCGTTGGAGCCGCCGTGGGTGTTGACGGGCAACCCACCGTCGGGCCAGCGCGTGGCACCCGACTCGATCATCGGACCGCCCTCGCCGAGCGCACAGAACCCGTACTGCTCGAGCGACAGCGGCACGGCCATCGTGAAGTGGTCGAAGATCATCGCGACGTCGACGTCGGCGGGGGTGAGCCCGGCTCGTTCGAACACCTGGCGCGCGATGTGGCGCCCGGCGTGATCGCGTTCGTCCCACGACGACGACGTGCGGAAGTAGTCGGCGAGCGCGACGTGGATGGGACCGACCCCCATGGCCTGGGCGAGCACGGTGACGGGTGGCTGACGGAGATCGCGAGCGCGTTCCGGCGTGGTCACGAGGATGGCCGTGGCGCCATCGTGCTCGAGCGAGCAGTCGACGAGGCGGATCGGCTCCGCGATCGGACGCGCGGTCCGCCAGTCGTCGAGGGTGATCGGCTCGCGCATGATGGCGGCGGGGTTGCGTGACGCGTGGAAGCGCTGGGCCACCGCCTGGAGGCCGAACTGCTCCTCGGTGGTGCCGAAGAGCGCCATGTGTCGGCGGGCGATCAGGGCCATCTCGTGGGCGGGCGCGGCCACCCCGAACGGGTTGTGCCACTGGCGCCCGTCGGACACGCCTCCCCCCACCTTCTCCCACGGCCGGCCGCCCTGGTTGCGGTCGGACCCGTACGACGCACCCTTGGAGCGGTTGCGAGAGCGGAAGGCGATCACGGACTCGGCTTGTCGGCTCGCCACCGCCATGGCGGCGAGGCCCACGACGCTCGCGGCACCGCCGCCCCCCGACGTCGTGCGGGCCATGAACGAGCAGTTGTGCAGGCCGAGTGCCCCGGCGAGATCGAGCTCGGCGACCTGCTCGACGTGGTACGAGGTGATGCCGTCCACCGCGGCGACGTCGAACCCGGCGTCGGCGCACGCTGCGAGCACCGCCTCGCACGCGAGGTCGAGCTCGGTCCGACCGAGGTTCTTGGCGTAGGTCGTCTGGCCGATGCCGGCGACCGTCGCGCGACCGGCCACCGGGTCGGGGGTCGGGCTCACGACGCGACCACCCGGAACTGCGGCAAGGTGACGGTGTCGTCGAGGTCGACGAACGTCACCTCCACGCAGAGCCCGGTGGCGAGGTCGGCGTGGTCGATGTCGACGAGGTTGCTGACCATGAACGGTCCCTCGTCGAGCTGCACGACGACTGCGTTGTACGGGACCCGGTCGGCGAAGGCAGGCAGCACGGGCGGGTGGATGATCGTGAACGACGCCACCGTGCCGGTGCCCGCCACCGGGGTCCAGGTGGCCGACGCCGAACGGCATTCGGGACAGCGCGGACGCGGATGGAACCGGAAGGCGAAGCAGTCGTCGCACCGCTGGATCCGCAGTTCGTGGCGACGGCACCAGTCCCAGAAGGGCGCCTCGTCGGGCCCGGGCTCGGGGCGAGGGAAGGCCGGATGCACGGAGCGAGTCTCCCACGCGGACCGGGGGGTGGTGGGTTTCGTCGATGACTGGTGCAATGGGTCCATGACCGCGGCGTACCACCCCCGGGCCGCTCGCCGGCGGGGGAGGTCGGAGTCGCTCGGCGTGTGGGACTCCACCGCCATGGCCGTAGGTGGAATGATCGGCGGTGGCATCTTCAGCGTGCTCGGAGTGGCGATCACGCTCGCCGGGCACCTGGCGTTCGGCTGCTTCGTCGTGGGCGGGATCCTGGCCGCGCTCACGGCGCATTCCTACGCGGGGCTCACCGAGCGGGTCGGTCGGTCGGGCGGACCGTTCGCGGCGCTGCGTGACGCGGGACACCCCAGCCTGGGCGGCTGGCTGCTCTGGCTCCTCGTCTACGGCTACATGGTGGCCATGGCGGTCTACTCCTTCACGTTCGGTCGCTATGCGGCGGCGGCCGTGGGTGGAAACCTCTGGGTGGCGCGGGGCGCCTCGATCGCGGTGGTGCTCGGCTTCCTCCTGGTCAACCTGCGTGGGATCCGGCTGTCGAGCCTCACCGAGGACCTCGTCGTGGGGACCAAGGTGGCGGTGCTCGGCGCCATCGGGGTCATCGGCCTCGTCCAGTTCTCGGCGGAGCGACTCCGGCCGCTGGTGGAGTCCGGGTGGGGCGGACTGTTCCTCGGTGCGGCCACGGTGTTCTTCGCCTACGAGGGCTTCGAACTCATCACCTACGACCGTGACGACATGGACGATCCGGACCGCACGACGCGCCGCGCGCTCGGCCTCTCGGTCGCGATCGTCGCGGCGATCTACATCGGGGTCACCCTCGGGGCCCAGATGCTGACCTCGGACCGCCAGATCGTCGCCGGTCGTGAGGTGGCCTTCGTCGTCGTCGGGCGGGCGGCGCTCGGCCCGATCGGGAAGTGGGTCGCCATCTTGGGTGCGGTCCTGGCGACCGGTTCGGCGATCAACGCCACGCTCTTCTCGGCGGCGCGCCTGTTGCGCGACGCCGGGCGGGCGGGCGACGTACCCCGTGCCCTGGCCCGGGAGCGGCGGGGACTTCCGGTCACGGCGCTCGTGGTGATCTCGGTGGCGGGAACGGCGATGGCGATGCTGCCCGGGATCGCGCGGGTGATCGTGATCGGGTCGGCGGCGTTCCTCGGCGTCTACACCCTGGTGAACGCGCTCGAACTGCGGGAGGGCCGCCGACGGCGGGACCGCGTGATCGGCGGGCTGGGCCTCGTGGGGTGCGTCGGCGCGTTGGCGTGCCTGGTGGTCCAGCTCGTCCGTGACGACACGGTCGGTCTGGTGCTCCTCGTGGGGTTCGCGTTGGCGATCCTCGGGGCGCGCGTGCTCTACGTGCGACGGTCGCCGTCATCGACGACGAACGGGGACGCCTCGCCCCAGAGCACGTCACGGACCTGACGGCGCAGGAGCTTGCCGGTGTCGTCGCGGGGGAGCGAGGCCTCCACCAGGTACCGGACCGGGCGCTTGTAGTTCGCGACGTGCTCGGCCGCTCGACCCTGCAGCGCGGCCACGACCTCGTCGGGGTGGTGGCCCTCGGCGACCACCACGACCGCGACGGGCACTTCGCCGCGTTCGTCGTCGGGAGCGCCCACCACACAGAGGTCGGCCAGGCCGGGCACGGACTCGAGCTCGGTCTCGATCTCGGCGGGGTACACGTTGACCCCGGCCGAGATGATGACGTCGGCCCGCCGACCCGAGAGGAACAGCCAGCCGTCGTCGTCGACCCAGCCGATGTCGCCGGCCGTGAAGGCGTCGCCGCGGTAGGCGGAGGCGGTCTTGTCGGGGTCACCCTTGTAGGAGAACCCCTGGCCCGCCGAGCGGAAGTACACGCCCCCCTCGGTGCCGGGCGCGACGTCGTGGCCGTCGTCGTCGAGGATGGCGATCCCCGCTCCGGTGTGGATCTGCCCGACCGTGCCCGGCCGGGCGAGCCACTCCTCGCTGGAGCAGAGCGTCATGCCGCCCTCACTCACGCCGAAGTACTCGGTGAAGACGGGGCCGAGCCAGTCGATCATGCGCTGCTTGAGGCCGACGGGGCACGGCTCGCCGCCGTGGATCACCGAGACCAGCCTCGGGACGGGCAGACGCGCCCGCACGTCGTCGGGGAGGGCCAGCATCTGGCGGAACATGGTGGGGACCATGATCGTGGAGGCTGCGCCCGCCGCGAGCAGGTCGATCGCCGCGGTCGCGTCCCAGCGTTCCATGATCCGCAGCGGCGTGCCGGCGGCGAGCGCCGCGAGCGCGAACGTGAGCGGAGCGCCGTGGAACAGGCGGGAGACGACGAGATGGTCGCCGTCGCGGGGGATGCGCAGGGCGGGGGCGTACCCCGCGCTGGTGCGGAACGCGTCCTGGAACACGGTGGTGCCGGAATCGGCGCGGACCACGCCCTTGGGGCGTCCCGTGGTGCCCGACGTGTAGGAGAGGCGCCAGCCCCGACGGTCGGCGGGGAGTGGTGTCGGGTCCTGGGCCTCGAGCCACGTCGTGTGGTCGTGGTCGAGGTCGACGAGTGCGGCCCCGGTCGCGGCCGCGGCCTCGCGGGCGGCGGCGACGTCGGTGACGACGGCGCGCGATCCGGCATCGGTGAGCAGGTAGCCGATCTCGGTCGCGGTCCAACCCGTCTTGACCGGGGTCACCACCATGCCGGCGCGCATGGCCCCCACGAGGGCGACGAGGTACTCCACGTGGTTGCGGGCGATCACCGCCACGTGGTCGCCCGGCACGAGGCCGAGGGCCTCGAGTCCGTGTCCGAACCGTGTCGTGGCGTCGTCGAAGCCGCCCCAGGTCAGGGTTCGCCAGGGGTCGGTCATGGCGACGTCGCCGGGCCCACGACCGGCGAGGTCCCAGAGCGGGGTGGCGGGGGTCGACGTCATGCCCGGATCGTAGGAGACTCGTCCCCATGGCGCTCCAGGAGGATCTCGATTACCGCGTCGGCCGGGCGAACCCGCTGCAGCGCCTGACCCAGCGGATCGCGTCGTCGCGACCAGGGGCCTGGATCTTCGCGCGTGCCGCGCACCGACTCGACGGCCTGGTCCTGCGGGTCAGCGGTGGCCGGTCGACCATGGCCGGGTTCGTCGCGGGCATCCCGGTGGTCACCGTCACCACGACGGGGCGCCGCTCCGGCGTGCCGCGCACGATGCCGTTGCTCGGGGTGCCCATCGAGGGCGACCTGGCCCTGGTGGGTACGAATTTCGGGCAGGCGGCGATGCCCGCCTGGTACCTGAACCTGGTCGCCGACCCGCACGCGACGGTCACCTCCCGCGACCGCACGGTCGCGGTGACGGCCCGGGAGGCCACGCCCGGCGAACGGGCCGAGGTCTTGGCGACGGCCGCCCGGATCTACCCGGGGTACGACCGCTACCGCGAGCGGATCACCGGCCGGGCGATCCCGGTGTTGGTGCTCGGGTCGGCGCCCGGCGACCGGGAGGGATGATCTCGCCTCCGTGGATCCCCGGACCGGGCGACGTGAGGATCCCGCGTCGACGGGCCTTCTCGACCCAGCTGACCACCGTCCGTCGGGAGACGCCCCGCGCGGTCGCGATCTGTTGCGCGTAGCCGCGGCCGCGGGTGAGGTACTCGCGCGCGATCCCCTCGAGGAACGCGTCGTCGAGCGCGCGGTTGACCGGTGTCCGGATCGCGTCGATCACTTCGGGGAACCCGTCGACCGGGTACTCGTGATCGAACGGGTCGCCGCCGCCGGCGACGATCTCCGGGACCAGGCGGGTCACGACGTCGATCGGCGTCGCCCATCGGAACTCCCGTTGGAGCCGGACGAGGTCGAGCCCGCCGGCGGCCTCGGCGACGAAACGGACGAGGGTCGGGACGCCGTCGACGAGGTCGACGGTCGCGTCGAAGCGGTACACGTCGCGGCCGGTCCGGGGGTCGTGCAGGCTGAGGTCGAACGCCACGGGCATGGGGATCGCTACGCCGTCGGTGGGTGCCCACGTGCCGGTCGGGGGCAGGCGGCGCAGCCGTGACGACAGCGCGAGGTGCCCGGTCCCGTCTCGGGCGGGGCTTCCCGGGGCGGCGGGGG
>JBAXBB010000070.1:0-16021 GCA_037142235.1 Actinomycetes bacterium
CGTCCCAATATTGAGATGCGGCTTCGTACGCTCGAACTTCGCCTTACCCATGGTGATCTGCCTCGCAGAGTTGGTGGTTGCTGTGGTTGGTGAACAGGACGGAGTCCCGGTGGGTCGGGTTACTCGCCGCGAACCCGGGCCGTGATCTCCTGGGCGATCGACTCCGGTACCTGCTGGTAGGAGTCGAACTGCATCGTGTAAGTGGCGCGCCCTTGAGTGCGCGATCGGAGGTCGGTAGCGTAGCCGAACATCTCGCTCAGGGGCACTTGCGCCCGCACGACGTGGGCGTTGCCCCGCTGCTCCATGCCCTCGACCTTGCCCCGCCGGGACGACAGGTCTCCGATGACGTCACCCATGTAGTCCTCGGGGGTGACCACCTCGACACTCATGATCGGCTCGAGGATCACCGGGGAGGCCATACGGACGGCCTTCTTGAAGGCCATCGAGCCAGCGATCTTGAAGGCCATCTCGCTGGAGTCGACGTCGTGGTAGGAGCCGTAGGTCAAGGTAGCCCGGATGTCGACGAGGGGGTACCCGGCGATCACGCCGCCCTCGAGAGCCTCCTGCATGCCGGCGTCGACTGCAGGAATGTACTCCCGGGGGATCACACCGCCCACGATCTTGTCGACGAACTCGTAGCCACCACCCGGGCCGGTCGGCTCGAGGCTGATGACCACGTGCCCGTACTGCCCGCGGCCGCCGGTCTGGCGCACGTAGCGCTCCTCGACCTTCTCGATCGTCTTGGTGATGGTCTCCCGGTAGGCCACCTGGGGCTTGCCCACGTTGGCCGCCACCGAGAACTCCCGGGTCATGCGGTCGACGAGGACGTCGAGGTGCAACTCGCCCATCCCGGAGATGATCGTCTGCCCGGTCTCCTCGTCGGTGCGGACCTGGAAGGTCGGGTCCTCCTCGGAGAGGGCGCTCAGGGCCCTGCCCAGTTTGTCCTGGTCGACCTTGGTCTTGGGCTCGATCGCCACTGAGATGACCGGGGCGGGGAACTCCATCCGCTCCAGCATGATCGGGGCCGAAGGGTCGCAGAGCGTGTCGCCCGTAGTGGTGTTCTTGAGGCCCACGGCAGCCACGATGTCGCCGGCGAAGACGCCGTCCTTGTCCTCGCGGTGGTTGGCGTGCATCTGGAGGATGCGACCCACCCGCTCCTTCTTGTCCTTGGTGGCGTTGAGCACCTGGGCGCCGGCCTGGAGACTGCCCGAGTAGACGCGGAAGTAGGTGAGCTTGCCCACGTACGGGTCGCTCATGATCTTGAACGCCAGGGCGGCGAACGGCTCCGAGTCGGAGGCGTTGCGGCTCATGGGCTCCTCGGTCTTGACGTTGGTTCCCGAGATGGCCGGGATGTCGACGGGGCTCGGCAGGTAGTCGACCACGGCGTCGAGCAGGGGCTGGACGCCCTTGTTCTTGAAGGCGGTGCCGCAGAGGATCGGCACGATCTGGCCGGCGATGGTCGCCGCCCGGATGGCGGTCTGGAGATCGTCGGCGGTGATCTCCTCCTCGCCCACATACTTCTCGAGGACGACCTCGTCGAACTGGCTCACGACGTCGATGAGCTCGTGCCGCCAGGTCTCGGCGTCGTCGACGAGCCCGGCGGGGATGTCGACGGTCTCGAACTCCTCGCCCATGCCGTCGTCCCAGACCAGGGCTTTCATCTGGAGCAGATCGATCACGCCCCGGAACTCGCTCTCGGCTCCGATGGGCAACTGGATCAGGGCCACAGTGGCGTCGAGGCGGTCCTTGATCATTTCGACGCAGCGGTAGAAGTCGGCGCCGACACGGTCCATCTTGTTGACGAAGCACATCCGCGGGACGTTGTACTTGTTGGCCTGGCGCCAGACTGTCTCGGTCTGGGGCTCCACGCCAGCGACGGCGTCGAAGACCGCCACGGCGCCGTCGAGGACCCGCAGGGAGCGCTCCACCTCCACCGTGAAGTCCACGTGGCCCGGGGTGTCGATGATGTTGATCCAAGCGTCGCGCCACCGACAGGTGGTCGCCGCACTGGTGATCGTGATGCCGCGCTCTTGCTCCTGGACCATCCAGTCCATGACCGCCGCGCCCTCGTGGACCTCGCCGATCTTGTAGGTGCGCCCGGTGTAGTAGAGGATCCGCTCGGTCGTGGTGGTCTTGCCGGCGTCGATGTGCGCCATGATCCCGATGTTGCGGACCCGCGGCAGCGGGACCTCGCGGGTGATGTCGGCCATGGTTCAGATCCTCGTCGTTCGTCGTGTCGCGGGGGTGTCGATACGGTGACCCGAGGGCTACCTGTGGGGACCGGTGGCGTCGGGGCCCGGCGCGGCGACTCGACGACGCCGCAGCACGGAATGGATCAGCGGCGGCGCGCGGTACTCACCACCGGTAGTGGGCGAACGCCTTGTTCGACTCGGCCATCTTCTGCAAGTCCTCCTTGCGCTTCATGGCCGCGCCGAGACCGTTGCTGGCGTCGAGGAGTTCCGCCGAGAGGCGCTGAGCCATCGTCTTTTCGCGCCGCTGGCGGGAGTAGCCGACGATCCAGCGGATCGCGAGCGTGGTCGCGCGGCGAGGGCGCACCTCGACCGGCACCTGGTAGGTCGCACCGCCGACGCGGCGGCTCCGGACCTCGAGGGCCGGACGGATGTTCTCAACGGCCCGCTTGAGGGTAGGGATCGGGTCGCTGCCGGTCTTCTTCTCGATGTCGGCGAGCGCCTCGTAGACGATCCCCTCGGCGATCGATCGCTTTCCCTCGAGCAACACCTTGTTGACGAGCTGAGTCACCACGACCGACCGGTAGACCGGGTCGGGCACGAGATCACGACGGGGAGCGGGTCCCTTACGGGGCATCTCAGCCCTCCCGCTTCGCGCCGTAGCGGCTACGGGCCTGCTTGCGGTTGGCCACGCCGGAAGCATCGAGCGCGCCGCGCACGATCTTGTAGCGCACACCCGGCAGGTCCTTCACGCGACCGCCGCGCACGAGCACGATCGAGTGCTCCTGGAGGTTGTGGCCGACACCGGGGATGTAGGCGGTCACCTCGATCCCGGAGGACAGGCGCACACGAGCCACCTTCCGCAGAGCCGAGTTCGGCTTCTTCGGGGTAGTGGTGTACACGCGCGTGCAGACACCCCGACGCTGGGGGGAACCCTTGAGCGCGGGAGTCTTCGACTTGGTCGATTTCGACTCCCGCCCCTTTCGGACGAGTTGCTGGATCGTGGGCACGCGGTTCGATTCCTCGATGTGGGTCGGATGGATGGAACGGGGACGGGAGAGGGTACTCCCCCGTCCGGCTTGCCTGCGAGGCGACCAGCTCAGGCGTCGCCGGTGCCGGTCTCCCCGAGGGCCTCGGGCTCCGGGTCGGGCACGACTTGGAGGTGCGGCGCCGCCGGCTCGGGGACCAAGGCCTCGGGGGCGATGCTGGTGTCCCGGAGCCACTCGGCGAGGTCGTAGTCCTCGTCGGTGTCGGAGGAGTAGAACGCCATCGGCTCGTAATCGGGCGCTTCGGTGGCGATCTCCCGGTACTCGAGCATGCCCGTCCCGGCCGGGATGAGCTTGCCGATGATCACGTTCTCCTTCAGACCGTAGAGGCTGTCGGACCGGCCCTCGATGGCCGCCTCGGTGAGCACCCGGGTGGTCTCCTGGAAGGAGGCCGCCGAGAGCCACGATTCGGTGGCCAGCGAGGCCTTGGTGATCCCCATGAGCTCGGGACGGCCCTCAGCGGGCTGGTTCCCCTGCTCGACCAGGCGGCGGTTCTCGTCGGCGTAGCGCCGGGCGTCGACCCGCTCACCGGGCAGGAAGGCCGAGTCTCCAGGCTCGGAGACGGCCACCTTGCGGAGCATCTGCCGGACGATCACCTCGACGTGCTTGTCGTGGATCGACACGCCCTGCTCCCGGTAGACCTTTTGGACCTGGTCCACCAGGTACTCCTGGGTGGACCGGATGCCCCGGACCTCCAGGATCTTCTTCGGGTCGAGGGAGGCCTTCTCATCGCCCACCAGGCGCTCGCCGGCGACCACCTCCTGGCCGTCGCGGACCGCGAGGTGGGCCCGCCGGGACACGACGTGCTCCTCCTCGGTGCCGTCGTCGGCCACGACCGTGACAATGCGCTCGCCCTTCTCGTTCTCGCCGGTCCGGACCACGCCAGTGGACTCCGCCAGAGTGGCGGCCCCCTTGGGCGTCCGGGCCTCGAAGAGCTCGACGACACGGGGCAGACCGTGGGTGATGTCCTCACCGGCAACGCCGCCGGTGTGGAACGTCCGCATGGTCAGCTGGGTGCCGGGCTCGCCGATCGACTGGGCGGCGATGATGCCGACCGCCTCGCCCCGCTCCACGAGCAGGCCGGTCGCCAGCATGGTGCCGTAGCAATGCTGGCAGACCCCCTCGATGGAGTCGCAGGTGAGGACCGAACGCATCCGGGCCCGCTCGACCCCCGGATCGGCCGCCAGCACGTCGGAGTGCTCCTCGCGCAGCTCGAGGTTGCGGGGCATCACCGTGCCGTCGGCGAGAGTGACGTCTTCGGCCAGGCACCGCCCGGCGAGACGCGTCTCGAGGGTTCGGTGGTGGTCGGGGTCGAGGTCGATGTCCTCGACCCAGATCCCCCGGGTGCTGCCACAGTCCTCCTCGCGCACGATCAGCTCCTGGGCGACGTCGACGAGACGGCGCGTCAGATAGCCGGAGTCCGCGGTCCGGAGGGCGGTGTCGGCGAGACCCTTGCGGGCACCGTGGGTGGAGATGAAGTACTCGAGGACCGAAAGGCCCTCACGGAAGTTCGACTTGATCGGGCGCGGGATGATCTCACCACGCGGGTTCGCCACGAGACCGCGCATGCCGGCGATCTGGCGGACCTGCATGACGTTGCCTCGGGCACCCGAGCCCACCATCATCTCGATGGGGTTGAACTTCGTGGCCCGGAGTTCGTCCTGCATGGCGTCACGGACCTGGTCGGTGGCTTCCGTCCAGATCTCGATCTCCTTCTGGCGCCGCTCGTCGTCGGTGATGATGCCGCGGTCGTACTGCTGCTCGACCCGCTCGGCCTCGGCCTCGAACTTGTCGAGGAGGGCCTTCTTCGCCACGGGCGTGCGGATGTCGGAGATCGAGATCGTCAGGCCCGAACGGGTGGCGAAGTCGAAACCCAGGTCCTTGAGGTTGTCGAGGCTCTCGGCCACCTCGGCACGCGAGTACTCGTCGACGAGGTTGCCGATGACGTCGGTGATGTCGCGCTTCTTGAGCACGCGGTCGACGAACGGGAAGCCCTTCGGGAGCGCCTCGTTGAAGAGCAGGCGTCCGAGCGTGGTCTCCACCTGAACTCTCTCGACCCCGGTCGCGTCGGCGGGGTAGCGCTTGATGACGATCGAGTCGGGGTTCGCGACGCTCCACGTCCCGGCGTCGTCGTCCCAGGCCATACGGCTCGGGAACTGCTCCTCCGGAAACCGGGCCGCGGGGACGAGCACCTTGATTCGAGCGTGGACCGAAAGGCCGGCACCCCGGTTCTCACCGGCCGACAACCAACGGTCGAACGCAAGACGCGCCTCGTCGAGCGACGAGAAGGCGCGCCCTTCGCCGTCGGCACCGTCGACCTGCTCCGAGAGGTAGTAGACGCCGATGATCATGTCCTGGGTCGGCACCGCGATCGGACGACCGTGGGCCGGCGACAGGATGTTGTGCGCCGAGAGCATCAGGATCCGGGCTTCCGCCTGAGCCTCCGAAGAGAGCGGGAGGTGGACCGCCATCTGGTCGCCGTCGAAGTCGGCGTTGAACGCCGCACAGACGAGCGGGTGGATCTGGATGGCCTTGCCCTCGACCAGCACCGGCTCGAACGCCTGGATGCCGAGACGGTGGAGCGTTGGGGCCCGGTTGAGGAACACCGGGTGCTCCCGGATGACCTCCTCGAGGACGTCCCAGACCTGGGGCCGGGCCCGCTCGACCATACGCTTGGCCGACTTGATGTTCTGCGCGTACTCGAGGTCGACGAGCCGCTTCATCACGAACGGCTTGAACAGCTCGAGGGCCATCTGCTTGGGAAGACCGCACTGCTGGAGCTTGAGCTGCGGACCCACGACGATCACCGAACGGCCCGAGTAGTCGACGCGCTTGCCGAGCAGGTTCTGACGGAACCGACCCTGCTTGCCCTTGAGCATGTCGGACAGCGACTTGAGCGCGCGGTTGCCCGGACCGGTCACCGGACGACCGCGGCGGCCGTTGTCGAACAGCGCGTCGACGGCCTCTTGCAGCATGCGCTTCTCGTTGTTCACGATGATCTCGGGTGCACCGAGGTCGAGGAGGCGCTTGAGCCGGTTGTTGCGGTTGATGACGCGGCGGTAGAGGTCGTTGAGGTCGGAGGTCGCGAAGCGTCCACCGTCGAGCTGCACCATCGGACGGAGGTCCGGCGGGATCACCGGCACCGCGTCGAGGACCATGCCCATCGGCGAGTTCACGGGACGGCCGTCTTCCCCCACCTTGTTGAAGGCCGAGATGACCTTGAGGCGCTTGATGGCCTTGGCCTTGCGCTGACCCTTGGCGGTGGCGATGACCTCCTTGAGGAACACCTCCTCCTCGGGCATGCCAAGCCGGGCGATGAGGTCCTTCACGGCCTCGGCGCCCATGTTGCCGGCGAAGTACTCCTGGTAACGCTCGACGACCTCGCGCCAGACGCGCTCGTCCTCGATCAGATGCTTGGGCGCCATGGTGCGGAAGGTGTCCCAGACCGCCTGGATGAAGTCACGCTCGGCGTCGAAGCGAGCGCGGATCTCCTCGAAGTCGCGATTGCGACCCTTCTCGGCCCGCTCGAGGTCGACCTTCTTGCCGCCGCGCTCCTCGATCTCCTTGAGCTCGCCCTCGTACTCCTCGTCGCGGGTGCGGAACTCGAGTTCACGGCGCTTCTCGATGTCGGCCTGCTCGGCGCGGATCTCCGCCTCGAGCTCGGGCAGGTCGGCGTGCTTCTTCTCGACGTCGACCCAGGTGATCAGGTGCGAAGCGAAGTAGATGACCTTCTCGAGCGACTTCGGCGCGATGTCGAGCAAGTAGCCGAGACGACTCGGGACACCCTTGAAGTACCAGATGTGCGTGACGGGTGCCGCCAACTCGATGTGACCCATGCGCTCACGACGGACCTTCGAGCGCGTGACCTCGACCCCGCAACGCTCGCAGACGATGCCCTTGAAACGGACGCGCTTGTACTTGCCGCAGTAGCACTCCCAGTCCTTGGTCGGACCAAAGATCTTCTCGCAGAAGAGCCCGTCCTTCTCCGGCTTGAGCGTGCGGTAGTTGATCGTCTCGGGCTTCTTGACCTCGCCGTTGGACCAGTTGCGGATCTGGTCGGCCGTGGCGAGCGAGATCGTCATCCGGGCGGACTCGTTCACGTCGTGCACTGCGTGCCTCGCTTCGATCGTCTCGTCGTCTGCGTGGGTCGGGTCTTGGGTGGTCGGATCAGATCCGGCCGGCTTCGCGCGCGGCGTCCTCTTCGTCGGTCCCGCGTTCGGGCCGGGAGAGGTCGATGCCGAGCGACTCGGTCGTACGGAACGCATCCTCGTCGAGCTCGCGAATCTCGACCTCTTCGCCAGCCTCGTTCATCACCTTGACGTTGAGGCAGAGCGCCTGCATCTCCTTGATGAGCACCTTGAAGCTCTCGGGAATGCCCGGCTCGGAGATGTTTTCACCCTTCACGATGGCCTCGTAGACCTTCACCCGACCCAACACGTCGTCGGACTTGATGGTGAGGATCTCCTGGAGCGCGTAGGCCGCGCCGTAGGCCTCGAGCGCCCACACCTCCATCTCGCCGAACCGCTGACCGCCGAACTGCGCCTTGCCGCCCAGCGGCTGCTGCGTGATCATCGAGTACGGGCCGGTCGAACGAGCATGGATCTTGTCGTCGACCAGGTGGGAGAGCTTCAAGATGTAGACGTACCCGACGGTCACGGGGTTGTCGTAGGGCTCACCGGTGCGGCCGTCGAAGAGTTGGGCCTTGCCGTCGGTGCCGACCAGTCGGCGGTCGCCCTCTCCGTCGGCGTTCATCCGCTCGAAGATGCCCTCGATGGTCCCCTGCTCACCCGAGGCCTCGACCTCATCCCAGTGGGCGCCGTCGAAAACCGGGGTGGAGACCCACACGGCGGGCTCGGCCGACGGACGGGTCTTGCGGTCTTCGAGCGCGGGACGGGTCTTGTCGTCCCAGCCGTGCATGGCGGCGTAGCCGAGGTGGGCTTCGAGCACCTGACCCACGTTCATCCGGGACGGGACGCCGAGCGGGTTGAGCACGATGTCGACCGGCGTGCCATCGGCGAGGTAGGGCATGTCCTCGACCGGGAGGATCTTGGAGATGACCCCCTTGTTGCCGTGACGACCGGCGAGCTTGTCGCCCTCGCTGATCTTGCGCTTCTGCGCCACGTAGACCCGCACCAACTGGTTGACGCCCGGCGGGAGCTCGTGGCCTTCGTCGCGGGTGAAGACCCGGACGTCGATGACCTTGCCGGTCTCGCCGTGGGGCACTTTCAGCGATGTGTCGCGGACCTCGCGGGCCTTCTCGCCGAAGATGGCGCGCAAGAGGCGCTCCTCCGGGGTGAGCTCGGTTTCGCCCTTCGGCGTGACCTTGCCCACCAGGATGTCGCCGGGCCCGACCTCAGCACCGATGCGGATGATGCCGCGCTCGTCGAGGTCCTTGAGGATGTCCTCGGAGAGGTTGGGGATGTCGCGGGTGATCTCCTCGGCGCCCAACTTGGTGTCGCGGGCGTCGATCTCGTGCTCCTCGATGTGGATCGAGGTGAGGACGTCGTCCTTGACCAGGCGTTCCGAGATGACGATGGCGTCCTCGAAGTTGTGGCCCTTCCATGGCATGAAAGCCACGAGGAGGTTCTTGCCGAGCGCCAACTCGCCCTCGCTCGTGGACGGCCCGTCGGCGAGCACGTCGCCCTCGGTGACCGCGTCCCCGATCTTGACCAGGGGCTTCTGGTTGATGCAGGTGCCCTGGTTGGACCGCCGGAACTTGTCGACCCGATGGACGACCTTCTTCTTCGGGCCGGTCGTGTACTCGACCGTGATCGAGGTGCCGTCGAGATCGACGATGGCGCCGTCGCCCTGGGCGATGATCAGGTCGCCGGCATCGCGGGCCGCACGGGCCTCGACTCCGGTGCCGATGAACGGCGCGGTCGAACGCAGGAGCGGGACCGCCTGGCGCTGCATGTTGGCGCCCATGAGGGCACGGTTGGCATCGTCGTGCTCGAGGAACGGGATGAGCGCCGTGGCGACCGAGATGATCTGCTTCGGCGAAACGTCCATGTAGTCGACCGCACCGGCGTCGACGAACTCGACCTCACCGCCACGGGTCCGGACCAGCACCTTGTCGCCCACGAACTTGCCCTGGGCGTCGAGCTGGGCGTTGGCCTGAGCGATGACGAAGCGGTCCTCGTCGTCGGCGGCGAGGTAGTCGATCTGCTCGGTGGCCCGGCCGTTGATGACCTTGCGGTAGGGCGTCTCGATGAACCCGAACCGGTTGATACGGGCGAACGACGCGAGGTATCCGATCAGGCCGATGTTCGGACCTTCGGGCGTCTCGATCGGGCACATACGGCCGTAGTGGCTCGGGTGGACGTCACGGACCTCGAAGCCCGCTCGTTCACGCGAGAGCCCACCTGGGCCGAGGGCCGACAGGCGCCGCTTGTGCGTCAGACCGGCGAGCGGGTTGGTCTGGTCCATGAACTGACTCAGCTGGCTGGAGCCGAAGAATTCCTTGATCGCCGCCACGACCGGGCGAATGTTGATCAGGGTCTGCGGGGTGATCGCTTCCACGTCCTGGGTCGTCATGCGCTCGCGCACGACGCGTTCCATGCGCGAGAGCCCCACCCGGACCTGGTTCTGAATCAGCTCGCCCACCGAACGCACCCGACGGTTGCCGAAGTGGTCGATGTCGTCGCGGTAGTAGTCGGGGTCGTTGTTGTGGAGCTTGATCAGGTAGGAGACCGCCGAGAGGATGTCGGCCCGGCTGAGCTGGAAGTCGAGCGGGCCGGCCTCGGGGTCGGCGTTGGGGACGGTCAGCTCGAGGCGCCGCAACGGCAACTTCGCGTATTCGTCGCGGAGCTTCTTCGAGACCTTGTGCCGCCCCACCTTCGCCATGTCGTAGCGCTTGGGGTTGAAGAAAAGGTTCTCGAGCAACTGGCGGGCGGAGTCGGGAGTCGGGGGCTCACCCGGCCGCAACTTCCGGTAGATATCGATGAACGCCTCGTCGGCAGTGGTGGTGTTGTCCTTCTCGAGCGTGTTGCGCATGGACTCGTAGGGGTTGCCCTGCGGGTCAAGGACCAGGCTGAGCAACTCCTCGTCGGACTCTCCGAAGCCGAGGGCCCGCAACAGGATCGTGATCGGCTGCTTGCGCTTCCGGTCGATGCGGACGTAGCAGATGTCCTTCTTGTCAACCTCGAACTCGAGCCACGCCCCGCGGCCAGGGATCACCTTGGCGTCGACGACGTCCTTCTCGGGCTGGGTCTTGTCGGGGGTGATCCCGAAGTAGACGCCCGGAGAGCGCACGAGCTGCGAGACGACGATGCGCTCGGTGCCGTTGATGATGAAGGTCCCGCGGGCGGTCATCATGGGGAAGTCGCCCATGAAGACCGTCTGCTCCTTGATCTCACCCGTGGTCGCGTTCATGAACCGTGCGGTCACGAACAGCGGACGGGCGTAGGTCATGTCTCGCTGACGGCACTCGTCTTCGGAGTGCTTCGGCGGGTCGAAGACGTGGTCCGAGAGTTCGAGCTTGAGCGTGCCGGTGAAGTCCTCGATCGGGGAGATGTCGGAGAGGACCTCCGCAATCCCCTCGTCGATGAACCACTGGAACGAATCGCGCTGGATCGCGATCAGGTCAGGAAGTTCGAGGACCTCGGGAAGGCTAGAAAAGGACAGACGTTCGCGGGACGCGAGACGGGGCACAGGGACTCCTCAGGCGGTAAAGCGCGCGCGGACCAGGGCCAGGAGACTCAGCAGTGGCGAGAAAGGGCAGACACGGCTCGTCGGATCATAGCCGACTCCCTGCCTTCCCGACAAGCGGACACGCCGCGTCCCTCCAGGCCCATGGGGCCTGGAAACCGGTCTCAGGATACGGGTGTGCGCTGCTGAGGTCAAGGACCGAGGGACTACTTGACCTCGACGGTCGCCCCGGCCTCCTCGAGCTGGGCCTTGGCCTTCGCGGCGTCCTCCTTGGAGACCTTCTCGAGCACGGGCTTGGGGGCACCGTCCACGAGGTCCTTGGCCTCCTTGAGGCCCAGGCTGGTCAGGGCTCGGACTTCCTTGATGACGTTGATCTTCTTCTCGCCAGCTGCGACCAGGATCACGTCGAACTCGTCTTGCTCCTCGGCGGCGCCGGCGTCGCCGCCACCGGCCGCCGGAGCCGCCACCGCGATGGCGGCCGGGGCCGCTGCGGTCACACCGAACTCCTCCTCGAAGGCCTTGAGGAACTCGTTGAGCTCGAGGACGGTCATGTTCTTGAAGACGTCGAGCAGGTCGCTGGTGCTCATGGATGCCATGTCTGTCTCTTCTCCGGTGTTCGTTTCGGGACTGGGGACTTCGATCGGATGGGGCCTATTCAGCCTCAGGGGCCTCCGGGGACTGCGCCACAGGAACCTCAGGGGCCTCCGCGACTTCGGCCTCGGGGGCTTCGGCAGCAAGAGCCTCGGGAGCCGGGGCCTCGCCGCCCGCCACCCGCTGGTCCACGTAGGCCTTCAGGCCGTAGGCGAAGTTGCGGGTGAAGGCCTGGAAGAGGCCAGCGGCCTTGGTCAGCGGAGCCTGGAAACCACCCGCCAGGCGGGCGAGCAGGACCTCACGGGGCTCGATGTCGGCGAGGGCCTCGACCTCGGCAGCGGTCAGGAGGCGACGGCCGAGCAGGCCTCCCTTGACCACCAGCGTCGGGACCGTCCGCCCGAAGTCCCGCAGGACTTTGGCGGCGGTGACGGCATCGCCGGTGACGAAGGCGATGGCCGTGGGACCCTCGAGGAGGGGCGTGAGCTCGGAGAGCCCGGCCTCGTCGGCGGCTCGGCGGGCCAGGGTGTTCTTGAAGACCTTGTACTCGGTCCCGGCCGGGCGCAGGGTACCCCGCAGGGTGGCCAGCTCGGTGACCGTCAAACCTCGGTACTCGGTGAGGATGGCCGCGTCGGACTCGTCGAGCTTCACTCGAATCTCGTCGACGACGGCGACTTTCTCGGGACGGGCCATGGGTGCTCCGGTACATCGGGGTCGGGCGGGTACGAGCCTCGGACCGAGGCGACCCACCGACCCGGCGACACGCCCTGGTGGGCGGCCGCGGGGTTCCGGCGAGCACGGCCTCGTCCGGCGGGTCGGGTCTCCCCTTCCCATTACCCCCGCAAGCGGGGACCGGAGGTCTTCGGCGGCGAAGTGTCGAACGTGGAGACGAGATGCTAGTCGGTGGTGGCCTTGCCCGCCTCGTCGACGCGAGCGGCCGGGTCGATCTTGACCCCGGGGCCCATCGTGGACGACGTGGTCACGCCTTGGAGGTAACGGCCCTTGGCCGAGGCCGGCTTGGCCCGGGAGATCTCGTCGAGGACGGCCTGGAAGTTCTCGCCGAGCTGGGCGTCGGTGAAGCTGACCTTGCCCACCGGCACGTGGACGTTGCCATAGCGGTCGGTGCGGTACTCCACCCGACCGGCCTTGTACTCCTCGACCGTCCGGCCGACGTCGGTCGTGACGGTGCCCGTCTTGGGGTTGGGCATCAGGCCACGGGGGCCCAGCTGACGACCGAGCTTGCCGACGAGCGGCATGAGGTCAGGGGTGGCGATGGTGACGTCGAAATCGAGGAAACCGCCCTCGATCCGGGCCACGAGGTCGTCGGAGCCGACCACGTCGGCACCGGCCGCCTCCGCCTCACGGGCCTGGTCGCCGGCCGCGAAGACCGCCACGCGCACCGTCTTGCCGGTGCCGTGGGGCAGCGAGACGGTGCCCCGGATCATCTGGTCGGCCTTGCGGGGGTCGACCCCGAGCCGGAACGCCACCTCGACGGTCTCGTCGAACTTCTTGGTGGCCATCGACTTGACCAGGGCCAAGGCCTCGGCCGCGGAGTAGAGGTGCTCACGGTCGTAGGTCTTGGCGGCGTTGTCGTACTTCTTGCCGTGCTTGGACACGGGGTCCTCCCTCAGAGGTCCGGTGACCCGCGGCGAGGTCGTCCGCGGGGCGGTGGTGGCCCCGACCCGATCAGGCCAGGGTTGGAATGGTTGCTCAGCCGGAGATGTCGATCCCCATCGACCGCGCCGTGCCCGAGACCTGCGCCAGGGCGCCCTCGAGGTCGATGGCGTTGAGGTCGGGCATCTTCGTCTCGGCGATCTGGCGAAGCTGGTCCTGGGTGATGCTCCCCACCTTGTCGGCACGCGGGTTCGCGGAGCCCTTCTCCAAACCGGCCGCCTGCCGGATCAGGAACGGGGTCGGCGGCGTCTTGGTGACGAACGTGAACGACCGGTCCTCGTAGACGGTGATCTCGGCGGGGATGACCATCCCGCGCTGGTTCTCCGTCGCGGCGTTGTACGCCTTGCAGAAGTCCATGATCTGGATGCCGTGCGGACCAAGTGCGGTCCCGACCGGGGGAGCGGGCGTTGCCGCCCCTGCCTCGATCTGGATCCGGACGATTGCTGCGACCTTCTTCTTCGCCATGGGAGTTCTCTCGCTCGATTCCGACTAGAGCTTCGCGACCTGGCCGAACTCGAGTTCGACCGGGGTCTCGCGACCGAAGATGTTGACGAGGACCTTGAGCTTGGAACGGTCGATGTCGATCTCGGAGATCGCACCGTTGAAGTCCGCGAACGGGCCGGTGGTGACCCGGACCTGCTCACCCTCTTCGAACTCGACGCGCGGCCGCACCTTCTTCTCGGCGGCCGGTCCCTCGAGCTTCGCCACGCCGAGGATGTCCTCGACTTCCTTGCGCGACAGGGGCGTGGGCTTCGCGCCGCTCGGCCCGACGAACCCGGTGACACCCGGGGTGTTGCGCACGATCCCCCAGGTGTTGTCGTCGAGGTCCATTCGCACGAGCACGTAACCCGGGTACATCTTCTTCTGGACGACGCGCCGCTGGCCGCCTTTGAACTCGATGACGTCTTCCATCGGGATGACGAGCTCGAAGATCTGATCCTCCGAGTGGTACGCGCGCACCCGGTTCATCAGGTTGGTCTTGACCTTGTTCTCGTACCCGGCGTAGGAGTGCACGACGTACCAGCGCCCCGGACGGTCGAAGGGGCTCAGTTCGGCCGGGTCGACGGGCTCATCGGCATCGTCGGTCTCGATCTCGACGATGTCAGACAGCTCCGCGGAGGCATCGAGTTCGACCGCGACGACGGCGTCGTCGAGAGCGTCCGCGGCGTCGTCGGTGGTGGTGTCATCGGCCGCGTCGAGAGCGCCCGCGGCGTCGTCGGTGGTGGCGTCATCGGCCGCGTCGAGAGCGCCCGCGGCGTCGTCGAAAGTGTTGTGATCCAGCGTCATGGGCTCAGTCGATCAGTTGAAGAGGAACAGCACGAACTTGCCCGACAGGTAGTCGAGTCCGAAGATCAACGTCGTCATGAACACGATCGCGATCAGCACGACGATCGTTGAGTTGACGACTTCCTTGCGATTCGGCCAGGCGACCTTTTTGAGTTCGGCCTTGACCTCGGCGAAGTACTGGCGCGGTCCGATCTTTTCGCGGGCCGGCGCCGCCGCGGCCTGGGCGCGGCGGTCCGGAGTGCGCGGCTTGTCCGCGCCCTGCTTCGCCATGAGGCGTTTGGTCTGTCGGTTCACCGCGCCGGTCTCCAGGATCGGGTGGGCAGGGGCACTACGAGCAGGGCAGGAGGGACTCGAACCCCCAACCACCGGTTTTGGAGACCGGTGCTCTACCAGTTGAGCTACTGCCCTTTGGAGGGCCGGGACCTCAGGAGCAGTCGAAACCGCACCGGAGAGCCGGAGGGACGAGGATAGCAGCGCCCGCCGGACCGTCTCCCGGCCGGGCGCCGGGGGACCCTCAGATCATCAACGACCGGCGCTTGGCCCGGGCCACCAGGACCGCCGCAGTGGTGGTGCCGGCGGCGGCCAACGCCCCAGCCACGGCACCGGCGTAGGCAATCCGGCGCTTCGTGAGCACCGAGGCGATCGCCCGGCGCTCCCCGGCCGAGGTCAGATTGGCCAGGGTGGAAGCCAAGAGCCCCGGGGTCGGCTCGAAGTACTGGGTCCGCAGCATCTGCAGGCCGCGCAGCAACCGCCGGTAGCGAGCCAACTCGGCCTGGCAGCGCAGGCACGACTCCACGTGGCGCTGCACCGGCAGAGACACCGGCTCGACGGAATCGACCGCCTCCGGCAGCAGGGCCGCGATCTCGTCACACAACGTCGACATGGCTCGCCTCCTCGTGGAGCAGGTCACGCATCCGCTTCCGGCCCCGGTGCAGGCGAACCTTGGCCGCCGTGACCGAAATGTCCAGATCTTCCGCGATGGCCTCGTGGGAGAGGCCGTAGACGTCCTTCAAGAGCACCACCGTCCGCAGGCGGTTGGGCAGCGTCTCGAGCGCCGCGGCCAGGCGGGCCAGCAGTTCGGTGTTCTCCGTGGCCAGCTCGGGGTGGACTGCGACCTCGGTCTCGACCGGGTCGGCGACGTCGTCGAGGTGGACCGTCTGGTGGCGCCGCCGACGGGTGGTGGCCGTGGAGGCGGCGTTGGCCGTGATCCGGTAGAGCCACGTGGAGAACTGGGCGTCGCCCCGGAACTTCCGGATGCCCTTCCAGGCTCGCAGGTAGGCCTCTTGCACCACGTCGCGCGCGTCCTCTTCGGAGGCGGTCAACCGGACCGCCAGGGTGTAGGTGTCGACGTAGGTCCTCCGGACGATCTCGTCGAACGCCTGCCGGTCACCCTTCTGGGCGGCCTGCACCAGCGCCGAGAGCTCGTCCGCCGTTCCGGCGCCGTCCTCGTCAGCCATAGTCAGACTCTGCCCCTCCGAGAGGGTTACTCGCGGGTATCGAAAAGATCTCCGAGGACCACCCCGGGAGACCCGCCGAGCGGGTCCCACCATCCCGGGGAGACCCGCCTAGCGGGTCTCCTTGTGCACGGTG
>JBAXBB010000071.1:0-15912 GCA_037142235.1 Actinomycetes bacterium
GGAGTGGAGCGTAGGGCCAGGTCGGGTCTGGTGTCTTGCCGGTCAGGGATCGTTCACCTGTTCGCAATGTTGCGTTCCCGAGGTCGGGGGATCCTCGGGCCCCCAGGTTCAGGCGGGGCGGCGCAGGGTGAGTTCGCGGGCGTTGTCGCGCAGGATCAGCTGCTGGTCGGCGTCAGAGAACTCCTTGAGCTCCTTGACGTAGTCGAGCGGCTGGGGCATCCCCTCGATGTGGGGCCAGTCCGAGCCGAAGATCACCCGGTCGGCGCCCATGAGGTCGACGACCTCTTGGACATCGTCCTCCCAGAACGGGTTCATCCAGACGTGACGACGGAACGTTTCCACCGGGTCCTCGCGGAACATCCCGGGCATCTTCTTGGCGGTCGACCGCAACTTGCGGAAGAGGTCGGGGAGGAACTCCGAGCCGTTCTCGACCGACGCGACGCGCAGGTTGGGGAACCGACCGAAGAGGTCGTCGAGCACGAGCGTGATGAGGAAGTCGTAGGCCGCCCGCTCGATCGCGAAGATGCGCACGCTCGGTCGCCCACCACCACCGAACGTGGCGGCGAAACGCTCGTCGCGTACGTAGCCCTGCGAGGAGTACCCGCTGTCGCCGGCGTGCGCGACCACGGTGATACCGGCTTCGGCCACCCGGGCCCAGAACGGATCGAACATCGGGTCGGTGGGTGAGACCTGCCCGCTCGCGGTGGTGGGCGCCGCCGGGCGCATGACGATCACGCGAGCGTCACGGCCGAGGGCCCACTCCAGTTCGCGCACCGCCCAGTCGGGGTCGCACAGGGAGAAGTACGGCGCGGCGAAGATGCGGTTCTGGTAGTTGAAGCCCCAGTCCTCGTCGAGCCACCGGTTGAACGCGGTGAACGACAAGGTGACGGCCTCGGGGTCGCGCTTGAGCGCCTCTTCGTAGAGCACGCCGAGGGTGGGGAACATCCACACGCGCTCGAGGCCCTGGGCGTCCATCACCGCGAGGCGGGCGTCGTGGTCGCGGTACTCCGGACGGATCGGCTCGCGCTCGCGGAGGAACTCGAGGGGGCTCTTGCCGTCGGGGTTACCGCGGAAGAAGTCGTGCATCGCGCCCGCCTTCGAGATCGGGTCGAAGGTGGGGTTGACCACGGCGCGGTTCACTCGCCCGCCCACGACCTGGTAACGGCGGCCGCCGATTTCGCACCACTGGACGCAGCGCGGCCCCAAGGTCGGGTCGAGGTGCCGAGTGAAGGCGTCGAGGGCCTCGTAGTAATGGTTGTCGGCGTCGAAGGCGTCGTAGGCGAGTTCTTCCATGACTACCAGCCTAGGTTCCGCTCAGGGGCTCTGCACCCAGTCCGCCACGATGCGGGCCAACTCGGGCCCCCGGTCCTCCTGGAGGAAGTGGCCACCCCCGACGATGGTGGTGTGAGGCTGCCCGGCGCAGCCCGGGATGCGCTCCCGCAGGGCCCGGTCGGACCCGGCCGTGATCGGGTCGGCGTCGGAGAAGGCGCAGAGGAACGGGCGGGCGTAGCTGGCCAGCACCTCCCAGGCAGCCTGGTTGGCCGGGGCCTCCGGGTCGTCGGGCCGGGTGGGCACGAGGAGGGGGAACCGGCGGGCACCGGCCTTCATGGCCTCCTCGGGGAACGGGGCGTCGTACGCGGCGACCACCTCCGGGGTCAGGTCCGTGGTGCACCCCGAGTCGACGATGCGACCGGCCGGGAAGGCGGGCACCTCCTGGGAGAAGCGCTGCCAGTCGAGGAAGGCATCGCTCACCCGACCGGTGCCCGTGGGCAGGAACGTGTTGGCGGCGACGACCCGGGAGAACCGCCCGGGGTCGGCCGCGACGAGGCGCAGGCCGATCAGGCCACCCCAGTCCTGGCCCACCAGGGTGAGGTCGCTCGCCCCGACCTCGTCGAGCCAGGCCTGCATCCACGAGACGTGCCGGGCGTAGGTGTAGTCGTCGGGTCGGCTGGGCTTGTCGGAGCGGCCGAACCCCACCAGGTCGGGGGCGAGGCAGCGCAGGCCCGCAGCCGTGAGCACCGGGATCATGTGCCGATACAGGAAGCACCACGACGGTTCTCCGTGCATCAGCACGACAACCGGTCCGTTGCGAGGGCCCTCGTCGAGGTGGTGGACCCGCAACCGTCCGCCGTCGCCGTCGGGCACCTCCACGTAGTGGGGCCGGAACGGGAAGTCCGGCAGTCCTTCGAACCGTTGGTCGGCGGTGCGCAGGACGTCCACGTCCCCTCCTCATTGGTTGTTCGTCGGTCGCTCGTCGGTCGCTCGGCAGCCGCTCGTCGGTCGCTCGTCGGATCGACGTGGTCTGGCTAGCCTGTCCGCCCAGCGCGATGGCTGCCACTCCTCCACCTCCTCTTCCTCCTCCCTCCGGTCCGTCCCCGAGCGCCCGTGGGTCCCGCGCACCGGGTGGCTCCGCCGTGCCTGGATCCGATCCGGCAGCTCTGGCGGAGTTCGAGCGGCAGGCTGCCCGGGCCGCGGCGGCACCCCGCCCGCGCTCCTCGGTCGGGCGGGTCGTCTTCTTGATCCTGTGCGCGGTGTCGCTCTACCTGCTCGCGCCCAGCCTCGGGGAGGTCTTCTCGGCCTGGCGCCGCCTCGACGACTTCAACCCCCTCGCGTTGCCCTTCGTGGTGGTGCTCGAGGTCTGCAGCTTCGCCTGCGTCTGGTGGCTCCAGGCGATCGCCCTGCGGACCGACCGCTGGCTCCCGGTCGTGCTGTCGCAACTCGCGGGCAACGCGTTCAACCGGGTCACTCCTGGCGGTGGGGCGACCGGCGCGGCCATGACCTCGCGCATGCTCGCCGACGCGGGTTTCGATCTGACGACCGCCGCGACCGCGGTGACGGTGCAGTCGTTGCTCGTGACGGCCGCGCTCGTCGCCCTGCCGGTGCTCGTGATCCCCGGGGTCCTGACGGGGACGGTGCTCCCACGGTCCTTGGTGCAGGCGGCCTGGGTCGGGATCGCGGTCTTCGTGGTGATGGCGGCGCTCGGTACGGTGCTCCTCGCCACCCGACGACCCGTGCGGGCGCTCGGCGCGTTGGTGGAGCGCACCGCCAACCTGTTCCGCCGCCGGCGACCCGCCGTGGTCGGGCTGGGGGACCGCCTGCTCCTCGAGCGCGACGAGATCCGTCGGACGATGGGCACCCGCTGGGTCGAGGCCGTGGGCGCCGCGGTGGGTCGCTGGGGCTTCGAGTACCTGGTGCTGCTCCTGGCGCTCTACTCGATCGGGGCCCGGCCCGACCCCTGGTCGGTGCTGCTCGCCTTCGTGGCGGCGTCGGTCCTGTCCATGGTCCCGATCACGCCCGGCGGCCTGGGCTTCGTCGAGGCGGGTCTGACCGCCACGCTGGTCGCGGCCGGCGTGAACGCCGGCCAGGCCGTCGCGGTGACCCTCCTGTTCCGGCTGGTGTCGTTCTGGCTGCCGCTCCCGATCGGTGCGGCGGCCGCCTGGTGGTTCCGGCGCCACCACCCGCGCGTCGGAGCGCTGTCCGGTTCGTCCGGTCCCGGCGCCGACGTTGTGCCGGATCGGGGTGGTCCTCTACCGTCGGCGGGATCGGAAGCCGATGGAGGGGGAGATCGTGGCGGAGCGTGAGCTCGGAGACGTGGGCACCAAGGTGCTGTTCGAGAACGAGTACGTGCGGGTCTGGGAGATGGACCTCGCGCCGGGCGAGGCGGGGGCCATCCATCGCCACGACAACGACTACATCCTGGTGATCCTCGACGGCGACCGGATCGCGGCGGTGCCCGAGCCCGACACCGGCGGCGACGTCAAGGACTACTTCGAGGCCGACGTCGTGATCCCGTCGATCGTGGAGATGAAAAAGGGTGGCATCGAGACCGCCAAGAACGTCGGCGAGAAGCGGTATTACGAGTTGCTGATCGAACTCCTCAAGTAGGGGCCGGTCCTCGTGGTGACGGAAGGGTCGGGTCAGGTGCGTGCCCTCGACGGGCTGCGTGTGCTCGACCTCGCGATCCTCTTCTCGGCGCCGCAGGTCGCCACGATGCTCGGCGACCTCGGGGCCGACGTCGTGAAGCTCGAGCCGCCGCCCCGTGACGGGCGTCCCGGCGGGGATCCGATGCGTTCCCTGGGGAACGTACGTGAAGGCCACTCCATGAACTGGGCGGCCGTGTCGCGTAACAAGCGCACCATCACCTGCGACCCGGCCACCCCGGCCGGAAGGGCGTTGCTCCACGACCTGGTGCGGGCCGCCGACGTGGTGGTGGAGAACCTCCCCCGGGCCACGCTCGAGCGTTGGGGAGCGACCCCCGACGAGCTGCTGGCGGTGAATCCCGACGCGGTGGTGGTGACCGTCAGCTGCTACGGCTCCACCGGCCCGTACGCGGGGCGCGACGGCAACGGGTCGCTGGCCGAGGCGTTCGGTGGGCTCACCAACCTCACCGGTGAGGCCGACGGTCCGCCGATGTTGCCGTCGGTGCCGCTCGGCGACGTGCTGAGCGCGATCGCCGGGGTCGTGGGCACGCTGGCGGCGTGTTACCACCGCGACGCGCGGGGTGGTCGGGGGCAGAAGGTCGACGTGAGCATGTACGAGCCGGTGCTCCAGCTGCTCACGTCGTCGGCGACGGGGTACGACGCGACCCAGCCCGTGCCCCGACGGACGGGGAGCCGGGTTCCCAACGGCGTGCCGCGCAACGTCTACCGGACCCGCGACGGAGCGTGGCTGGTGGTGTCGGGGACCACCGACAACCAGGTCGGGCGCCTGCTGGGGCTCCTCGGGCTCGACACCGACGAAGGCCGGGCGCGCTTCGCCCGCGCCGCCGTGCGGTCGCAGCACGCCGACGAGCTCGACGGGATCGTGGCCGACTGGATCGCCGCCCGCGACCGCGACGAGGTGGTCACGACCCTGCTCGGCGTGCGCATCCCGGTGGCGCCGGTCAACACGCTCGACGATCTGGTGGCCGATCCCCACGTCGTGGCCCGAGGCGACTTCGTCGACGTCGACGTCGACGGCGTCGGACCGGTGCGGATGCTGGCGCCGCTCCCGCGGCTCTCCGCCACGCCCGCAGGGATCCGCTGGGCCGGACCGGCCCTGGGCGCCCACAACGACGAGGTCTACCGCGATTGGCTCGGCCTCGACGCGGCCGCGCTCGCCGTCTTGCGCACCGACGGGGCGATCTGAGATGGAGCCGCGGACGGTGCCCGAGCTCCTCGCCGGCTTCGCAGCCCGCCGTGATGCCGCGTTGCTCGTGACCCCGACCGACCGCCTCACCTACGCCGCGGCGGCGGAGCGCTCGGCGGTGCTGGCCCGACGGCTGCTGGCGGCGGGGGTGGGCAAGAACACCCGGGTCGCGATCGTGCTGGCCAACGGCGCCGACTGGGTCGTCACATTCCTCGCTCTCGGGCGGATCGGGGCGCACGCGATCCTTGCCAATCCGTTCGCCAAGGCCCCCGAGCTCGCGCACGTGCTCCGCCACTCCGACGCCGCCGTGGCGATCACCGGCGCGGAAGCCGGCGAGGGGGCGACCGCGCTGCTCGAGGCGGCGGTGCCGGCGCTGGCCGACCGCGACCCCGGGTCGGCCCTGGCCACCGAGACCCACCCGTTCCTCCGGAGCGCCTGGTGGCTGGGTCCCGGGCGTCCGGTGTGGGCCGAAGACCCCGAGACGCTCGTCGCGGTCCCGCCCGAGCTCCTCGTGGCGGTCGAGGCCGACGTCGCGGCGGCCGACGCCGTGGTGACCGTCTACACCTCGGGGACCACCGCCGAGCCCAAGGCCGTCGTGCACGCCCAGGGCGCGCTGCTCCGTCAAGCCCACAAGCTCGCGGTGCGCCGCGCGTTCACCACTGACGACGTGGTCTACGCGCCGATGCCGTTCTTCTGGATCGGGGGCGTGTGCGTCGGACTGCTGTCGTGCGCGACGCTCGGGATCCCGCTGGTGACCGACCTCCGGTTCGACGCCGGACGGGCTCTCGATCTGATGGAGCAGGAAGGCGCCACGGCGGTCTACTCGTTCGCCCAGGCGGCCGAGACCATGGTGGCCCATCCGAGCTTTCCAGGGCGCGATCTGCATCGTCTCCGGATCGGACCAGCGTTGCTCCGGGGGCCCGCGTTCGCCGGGCTCGCCGTGGACCAGCGCGAGCAGAGCCTCGGGATGACCGAGACCTGCGGGCCCCACACCATGTCGTACGACGCCGACGCCATCCTCCCCGAGCACCTGCGGGGTTCGTTCGCCTCACCGATGGACGGCATGGAGCACCGGATCGTCGACCGCGACTCCGGGAGCGACGTGCTGTCGGGTGAGATCGGTGAGTTGCTCGTGCGCGGCGACTGTCTGATGCTCGGGTTCCACAAGCGCGAACGGGCCGCCACCTTCGACGCGGACGGCTGGTACCACACCGGAGACCTCTGCTCGTGGCGTGATGACCGGCTGTTCTTCCACGGGCGCGGTGGCGACATGATCAAGACCGCCGGCTTCAACGTCGCGCCGGCCGAGGTCGAGCGCGTGCTGGGTGGGCTCGACGGGGTCATGCACGTGGCGGTGCTCGGACTCCCCGACCCTGCACGCGACCAGGTGATCGGCGCGGTCGTCGCGCTGCGCTCCGGGTCCGCCCTCGACGCCGGCGCCTTGCGCGCGGCGTGCGCGAAGGACCTCAGTTCGTACAAGGTCCCGACCGTGTGGTGCGTGGTCCCCGACGACGGTTACCCGATGGGTGACACCGGCAAGGTGGACCGGAAGCGGGTGCTGGCGCTGCTCGAAGCCGCCCGCGGCTGACTTGCGTCAGGCGGCGTTCATGGACCGGCTAGGCCGATTCGGGGTGGTGGACTCTCCCAGCGCGGTCAGTTGGTCCTCGTACCACCGGTGGCCGTTGTTGCCGGTGGACTCGGCCTCGGCCCGGGCCGTGGCCACGAGGTGCACGAGGAGCTGTTCGAGCGCGTAGACGTCATCCTCTTGGGTGAGCACCTGCACGGTGCCGATCCATTCGGAGTGGTGACGACCCATGTAGTCACCGGGCTGGTCGACGTGCCCGGTCGGGCGCTGCTGACACCAGTCGCAGGTGTCGCCGAACCCGATGACGATGCTGCAACGCCGGCAGCGGGTTGCCTTGAAGGTGCGGGTCGAGATGTGGTCGGTGAGGCTCATGGTGGTTCCTTCCCCCCGGAGGGTGGCATCAAGTCTGGCGGGTGACTCACGGATTCGCCAGACGAGCCGTCACGGGTGTTGCCCCGTGTCAATGGTTGTGGTCGATGTTGCTGATGTTGTTCATGATCGGACGGCGGTGCCCGGGGCCGGGGTGGCCCGGGTCAGCCTCAGGCGGTGGTGATCGCCAGGACCTGGTCGGCGATCTCCGGCCGACACACCACGAGGTCGGGCAGCCAGGGGTCGGGCCGGTTGTACTCGAGCGGCGACCCGTCGAGGCGCGAGGTGAAGAGGCCCGCCGCGCGCGCCACGCCGACCGGCGCCGCTGAATCCCACTCGTACTGACCGCCGGAGTGCACGTACGCGTCGACGTGGCCGAGCACGACGGCCATCGCCTTGGCACCGGCCGAGCCGAGACCGACGAGTTCGGCGTCGAGGGCACGGGCGACGCGCTGTGCCACGGCCGGGGCTCGGGTCCGACTCACCACGACCCGCAGCCGACGGTCGTCGAGCGGCGGGACCTCGGCTGGCGGCGCGCTGGCCAGCACGAGGTCGAGAGCTGGGAGCGCGACCGCCGCGGCGGTGATCCCCTGGCCGCGCTCCCAGAGGGCCACGTGGACCGCCCAGTCGGTGCGCGGGGGATCCGAGAACTCGCGGGTTCCGTCGAGCGGGTCGATGATCCAGACCCGGTCGGCGTCGAGCCGGCGCGGGTCGTCGGCCGACTCCTCCGAGAGCACGCGGTCATCGGGGTGGTCCGCAGCGATCAGCCCGAGCAGGTGCTCGTTGGCGGTGTGGTCACCGGCGTCGCCCAGGGCCCAGGGGGCGTGGTACTCGTCTCGACGCAGGGCGAGGAGCACCTCACCGGCGCTGCGGGCGTATCGGGTGGCGTCGTCGTGGTCGTTCGAGCGGGCCGGGGTCATGGTGGCCTCAGTATGGACGACGGCGCTCGGGTGGCCGAACCCGGGCCGTCCTGGGCGGCGCCCGACGGTTCGACCGGTAGCGTCGGGCGTCGTCCGAGCCTCCCGAGGAGTGACCATGACCGGTGGACCCGTCGACCCGACGACCCCGCTGCCGCCCGAGCCGGGTCGGCGCGGGGCGCCGCAGCCGTCCGACGCCACGACGGTGTCGGCGGCACTCCCCGGCGCCTTCGACCCGACCATGGCGGTGCCGCCGGTGCCGCCGGCGGGAGGCCCGGGTGGCTCCGGTGGGCCCGGTGGTCCGAGCGGACCCGGTGGCCCGGGTGGCCCGGGTGGCCCCGGCGCGGTGGCGCCGCGCGGCGGCGCCTCGGGCGACGACCGCCGCAAGATCGTCCTCGGCGTGATCGCGGCGGTCGCGGTGATCCTCGTGGGCGTGATCGTCGCGCTCGTCGTGTCGGGTGGCAACGACGGGGGTTCGAAGCAACCGAGCGTGGCCTCCACCTCCACGTCGTCGTCGACCACGAGCACCACGAAGGTGACGACCACCTCCACCACGCCGCCGACCACGACCGTCAACTCGGCGCAGATCACCGCCTACAACGCCACTCCCAATCCGGCGGTCTGCCCCAACAACGCGGCCACGGTCCAGCTCACGCTCGCCTGGTCCACGACCAACGCCCTCGGGGTGTCGGTGAGCATCGACGGGCCGGTGAAGTACGGCGACTTCGGTGCCAACGGCACTGCGCAGGTGCCGTTCGCGTGCAGTGGTTCGCACAGTTACACGATCACGGCCAACCCCAGCTCGGGGCCCGCCACCCAGCGGACCATCACCGTCCAGGCTCAGGTCGCCCCGGCCCCGACCACCACGTCGTCGTCGACGACCACCACCACGCACCCCTGAGGTCGGGCCGAACCCGGCGCCGCGGCCCGATTGGCCGGCGGGTTATTACCAGCGGGTAACCTGTGCAGATCCCGATCTGGGCGGGCCCGTACGGCCCGCGCGCTCCACGGAGGCGAACCATGGCCGACTTCTCCCTTGCTCTGAACGACGACCAGCTCCAACTCCAGGAATGGCTGCACGGCTTCGCCGCCGACGTCATGCGGCCGGCGGCCGAGGAGTGGGACGAGCGCGAGGAGACGCCTTGGCCGATCATCGAGCAGGCCGCCAAGATCGGCCTCTACGACCTCGGCTTCTTCGCCAACGTCTTCGCCGACCCGACCGGTCTCTCCATGGCCATCACCTGCGAGGAGTTGTGCTGGGGCGACGCCGGCATTGCGATGGCGCTCCTCGGCACCACGCTGGCGGTGTCGGGGATCATGTCCAACGGCACGCCCGAGCAGCAGGCGGAGTGGGTGCCGCAGTGCTTCGGCACCCCCGACAAGGTCCAGCTCGGCGCCTTCGGGGTGAGTGAGCCCGACGCCGGCTCCGACGTGTCGTCGCTGCGCACCCGCGCGGTCTACGACGCCGCCACCGATGAGTGGGTGCTCAACGGCACCAAGACCTGGATCACCAACGGCGGGATCGCCGCCATCCACGTGATCGTCGCCGCGGTGGATCCCGAGCTCAAGGCGCGCGGCCACGCTTCGTTCGTGATCCCGCCCAACACGCCGGGCCTGCGGATGGGCCAGAAGTTCAAGAAGATGGGCATCCGGGCCAGCCACACCGCCGAGGTCGTCCTTGACGACGTCCGTCTGCCGGGATCGTGCCTGCTCGGGGGCAAGGAGAAGCTCGACGAGCGACTGGCCCGGGCCCGCGAGGGGAAGTCGAACCGGACCCAGGCCGCCATGGCCACGTTCGAGGCGAGCCGCCCATTGGTCGGGGCACAGGCCATCGGCATCGCGCGCGCTGCGTACGAGTACGCCCTCGACTACGCCAAGGAGCGCGTCCAGTTCGGGCGGCCGATCATCGAGAACCAGTCCATCGCCTTCAAGCTCGCCGACATGAAGACCGAGATCGATGCCGCCCGGCTGCTGGTGTGGCGGGCCTGCTGGATGGGATCCACCCGCACGCCGTTCCTGCACGGCGAGGGATCGATGAGCAAGCTCAAGGCCGGAGAGGTGGCGGTGAAGGTCACCGAGGAAGCGATCCAGATCCTCGGTGGCTACGGATACGTGCGCGAATACCCGGTGGAGCGGTGGCACCGGGACTCGAAGATCTACACGATCTTCGAAGGCACCTCCGAGATCCAGCGGCTCGTCATCGCCCGGAGCATCTCGGGCGTGCACATCAAGTAGCCGGACCTCGGGGGAGTGTGCGCCCGGGCACGCCGAGAGCCGCTCGCCAGTCGGGTGTGATCAGACGTTCGGCTGCTCGTCGTCGGGGACCGACGCCGGGGTGCGAGGGGCGTCCATCTTGGAGAACTGGATCACGGAGAAGCCGACCATGGTGAGCATGGACACCAGTGCACCGATGATCGCGAGCACCGTGTTGCTCATGACGCCTGCTCTCCGTTGAGCACGAGATTGCCGAAGGACAGGATCGACGGGACCCAGAGCCCGACGAAGATTCCGGTCCGCTCCTTGCCAAGCACGAAGAAGAGGGTCACGGACAGGGCCAAGGAGATGAAGGCAGCGAGGTAGAAGAGCCGCTTCGCGAGGGCGATCTTGGCGGTGGACATCGGGCCTCCAGGAAGGGTGACGAGAGATCGGATCGACGACCCGGTCCAAATGCCAACCTGCTGGGCTGCGGTGCTATTCCGCCACGGATCGAGCGCTCCCCGCACGAGAGGTGCTGCGCTCTCGGTTGGTGCCGCGGCCGATGAGCCGACGGGCCAGGTCCTGGAGTCCGGCGGTGTCGAGGTGGGCCGGACCGTCGGCGGTGCCGATCCGGCCGTTGAGGTGCATCGTCCAGCGGCTCGGGATTCCCTGGATGCCGAAGCGGGCACCGGCGATGGCGCCGGCCACGCAGGCCACGGTGTCGGCGTCGTCGCCGAGGTCGACGGCATCGACCACCGCGCGTTCGAACGAGTCGGCGTGGCGCACCGCCCACACCGCCTGGGCGAGGCACGTCCAGACGGTGCCGTTGCCGTGCTCGGCGTCGTCGGGGTGCCAGGAGGGTCCGAGCAGCACGCGCCACCGCGGGTCGTCGACAAGGTCGGCGGTGGCGAGCGACGCGGCCAGGGCGGCGAGGGGATCGTCGCCGCGGACCGCGGCGCGGACCATCACGGTGTGCAGCACCGCACCCTCGTGGGTGACCCGGTCGTGGTGCGTGAGCGCGGCCTGGCGGACGGCGAGGTCTGCGGCGGCCGCGAGCGGCTCGCGCAGGGTGAACAGAGCGACGGGGACGTTGCGCATGATCGTCCCGTTGCCGGCCGACATCCCCCCGGAGTCGTCGTGGGCGATTTGGGCCGCCCCGGCCGGCCCGGGCTCCTCCAGCGCCCGGCGGGTGAGCACGCCGACGTCTTGGGCGTCGATGGCCCAGGACCGCCAACGGGCCCAGACGTCGTTGGAGTCGAGTCCGCCCCGTTGGCACAGCGACTCGCCGAGTGCCACCGCCATCTGGGTGTCGTCGGTGAACTCGCCGGGCAGCCAGGGCCCGCCCCCGGTCATCTCGCCGGGCGCGGTGAGCACGGGCTCCGGGAACGTGCGGCGGAAGGTGCCGGGCGGCCGGAACTCGAACGGTGCTCCGAGGGCGTCGCCCACCGCGGCTCCCACGAACGCGCCGATGGCGCGTCCCGCGACCGTCGAGTCGGTGGGAAGCGACGCGTTCGAGGGGACCGGCGCGTTCGCGGGCATCGCGTCGGTCAGCCGGCGAGCGCGAAGGCGCTGGCGTGCACCACGGCATCGTCCCACACGAGGGCCTGCCCGACCAGGTACCGGCTCTCGACGTGGTGCTCGGTGCCGAGGCCGACGCCGTCGGACGTACGGGAGGTGGCGGCGGCGAACCCGCGCAGGAACCGGACCGCGTGGTCGAGCGACGGGTGACCGGTGAGGCCGTCGGACCGGCTGGGGGCGTCGAGCGCGTAGCCCCGGACCAGCGCCTCCCAGTGCTGCGCCAGTACGTCCTCGCTGGCGAAGACGTCGGCGGCCACGATCCGGTGTCCGTGTGCGACGACGATGCCCCGTTGGCCGGGCAACGGCCCCGGACGCACGAGCGAGGCGATCACGCCGTGCAGGTCGTCACGCTCGAGGTGGGCGTCGAGCTCGCGCAGGGCGCTGGTGGGGGCATCGATCCGGAGCCGGCCGAGCTCGGCGTCGACGGTCTCCCACACCCGACCCTGGTCGGAGCGCTTCGCCCCCGAGGCCTCGAGGTTCCATCCGACCGTGGCGGTCTTGACCCGACGGACCCGACGCGGGGCGTAGGTCCGGGAGCGGTCGAAGTCGCGCGTCCCGCCCCAGCGACCCCGCTCCACGCAGCTCACCGGGCAGGCCAGTTCGGTGGCGGCGGGGACCAGGACGCTCACGTCGAGGCTGCGGTCCTGTTGGCCGCCGCGCACGGTCTCGCCCTCGACGAAGAGAACGGGGAGCGCGCCGGGATTGATGATGGTGATGGTGGGGACGACGGCGTCGGGTGCCTCGGAGATCGTGACCCCCTCGCTCGACGGCTCCACCGGTGCCGCCGGGGATCCGGGGAGGTAGACGGGGACGAGCGACAGGGCGCCCCGGGTGATGGGGGCGCCGACGGCGACGTCGGTGAGTGCGGTGATGGCCATGAGGTTCCTCTCGCGTGGCCGGATGCGGTTCGACAGCCTTGAGCATGGGGTGGGGGTGGGACACGCGGGAGGAGCGCGTCGGTACGATCGACGCGGTGAGCGATGAGCGACGCGGGTTCCTGGAGCGGCTGGGCTCCGGGGTGGTTCGACACCGCCGGGTCGTCGCGGCGGTGTGGCTGGTGGTGCTGGTGGTCACCGGCGCGGTCGGTGCCCAAGCGCGCCATGCCCTCTCCGACGCGTTCTCGATCCCGAACTCCGGGTCGCAACGGGCGTACGACCTGCTCGACGCCCGCTTCGGCTCGCAGAACGCCGCCACCACGACGGTGGTGTTCGCGGCGCCGCGGGGGCACACGGTCGACGAGTCGTCCGATGCGGTGGCGGCGGTCACGGCGGCGCTGGCGAAGGTGCCCCACGTCGCGAGTGCACCCGATCCGGTCGCGACCGCGGCCGAGGTCCGCGCGGCGCTCGCCGGGTCGACGGCGATCAGCCCGGGCGCGCTCCCTCCCTCGGTGTCGGCCGACGGTCGTGTGGCGTACACCACCGTCACTTTCGACCGGAGCCTGCCGGCGCTGATGCAGCACTACCCGGTGAACGCCGACGCGCCGGCCACCACCTACGCCAATCCCTACGCCCACCTGGTGCGGGCGATCGCCGGTGCCCGCCCCACCGGGTTGACCGTCTCGGTCGGGGGCCCGATCGCCGACACCTGGAACCAGCCGGTGTCGTGGTGGGCGAACCACGCCGACGAGGTGGGACTGGGACTCGGGGCCGTGCTCTTGCTGCTGGCCTTCGGCTCGGTCTTCGGGATGGCGCTCCCGATCGCGACCGCCCTCTTCGGGGCCGGGACCGCCAGCGGACTGGTCTTCCTCCTGGCGAAGGTGACCACCGTGTCGTCGGCCGTGCCGCCGGTGACGCTGATGATCAGCCTCGGGGTGGGACTCGACTATTCGCTGCTGATCGTCACCCGCTTCCGGCAGTTCCTCCGAGAGGG
This sequence comes from Actinomycetes bacterium, assembly GCA_037142235.1. GTDB lineage: Bacteria > Actinomycetota > Acidimicrobiia > IMCC26256 > PALSA-555 > CAIUKV01. Next base: position 13,642 of record JBAXBB010000071.1, read on the forward strand.
CCTCTCCCCGGAGGAGGCGATCCCCCGGGCGTTGGGCACCTCGGGTCGGGCGACGCTCTTCGCCGGGCTCACGGTGTGCATCGCCATGCTCGGGCTGGTGATCGTCCCGATCCCGCTGGTGCAGGTGATGGGGATCGGCGCCGCCGTCGGCGTGGCGACCACTGTCCTGGCCGCTCTCACGTTCCTCCCGGCGCTCCTCGGGTTCGTCGGGTACCGGATCGACACCGTGCGCATCCCGTTCTTCGGGCGGGAGCGCGACGTTCCGGCCGAGCGCACGTTCTGGGGTCGGTTCGCCGCCGGTATGTCCGCCCGTCGGTGGACGGCCCTCGTCCTCGGCACGATCGCGATCGTCGTGATCGCGGCGCCCTTCCTCCGCATCGAGTTCGGCATGCCCGACGATGGCTCGCTCCCTCGGAGTCTCTCGCAGCGGGTGGCGTTCGAGCAGATGACCCACGCATTCGGGCCGGGGGTGAACGGCCCGCTCGTCGTCGCGGTGGCGCTGGCGAACGGCGAGCCCTTCGCCGACGCGGTGGCGACCCTCGCGCCGGTCAGCCGGGCGGTGGGCGCCCTGCAGCCCTCGGGCACCGTCGCGGGCATCGAGTACTCGGTGGGCCCGGTCCCGAACCACCTCGACCGCACCACGGCGGTGATCTACGAGATCACGCCGACCACCGCCCCCGACTCCGCCCGCACCTCGGCGCTCGTGGAGCGCCTGCGCACGTCGCTCGAACAGGCGACGCGCGGCTCCGGGGTGCGGGCCTACGTCGGCGGGACCACGGCCACGCTGATCGACCTCACGAACGTCGTGGCCACGTGGCTGCCCTGGGTGGTCGGTGCGGTGGTGCTCGGTGCCTTCGTACTGCTGGTGCTCGTGTTCCGCTCGATCCTGGTGCCCCTGAAGGCGGCGGTCATGAACCTCGCGTCGATCGGCGCCGCGTACGGCGTGGTGGTGGTCGTGTTCCAGTGGGGTTGGGCCCGCGGCCTGGTAGGGCTCGACCAGACGATCCCCATCGTGTCGTTCGTCCCCTTGATCATGTTCGTGATCCTCTTCGGCCTGTCGATGGACTACGAGGTGTTCCTCATGTCGCGCATCCACGAGGAGTGGCAGCGGACGGGGGATCCGCGGCGTTCGGTGGTGCTCGGCGTGGCCAACACGGCGCGGGTCATCACGACGGCGGCGGCGATCATGATCGTGGTGTTCGGGTCGTTCGTGGCGAACGGCAACCCCACGGTCAAGCTCATCGGCTTCGGCATGGCCGTGGCGGTGCTGATCGACTCCACGCTCCTGCGCATGGTCCTGGTTCCCGCGGTGATGGAGATCCTCGGCCGCTCCGCCTGGTGGTTCCCCGGTTGGCTGGGCTGGCTGCCGCACCTCGACCTCGGTGAGGCCGACGCCCCGACCCGGTGAGGCTCAGCGGCCCTCGAAGCGCGGTGGCCGCTTCTCGGCGAACGCGCGGCCACCCTCGAGAAAGTCGTCGCTCGCCCAGGCGGAGGCGATGGCCTCGGCCACACCGTCGAGCTCGGCAGTGGCTCCGGTGACGGCAGCGTGAATCGAACGGCGGTGCGCCACATGGGACAGCGGCGCGTTGTCGGCGATCTCGCGTGCGAGCGCGTAGGTCTCCGCCTCGAGGTCGGCCTTGGCCACGACCCGGTTCACGAGCCCGATGCGCGCCGCTTCGGCGGCATCGAGGCGCCGACCCGAGAAGAGGATCTCGGAGGCCTGCCCGGGGCCCACGAGCGCGACCAGGGTGGCGGTGGCCTCGTGGGGATAGCCCACGCCGAGTCGGGCCGCAGGGATACCGAACTGAGCGTCGTCGGCGCACAGGCGGAGGTCGGACGAGAGCGCGATGGCCACGCCTCCGCCCAGGCACCACCCGTGGATCATGGCGATGACGGGCTTGCCCAGCGCCGTGAGCCGGTCGCCGGACCGGTTGGGGTCGCGCTCGGCCGGTGCGCCCGCGAGGCCGCCTGCGCCGAGCTGGCCGAGGTCGGCCCCCGAGATGAAGGCCCGTTCGCCGGCGCCGCGCACCACGACCACCTTCACGGAGGGGTCGGCGGCGAGGGCGGCACAGGCACGGGAGAACGCGGCGAGCATGTCGCCGGTCATGGCATTGTGCTTGTCGGGGTTGTCGAAGACGATCGTCGCGATCTGGTCGTCGACGGTTGCGTGCAACTGGTCGCATCCGGTGTCCACGATCGGCGACCGTAGCAATCCACGAACACCCGAGCACCCGAGCACCCGAGCACCCGAGCACCCGAGCACCCGAGCAT
>JBAXBB010000072.1:0-15361 GCA_037142235.1 Actinomycetes bacterium
ACCTCACCCCCGGCTTCTGGGCGGGCTTCGCCACCTTCGAACTCGGCCATGCGGTCGAGCACGTTCGGCCGGGCCGGGCATCACGCGGCGCCGCACCCGCGCTTCCCGGGGTGTGCTTCGTGCGCTTCGCGCACACCGAAGTGGTCCCCGACGCCCTGGAGCTGCTGCGCACGTGGCAGCCGGACCGGACCCCCGTCGGCCTCGGGGCGGTGGCGCGGACCTCGCTGGCCCGCGCCGGATACGTCGCCGGGGTGGAGCGGATCCTCGACCACATCGGCGCCGGTGACTGCTACCAGGTGAACCTCACCCGCGTCCTCGAATGGGACGTCGCGACCGACCCGGTCGCCCTGACCGCGGCGGTCCTGAACGGATCGGTGGCGGCAGCGACCTCGGGCTCCGCCCCCGTCCCTCCCCACGCCACCATCCTGCGACTGCCCGGCCCCCACGGGCCGGTGGCGGTCGTGGGAGCATCGCCCGAACGGTTCCTCTCGTGGGAGGGCACCGCGGTCGAGACCCGACCCATCAAGGGGACCGCCGCCGAGGCGGGCGACCTCATGGCGAGCGCCAAGGACCACGCCGAGAACGTCATGATCGTCGACCTCGCCCGCAACGACCTCGGGCGGGTGTGCCGGACCGGTTCGGTCCACGTGCCGGCGTTGTGCGCCACGGAGCGTCACCCCGGCCTGGCGCATCTCGTGAGCACCGTGCGCGGGGAGATCCGCGACGGCGTGGGCGTCGGTGGACTCCTGCGCGCCACCTTCCCACCCGCGTCGGTCACCGGCGCCCCCAAGCCCCGGGTCCTGCAGATCGTCGAGGACCTCGAGACCGTCGCCCGCGGCGTGTACTGCGGGGCCACCGGCTGGATCGACACGCTCCACGGACGCGGCGACCTCGCCGTGGCCATCCGCACGTTCGAGATCACACCCCACCTCACCCGCCTCGGCGTCGGCGCCGGGATCGTCGCCGATTCCGACCCCGGCCGGGAGTGGGACGAGACCCGACTCAAGGCCGAACGCCTGCTCGCCGCCGCCGGGGCCTGGGAGCCGGTCGACCGACCACGGCCCGGCCCATCCCTGACCCCGGACCTTCCGCTCGAGGTGACCCGATGACCAACCCCTCCAAGATCTGGGTCGACGGCGCCCTCACCGACCTCGCCGACGCCCGCGTCTCGCCGATGGACCACGGCCTCCTCACCGGTGACGGTGTGTTCGAGACGCTGCGCGTCTACGGCGGCCGACCGTTCGCCTGGTCGCGTCACCTCGACCGGCTGGCCCATTCGGCCGGCGCCCTCGGACTGCCCCTCCCCGACCGCGCCACGATCCGGTCCGCGGCCGAGGCCGTCATCGACGCGAACGGCATCGCCGAGGCCCGCCTGCGGATCACCGTGACGGGCGGACCCGCCCCGCTCGGCTCCGAGCGCGGCGACGAGGGTCCGACCCTCGTCGTCGCCGTCGGCGCCGTGACCGCGTTCCCCGAGAGCACCGCCGTGGTGGTCGTCCCGTGGTCGCGCAACGAGCACGGAGCCACCACCGGACTCAAGACCATCTCGTACGCCGAGAACGTGCGCGCCCTCGACTACGCCCGGGAGCGTGGCGCCGGCGAGGCGGTGTTCCCCAACACCCGGGGCGACCTGTGCGAAGCCACCGGATCGAACGTGTTCGTCGTCGACGACGGGGCCGTGCGCACCCCGCCCGCCGACGCCGGTCCACTGCTCGGCGTGACCCGCGCGCTCGTCGTCGAGTGCTGCGCCGCCGAAGGCATCCCGTGCACCGAGGTGGCGGTCCCGATCGCCGACCTCCGGGCGGCCGACGAGGCGTTCCTCACGTCCACGACCCGCGAGGTGCAGGCGATCGCCGCCGTCGACGACGACGCGTTCCGCGCCGCGCCCGGCCCGGTCACCGCGCGCCTCGCGCGCGCGTTGCGGGCGCGCATCGCGTCGGGCGTCGACTTCGACTGACCCACCGCGGCCCGCGGGCCCGCCGGCGCGGCGACGGCCGGGGCGGCGCGAGTCGGGGTCACGACGCCGGGCCGTCGACCGCCCGCAGATGGACGACGTCGCCGACCGCGACGGTCACCTCGGTCCCGTCGTCGAGTCGCACCACGAGCTCACCGTGGTCGAGGATCCCGACGGCGCTCCCTTCCATCCTGCGCCCACCACCCCGGTCGACCCGGACCCGTCGCCCCAGGGTCGCGGACCGCTCCCGCAGGGCCGCGGGAAGGTCCACTCCCGGCGCCAGCCGGTGGTCGAGCGCCTCGAGGAACGCCACCAGCAGGGCGTCGCGGTCGGGGGCTCGCCCCGTGACCGCCTCGCACGAGGTGGCGACCGACCCGAGGTCGGACGGCACGGCGTCGGTCTGCAGGTTGACGCCCGCTCCCACCACCACCGCCCGGACCCGACCGCCGACGAGGTCGGACTCGGCCAGCACTCCGGCGAGCTTCCGATCGGCGACCACGAGGTCGTTGGGCCACTTGAGGCCGGCTTCGAGTCCCGCCACCGAGAACAGCGCGTCGGTCAGGGCCAACCCCACGGCCATGGTGCTGCGCCCGAGCAGGTCGGGGCCGGCGGTCGGACGCAACAGGACCGAGACCAGGAGCGACGACCCGGGCAGGGCCTCCCACGTGCGACCCAACCGCCCGCGACCGGCGCTCTGGTGGTCGGCCACCGCCACCGTCCGCTCGGGGGCACCGGCCCGGGCCCGGTCGAGCAGCCAACGGTTGGTGGAGTCGATCCGAGCGAACCGGTGGACCCGCCAGCCACCGGGCCGGTCCTCGACCGACGGGCTCGCTTCGACCACCCGTGGGCCCGGATCCGGGATGGCGGCGGGATCAGGCATCGACCGTAGGATACGGGGACCATTCCTGGGGGAGGACCCGTGCCGTTGCCGTCGAAGATCCTCATCGCCAACCGTGGGGAGATCGCCATCCGCGTGATGCGGACCTGTCGCGAGCTCGGGATCGCCACCGTGGCCGTCTACTCCGACCTCGACCGCGACGCTGCGCACACCCGTTACGCCGACGAGGCCTACGCCCTCGGCGGGCAGACCGCCGCCGAGTCATACCTCAACACCGAACGCATCCTCGAGATCGTCGCCCAGAGCGGCGCCGAGGCGGTCCACCCCGGTTACGGCTTCTTCTCGGAGAACGCCGACTTCGCCCGAGCCCTCACCGAGTCGGGCACGATCTGGATCGGACCGCCGCCCGCGGCCATCGAGATCATGGGCGACAAGATCTCGTCGCGCAAGGCCGCCGCCGCCTCCGACGTGGCGTCGGTCCCCGGAACCCTCGAGCCCATCAACGACACCGCCGAGATCGTCGCCTTCGGCGAGCAGTTCGGTTGGCCGGTCGCCATCAAGGCCGCGTACGGCGGCGGCGGCAAGGGCCTGAAGGTCGTGCACGGCCCCGACGAGGTCGAGGCGGGGTACGAGTCGGCCACGCGGGAGGCGGCAGCGTACTTCGGCCGCTCCGAGGCCTACCTCGAGCGCTACCTCACCAAGCCCCGGCACATCGAGATCCAAGTGTTCTGCGACACGCACGGCAACGCCGTGTGGCTCGGCGAGCGCGACTGTTCCACCCAGCGCCGTCACCAGAAGCTGATCGAGGAGTCGCCGGCGTTCGGACTCGACGAAGCCACCCGCGTGGCGATGGGCGAGGCGGCGGTGAAGGTCGCCCTGGGCTGCGGCTACGTCAACGCCGGCACGGTCGAGATGCTCTACCAGGACGGCGAGTTCTGGTTCCTCGAGATGAACACCCGCCTCCAGGTGGAGCACTGCGTCACCGAGTTGGTCACCTCCCTCGACCTCGTCGCCGAGCAGATCCGCATCGCCGCGGGCGAGCCACTGTCGTTCACCCAGGAGTCCGTCGAGCGACGCGGGCACGCGATCGAGATGCGCATCAACGCCGAAGACGCCACGCGGGGCTTCCTCCCCTCTCCCGGCACGATCACCGAGATGACCGTGCCCGCCGGCCCGGGCGTCCGTTGGGACGGCGGCTACCTCGCGGGCGACACCGTCTCGCAGTACTACGACAACCTGGTGGGCAAGTTGATCGTCTGGGCCCCCGACCGCGGCGCCGCCGTCGACCGTGCGCTCCGGGCGCTCGGGGAGTTCCGCCTCGAGGGCATCCACACCACGATCCCGGCGCACGTCGCGATGATCTCGCACCCCGACTTCGCCGCCGGCGCGCACTCCACCAAGTGGGTCGAGGAGAGCATCGACCTCAACGCCCTCATCGCCGCGTCGACCGGCGGCGCCCCGGTCGACGTCGCCGACGCCGAGGCGTCGGACCTGGTCGAGCGCACCGTGCCGGTCGAGGTGAACGGCAAGCGGTTCTCCGTGCGCCTGTGGCTCCCCGATGCGCCGGTGGCCGCGACCTCCGGTGGCGCACGCCGGGCCCGCCCGCGACCGACGACCACGTCGGGTGGCGGGGGTGCCGCGTCCGACGGCACCGTCACCGCCCCCATGCAGGGGACCATCCTCAAGGTGCTCGTCGCCCCCGGCGACGCGATCGAGGCCGGTCAGAGCGTGATCGTGCTCGAGGCCATGAAGATGGAGAACCACATCGAGGCCGAGAAGTCCGGGACCGTCACGGAGGTGCGCGTGGCCGAGGGCGACACCGTGGGCACCGGCGACCTCCTCGTCGTCATCGACTGACCAGCGTTTGTTCGTTGGTCGCGCCTCTGGCGCGGACCAACGAACAAACGCTGCCGGGCCCGATCAGGTCGCGGCTTCGGAGAGACACTCGGCGAGCGACGGGTGCACCAGCAGGGAGTCCGCGATGTCTTCCGCGCGCAGTCCGTTGGTGACCGCCACCGCGAGCACGCTGATCAGTTCGGCGGCGGCGCGGCCCACGATCGAGCCGCCCAGGATCACCCCCGTCGCCGGGTCGGAGACGATCTTGACGAACCCGCGCGGATCGCCCTTGATCAGGGCCTTCGCGTTCGACGAGAACGGCACCTTGGTGACCCGGATCTTGCGACCCGCGGCGAACGCGTCGGCCTCGGCCAGGCCGACGTCGGCGATCTCCGGATGGGTGAAGACGGCCGACGCGGCCTTGTCGTAGTCGAGGTGGCGGTGCGGCCGGTTGTGGAGCCCCATCATGTGCTCGGCGATCTTGCGCCCTTGCATCGACGCCACCGACGACAGCGGGAGCTTGCCCGCGACGTCGCCGGCGGCGTAGACGTGCGGGACGCTCGTCATGCAGTTGTGGTTCACCACCACGTAGCCGCCGGCGTCGACGTCGACCCCGGCCAGGTCGAGGCCGAGGTCCTCGGTGTTGGGGACCGAGCCGATGGCCAGAACTACGTGCGACGCCTCCACGTGCCGGTCGTCGTCGCACCGCACGACCACCCCGCTGGGCGTGCGCTCCACCGACGAGGCCCGGGCCCCCTTGAGGAGTCGGATCCCCTGCTCGAGGAAGGCGTCTTCGAGGACCGCCGCGACTTCGGGGTCCTTCTGGGGCAGGACCTGCTGGCGCGACACCACCAGCGAGACCTCCGAGCCCAGGGAACGGAACATGTGCGTGAACTCGACCCCCGTCACCCCCGACCCCACCACGACCAGGTGCTCAGGGATCTCGGGAGGTGGATAGGCCTGGCGCGTCGTGAGCACGCGGTCGCCGTCGACGGGCGCCCAGTCGGGGACGCGCGGACGCGAGCCGGTGGCGACGAGCACCAGGTCGGCGACGAGCTCCTCGGCGCCCGAGGGGGCGTCCACCACGATCTCGTGCGGCCCGGTGAAGCGGGCCGTGCCGGCCAGCAGGCGGACCCCCTGCGACTCGAGGAGCGAGACGGTCGAGGTGCGTAACCGCTCCTCGATGGACCGGACCCGCTCTCGCAGCGCCGCGATGTCGAGGGCGCCGGAGGCGTCGAGCCCCATCTCGCGGGCGTGGGCCAACTCACCGAGTTCGCCGCCCGTGGCGATCATCGCCTTCGACGGGATGCAGTCCCAGAGGTGGGCCGCACCCCCGATGACGTCACGTTCGACCACCGTGACCTCGGCCCCCAGCGTGGCCGCCAGGGTCGCGCAGGTGTTTCCCGCGGGCCCGCCGCCGATGATGACGAGGCGCGTGGGCTGCATGCCTGGCAAGGTTAGAGGCGTGCACCTCCGGTGGTCCTCGTGAGCGAGCTTCGTCATGATCCCGTCACCGGCCGTCAGGTCCTGCTCGCGACCGGGCGAGCCGCCCGGCCGCACACAGTGCCGCGGCCGCCGCCGGACCCACGAGCCACGGCCTCGTGCCCCTTCTGCCCGGGGCACGAGGCCGAGACGCCGCCGGAGGTGGCGCGCACCGGGGACGGCGAGCCCGGCGACCCGGGGTGGCGGGTCCGTGCGTTCCCGAACCTGTTCCCCATCGTGGGCGGTGACGCTCCCGGGCCCGGTGGCACCGGGCTTCACGAGGTGGTGGTCCTCGACCCCGACCACGAGCGCGATCTCGCCCGACTCGACGACCGTGCCACCGACGAGCTCTTCTCCATGCTGCGGGCCCGGGCCCGGGCCCACGCCGCCCACGCTCACACCCAGGTCCTGGTCAACCACGGTCGGGCGGCGGGCGCGTCGATCGCGCATCCCCACGCCCAGGTCGTCTCGGTCGACCTCGTCCCGCTCCAGGTCGCCGACGCCCTCACCCGGGCCGCCGCCGCCGACCGCGACCTCGTCCTCGCCGACGCCGAGGCCGCGACCGCGGCCGGAGCGCTGGTGCTCGACCGCCCGGCGCGCGCCTGGTGCCCCCTGGCGTCGGCGAGCTCCTACGAGGTCCGCGTCGCCGCCCCGGGGGCCGGGCCCCGCTTCGCCGACGCCACCGACGACGACCTGCGGTCGGTCGGACGGACAGTCCGCGACGTCGTGGCCGGAATCACCACCCTGCTCGGTGACGTTGCCTACAACGTGGTCGTCCATTCCGCGCCCCACGCGCACGCCGCTCCCGATGCCCGGAGCCACTGGTACGTCGTGGTGGTGCCGCGTCTGGCAACCGTGGCCGGCTTCGAGTTCGGCACCGGACTGCTCGTCACCACCACCGACCCCACCGTGGCCGCAGATCGTCTGCGCGCGGCCCTGACCGGAGGAACTCCGTGACCCTGCACCTCCACCTCTGCACCGACATCGGGGCGACTCCCGAGGAGGTCTGGCGTGCGGTCGAGCACGTGGAGACCCACACCGCCTGGATGGCCGACGCCGAATCCATCACCTTCGTCACGGAACAGCACCAAGGGGTCGGCACCGCCTTCGACTGCCTCACGAAGCTGGGGCCCCTGCGCACCACCGACCGCATGACCGTGACCGAGTGGGAGCCCGCGGCCGTGATGGGCATCGAGCACCGCGGCGCCGTCACCGGCACCGGCCGCTTCACCCTGCAGGCCGGTGGTGCCGGGACCCGCTTCTGCTGGACCGAGGACCTGACCTTCCCCTGGTGGATGGGCGGGCCCCTCGGCGAGGTCGCGGGCCGACCCGTGCTCTCCTGGGTGTGGAAGCGCAACCTCGAGCGTCTGCGGACCTACGTCACCGACGGCCAATGAGCGCACGGTGAGCGCACGGTGACCAGCCCCGCAGGGCGCCCGTTGGCCACCCGATCGGGTTGATCAGGGTGTCACCCTGACGACGCCCGCCATGCCCGACGCCACGTGCAGCACGCACTCGTATTCGTACTTCCCGGGGGCGCCGGCCGTGTACGAGAACGAGCGAGCCGCGAGCGGCGGTGCGTCGGGGACCTGACCCGGTGGGAGCCAACCGGTGTTGAGGTAGGCGCCGCTCACCAAAGCCACCGGGCCGGGGCCAGGCGACGGGGCCTTGACGGTCGCCGCCTCCGGATCGGTCGGCACGAGCTTGCCGCCGAAACTGGCGGTGTGGGGCGCGGCCGAGTCGTTGACGAACGTGACGACGTCACCCGACCGGACCTTCGCCGGAGACGGCGCGTACGCGTAGACCTCCGTGTGGTCGGTGGAAGCGCCCATCGCCACCGTCCAGACGGTCGCGCCCCCCGGCCCGACCGACCGCTCGGGTCGGCGCGCCAGCAGCGCTCGTTGCGCCGCGCGACCCTCGGCGACGTAGCGCAACCCGTCGGTGTAGCCCCGCGCGGTCACGTCGGCCTGCGGGTCGGCCACGGCCCCCACCTCGACGGTCCCGACCATGTTCGGGTGCAAGACGCAGTAGTAGGGGTACGAGCCCGGCTGGGCGAACGACACGGTGAACGTGGGCACGCCCTGTGAGGTCGGGGTGGGGAGGAAGCCCGAGTTCACGAACGTCGAGGGCGTGATCGGCCCGGTCGCCGGCGTGGGGCCCGCCAGCGACGAGTCGGTCGAGTAGCTGGGTTGGGGGGTCCCGGTGGGCACGAACGTCACAGAATGGGGCTCGGTGCTCGGGAACGACCACGTGACCTGCTCCCCCACCGTGACGCGCAGGGTGGCGGGGAGGAACGCCAGGACCGCGACCCGGCCGTCGGCCACGCTGCTCAGCCCCGCCCGCAACTGCACGGCGGCGGGTGGCGTCGTGGACGCGGCACGCGTGGCCGCGCCCGCCGACCCGATCGACACCACGCCGACCGCGGAGGCGGCCGTGGAGACGGCCAACACCGTCGTCGCGACGATCGACCGCCGCCACCTCGTCTGACGTTCACCGCCCATCGAACACCGCCTTCCCTGGCCCGTACTCGCGGAAACTTGCGATCCCCGCGGCCGCGTCGGCCGTGGCGAAGGTGTCGACGAACTTCGCGGCCTCGAGGTCGAGCCCGGCGGCCAAGTCTAGGTCGAGGCCTCCGTCGACGGCGGCCTTGGCCAGCCCCATGGCCACCACCGCACCCCGGGCCAGACCCCCGGCCCACGCCAGGGCCTCGGCCTCGAGGTCGGCGGCCGGCACGACGCGGTCCACGATCCCGAGTGCCAGCGCCTCGTCGGCCCGAACCTGCCGACCGCTCCAGATCAGTTCCTTCGCCCGCGCCGGACCCACGAGGCGCGCCAAGCGCTGGGTCCCGCCACCGCCCGGGATGATGCCGAGCAGGATCTCGGGCTGACCGAGGCGGGCGCTGTCGGCCGCGATCCGCAGGTCGCAGGCGAGGGCCACTTCGAGCCCACCACCGAGCGCGAACCCCGAGATCGCCGCGATCACCGGCCGGGGGACGGCGGCGAGGGCGTCACCCGCGGCGCGGAACGACGCTGCGACCACCCGGGCCTGCTCCGCCGTGCCGAACTCGGCGATGTCGGCACCGGCGGCGAACGCGCGATCGCTCCCCGCGACCACGACCGCCTTGACCGCTGGGTCGTCGGCGCACGCCCGGGCCGCCCGCGCGAGGTCCGCAAGGAGGGCACCCGAGAGCGGATTGAGCGGCGGCCGGTTCAGGCGCAGCAGCGTCACCCCGTCGGCGTGACGTTCGGCGAGGACGAGGTCGTCGGGCACACCCGGAGCCTACGAGTCGCCCACCGGCCCGACCACCTGGGCTGCCGCCGCGTAGGGGTCGGTCTCACGCGCCAGGACCCGGGCGACCAGCGCCTCGAACGCAACTCCGGTGCACCGACCGTCGGCTTCGGCCGCCGCGCGCGCCCGCGCGATCGCCCGAACCTCGTCGCGCAGCCGGTCGGCCCGGCGGCGCGCCAGCGCACCGGTGGTCTCGAGGTGGACCCGGTGCGCGCGGACCGCGTCCCAGAGCGCCGCCGTGCCTCGGCCCTCGGTCGCGACCGTGCGCACGACGGGTGGCACCCACCCACGGTCGCCGGCCAGCCCCTGCACGGTGAGCAGGTCACGTTCGGTGTCGTCGACCCCGGCCCGGTCGGCCTTGTTCAGCACGAAGACGTCGGCGATCTCCATCAGACCCGCCTTGGCGGCCTGGACCGCGTCGCCCCAACCGGGGTTCACGACGACCACCGTGGTGTCGGCCGCCGCGACGATCTCCACCTCGACCTGCCCCACCCCGACCGTCTCGATCACGATCCAGGGGAGCCCGGCCGCGTCGAGAACCCGGGCCGCATCGGGCACGGCCAACGAGAGCCCGCCGAGGTGGCCGCGCGTGGCCATGGACCGGATGAACACCCCGGGGTCGGTGGCGTGGTCCTGCATGCGGATGCGGTCCCCGAGGATCGCACCACCGGTGAACGGACTCGACGGATCCACCGCGAGCACCCCCACCGCGTCACCGGTCTCGCGCACGGAGACCAGCAACCGTCCGGTCAGCGTCGACTTCCCGGCGCCGGGCGCGCCGGTGATGCCGACCGTGTAAGCGGCACCGGTGAAGGGGTAGACCGCGGCACCGACGGCGCGGGCGTCGTCACCGCCGGCCTCGACCACGGAGACGAGGCGCGCGAGCGCCCGGCGGTCGCCGGTGCGCGCCTCCCCGACGAGGGCGGCCGGATCGGTCAGGCGTCTTCCTCGACCGCGGTGATGCCGGGCACGCGGTCCATGATGATCCGCTCGACCCCGGCCTTGAGGGTCATGGTCGAGACGGAGCAGTCACTGCAGGCCCCGATCAACTCCACGTAGACGACGCCGTCGTCGGCGATCCGCTTGAAGACGATGTCGCCGCCGTCGGCCTGGAGGGCCGGCCGGATCGCGTCGATGGCGGCCAGCACTCCCGCTTCCTGCTCGTCGCGGTCCATGACGTGGGTGGTGTCGGTGGCCATGTCGCCTCCTCCGGGTTCGGGTCGTTGCAGTATCGCAGGTCAGGGACCGTCGGTCTCTCTCACCACGTCGGCACCGAGCGCCCGCAGCTTGCCGGCGAGGTCGGGGTAGCCCCGGTCGACGTGGTGCGCGTCGTGGACCACGGTGTCGCCGTCGGCGACCAGACCTGCGAGCACCAGGGCCGCCCCGGCCCGCACGTCGAGCGCCCGCACCGGCGCACCGGACAGGCGCCGGGTGCCGCGGACCACCGCGTGGCGGCCCTCGGTGTGCACGGAGGCGCCCATGCGGTTGAGCTCCGCCGCGAACACCAGGCGGTTGTCGAAGACGTTCTCGGTGACGATCCCGGTGCCGTCGGCGACGGCGAGCACGGCCACGGCGAGGGGCATGAAGTCGGTGGCGAAGCCCGGGTAGGGCAGGGTCTGGACGTCGACCGCCCGCGGCCGCTCCCCCGCCACGACGCGCACCCCGTCGGCGGTCCGCTCCACCCGGCCGCCGAGGTCGGCCAGCTTATCGGCGGCCACGCCGAGCTGCTCGAGGGTGATGCCCTCCACCGTGACGTCGCCCCCGGTGGCCAACGCGGCGAAGAGGTAGGTGCCGCCCTCGATGCGGTCGCCGATGATGGTGTGCTCGGCCGGGGCGAGCTCCTCGACCCCCTCCACCGTGATGGTGGGAGTGCCGGCCCCGGTGATCCGGGCACCCATCGCCGTGAGGAACGCCGCGAGGTCGGAGACCTCGGGCTCCCGGGCGGCGTTCTCGATGAGGGTCTCGCCCTTGGCGAGCACCGCCGCGGTGAGCACCGTCTCGGTCGCACCCACACTCGGGAAGTCGAGGACGACGCGAGCTCCGCAGAGCGCGTTGACGCGCGCGTCGATCACCCCGTGCACGAGGTCGAACTCCGCTCCCATCGCCTGCAGGCTCCGGATGTGGAGGTCGAGCTTGCGGCTCCCGATGTTGTCGCCACCGGGCATCGCCACCCGGGCCCGCCCGTGACGGGCGAGCAACGGCGCGAGCACGTTGACCGAGGCGCGCATCCGGCTGACCAACTCGTAGGGGGCCTCGGGCACCAGAGGCCCGGACGCATCGACGAGGAGCGCGTCGGCGGCCGACCAACGGACGTCGGCCCCGATCGCTCGGAGGAGGTCGATCATCACGTCGAGGTCGGCGACCGGGTGCAGGTTGGCGATGGTCGACGCCCCCGGTGCCAGCAGGGCGGCCGCCAACTGCTTGCAGCCGGCGTTCTTGGTCATCCCGGCCGCCCGCACCGTGCCGACGAGCGGGCCGGTGCTCCGGACGCGGAGGCGGGAACTGGCGGCCATGGCCCTCCAGGCTAGGGCGCCGAACCCGGGCGACCACGCGGGGCCGTCACCGTCACCGTCACCGTCGGGACCTTGGTCCCGTGGTCGGCGCTACTCGCCCCGGTAGACCGGTGGGCGCCCCTCCACGAAGGCCGAGATCGCCTCACCGAAGTCGGCCGAGCGCAGGCACACCGCCTGGCCCTCGGCCTCCACGAGGAGCCCGTCGCGCACCGAGCGCCCGTCGAGCGCGGCCCTCACGGCACGCTTGGCCCCGCGGACCGCCAACGGCGGCTGAGCCGCGATCCGGGCCGCGAGGTCCGCGACCTCGGCGTCGAGCGCCTCCGGGGCGACGAGGCGCTCGGCGATCCCGAGACGGTAGGCCTCGGCGGCATCGATCTCCGCGCTGGTGGTGATCAGCTCGAGCGCCTTGCCCGTCCCGACGAGCCGCGGCAGGAACTGCGTCCCGGTGAGGTCGGGCATGATGCCGTACCGGTGCTCGAGGAGGCCGAGCACCGTGCCCTCGGCGACCACCCGCAGGTCACAGGCCAGGGCCAGTTGCAGGCCGGCGCCGAGGGCGAACCCGTGCACCGCGGCGATCGTGAGGAACGGGGCCTCGGCCAGCCAGAGGTAGGAGCGTTGGGCGGTGAGCACCGTCGCGACCTGCGGGTCGTCGTGCGCCACGCGCTCGCCGCCCAAGCCGCCCAGACCGTCGGCGGTCGCGAACACCGAGGTGTCGATCCCGCTCGAGAACGCCCGACCCTCGCCCCGCACGATCAGGACCCGCAGGTCGCCGGGATCGGCGAGGAGCGCGTCACCGAGCGCTCGCAGCTCGCCCCACATCTCCGGGGTGAAGGAGTTGAGTCGTTGCGGGCGGTGCAGTGTGCACGTCCCCACGTGCCCGTCGACCGCGAAGCGCAGCGTCGCGAAGGTCATGCCGTCGGCACCGGTCATCCCACCCCTCCCGCATCCAGGGAACTCACCCACTGCACCGTGGCGGCCGCCGCGGTCGCCAGGACGTCGTCGAGACTACGACCGCTCGACCGGAGCGGCTTGAAGCCGTGGTCGGCGGTCTCGAGCCAGCACCAGCTCACGGGCCCTTCCACCTTCTGAGCGGCGCGCTCCAGGTCGTCGGCGGCGGCGAGGGCGTCACGGGTGCCGCTCACGAACAGTGTGGGGACCGTGATCCGGGGGAAGTGGTCGTCGCGGACCTTCTCCGGTCGCCCTGCCGCATGGAGGGGATAGCCGAGCAGGAGCAGTCCGAGCACCCGGACCGGTTCGACCTCGGCCCCGACGGTCATCGAGCAGTAGCGACCACCCATCGAGCGACCACCCACCACCAGGCGCTCGACGGGGAGCCGGGAACGGCGTGCGAGTTCGGCCACCGCGGCCCGGGTCGCCTCGAGCAGCACCAGCGCGCGGTCGGGCGCCTTGCGCCCCGCGTCGCGGTAGGGGTAGTTGAAGCGCAGCGAGGGGATCCCGGCCTCGGCGAGCGCCTCGGCCACCACCACCAGGGCCGGGGCGGTGAGGTCGGTGCCCGCGCCGTGCGCGAGAAGGACCGCGCGGTCGTACCCGCGCTTCGGACCGTTCCCGAGGTAGGTCGTCACGTCAGCACCTTCCGGTCGAGGAACTCCGTGGTCCGGGCGAACGCGTCGCCGACGGTCGCCGCCGACCGCCAGCCGTGCCCCTCCCCCGGGTAGACGTGCACCTCGACGTCGCCACCGGCGCGACGCACCGCGTCCACGAACGCCGCCGACTGCGCCGCCGGCACCACCGGATCGTTCGCACCCTGCAGCACCAGGAGCGGCACCCGCAACCGGTCGGCGTGGCGCACCGGCGAGCGCCGCGCGTAGCGGTCTGCGGCGTCGGGCAAGGGACCCACGAGCGTGGTGCACGAGTGCGCCTCGAACCGGTGGGTGTCGGCGGCGAGCGCCCGCAGGTCGGTGACCGGGTAGAGCGCGACCACGGCGCGCACCAGGTCCGGGACGGCCGCCGCCACGAGGAGCGCGGTGAATCCCCCCGCGCTCCCGCCCATCACCGCCACGCGGCCCGGGTCGCACCATCCCTGCACGACCGCGGTGCGGATCCCGGCCACCACGTCGTCCACGTCGGCGCCACCCCACTCACCGTGCAACGCCTGCGTGAAGGCTCGGCCCCGCCCGGTCGAGCCGCGCGCGTTCGGACGCAGCACCGTCCAGCCGCGGGCCACGAAGGCCTGGACGCGCGGCCCCCACTCCACGATCGCCTGATCGGTCGGACCACCGTGCACGTCGACGAGCAGGGGTCGGGTCGCGTCCGCGGGCCCGTAGCGCAAGCCGTTCACGAGCGTGCCGTCGGGCGCGTGCCACCCGACCGGTGTGGGCTCCACCCCCTCGAGGTCGTCGGCGAACGCCGCCCCCGGCGCACGCGCCACCTCGAGCCGGCGGTCGGTGTCGGGATCGAGCACCGTGACCGTCGGCACGGTGCGTGCACCCGAGCGCACGCACAGGATCCCGGCGGCGCCCCAGTCGAGACCGTGGTGCCAACCCTTCGACCGCTCGCGCACCTCGCCGGTGGCGAGCGCGGCGACCTCCGCGATCACCAGCCGACCGAATCCGTCCTCGTTGCGACACCAGGCGAGCCGCGTGCCTCCGGGCGACCAGGCGTACGACCGCTGTCCCGGACCCCACGCCGGTTGCGCGTGCTCGTGGCCGCCGGGGCTCGCGATCCGGGCGCCGTGGTGTCCGGCGGTCACGACGTGCAGGGTCGTCCATCCGTCGCGGTCGGACACGAAGGCGAGCCGATCCGGGCCGGTCGGCGCGAAGCGGGGCTGGCCAACCGATTCGTCGGGCCCACCGGCGACCACCAGCGGATCACCGCCGTCGGCCCCGGCCACCACGATGCGCGACCCGTCCCAGGGCATCGCCGGGGCGTCCCATTCGTGCCAGGCGAGTGAGCGTCCGTCGGGGGACCAGGCGGGGTCCCACGACCAGTCGGCCCCGCGCGACACCACTCGCGCCGGCTCCGAGCCGTCGAGCGGGGCGAGGGCGATCACGCAGGCGTCGTCGGTCTCGTCCACGAACGCGACCAGCCCGTCGTGCACCGCGGGGGCCGCCGCCCGGCCCCGGGCCGCGACCACCGCCCGGAGCGCGCCGTCGGGGCCGAGGACCCGCAGATTCCCCTCGGCGTCGGCCACCACCACCCCGTCGCCCGCCGGGGCCAGGCAGCCCCCCCGGGTGCCCGCCGGGCCCGGTCCGCCGGCCGTGAGATCGAGGGGCCCGTCGGGCGAGCGTCCGGCCACGAGGTCGGTCCGGCCGTCGGCGTGCCGGACCCAGGCGGCCGTCCCGTCGGCGAGCCACCGGGGATCAGCCACCCCGCCGAGGCCCACCAGGACGCTGCTCCAGGAGGCGGAGGGGTCGGGCGTCGGGGTCACGGACCCCGAGGCTAGGGCCGCCCGGAGGGGCGCCTCGGACCGACGATTAGCCTGATCCGTCC
>JBAXBB010000073.1:0-15324 GCA_037142235.1 Actinomycetes bacterium
GAGGCCCACCGAGACCGCGACGTCGGCGAGCACGTGGGCACTGACGACCCATGCCCGCACCTTGGCCAGCTCGCCTTCGGGCAGGGCGGGATAGGTCGTGAACACGTGGTCAGTAACCGAGAGCGACAGGATCGCGTCCCCGAGGAACTCCAGGCGCTCGTTCGGTCGCTCCTCGGGGTGCTCGGCGCAGTAGGAACGGTGGATCAGCGCGGCCCTGAGCAACGACCGGTCGAGAAAGGCATGGCCGATAGCGGCCTCGACGTCGCCCAGCGGGTCGACGATCACGCACCGCTCCCGAGCCGAGCCACCACGTAGTCGACGAGGTCACCCACCGTGCGCAGGTCGACGAGGTCCTCGTCGTCGAAGGCGAACCCGACCGTGCGTTCCCCGATGTCCTCCTCCAGCATCTCGACCAGGTCGAAGAGCGCGAGGGCGTCGATCCCGAGGTCCTCGGCGAACGCCGCCGAGGGCACGACGTGGTCGTCGGAGGTGCCGGCGAGTTCGGCGAGGCGGTCCCGAAGGAGGGCGAGCACGTCGTCGGGCCCGAGGGGCCCGCGGGTGACATGGGTCTCAGCCGGCACCGACGACCGTCCGGTCGAGCCGGCCCACGATGTCGGAGCGCACACAGTCGGCGGCCAGGCGGCACGCGTTCACGATCGCGAGCGACGACGACGAGCCGTGCGAGATGACGACCACGCCGGCGACGCCCATCAAGAGCGCGCCCCCGGTGAGGTCAGGGTCGAAAAGCGACGCCCCCTCGAGGAGGGACGGGATCACCTGCTCGCCGACGGCAGCAAGGTCGCCACGGGTCAGGATCGAGAACACCAGGCTCGACATGGACCGCAGTGCCGCCTCGAGGGTCTTGAGGACCAGGTTGCCGCTGAAGCCGTCGGTGACGATGACGTCGGGGCCACCGGGCACCATGAGGTCGGTGCCCTCGACGTTGCCGATGAACCCGGGTTCGTCACGGAGCCGGTCGAACACCTCCTTGCGGAGGGTGTCGCCCTTGCCGGCCTCACCGCCGTTGGAGAGGAGCCCGATCCGGGGCTCGGCGAGACCCCAGCGGGTGGCGGCGTACTCGCGACCCATCCGGGCGAACTGCACGAGCCAGTCGGGGTCGGCGTCGACGGTGGCGCCGGCGTCGAGGAGGACCTGGTGGTGCGAGCCCGGCACCGGGATCGCCACCGCAATGGCGGGTCGGGCGATACCGCGGATGCGTCCGATGCGCAGCAGTGCCGCCGCCATCGCGGCTCCGGTATTGCCGGCGCTGACCAGGGCGTCGGCTTCGCCTTCGCGCACGGCGAGCGCCGCGCGGACCACCGACGACTCGGGGAGCCGGCGCACCGCGGCGGCGGGTTCGTCGCCCATCCCGACGACGTCGGGGCAGTCGACGACCGTCACTCTCGGCGGGGGCGTGCCCCCGGGGATGCAGGCCAGCACCTCGGCGGCCCGTCCGTAGAGGCGGACCTCCACACCCAGGTCGCGGGCCGCGTCGAGCGCACCCGCCACGATCTCACCGGGTGCACGGTCGCCTCCCATCGCGTCGAGGGCGATGGTGACCCGGTCGCGGCTCATCGCGAAGCGATCAGTTGACGTCGATGACCCGGCGACCGCGGTAGGTACCGCAGTTGTTGCACACCCGGTGCGGCAGCTTCGCGGCACCGCACTGCGGACAGTTCGACTGCGCGGGCTTGGCCAACTTCCTGTTCGCCGAGCGCCGGGAATGGGTCTTGCTGCGGGGGGTCTTGCGCTTGGGGACGGCCATCGTGGCTCCTTCTACGTGATCTCGAGTTCGGACAGCGCCGCCCACCGGGGGTCGGTCACGGTCAGGGACGGTTCGTCGGCCGCGAGCACCTCGGCGGCGTCGGCGCGGCACGGCGCCTCGCAACGCGGTGCCAGCGGGAGCTCGAGCAGCACGGCGTCGCGCGCCAGCAGCTCCAGGTCGATCTCATGCCCGTCGATGGGATAGGTCTCACCGTCGACCGGGTCCGCCTCGAACAGTTCGTCGACGTGCACCACGAGGTCGCGGTGCACGTCGGTGAGGCAGGTACTGCACTCGGCGGCCCAAGAGCATCCGAGGTCACCCCGGACGATGATCCCCTCGGGGATGCGCTCGAGGTCGAGGGCCAGAGCTACCGGACCCCTGATCCGAACGGCCGAACCGCTCAGACCTTCGAGCTCCGCCGCCAGGTCGACGGCGCGACGAGACCCGGCGTGAGCGAGGAGGTCGGCGACGTCGATGCGGAGTCCGGTCATGGTCGCAAGGGATCGGGGGTGCAGTCGGGCCCCGCACCGGAACTGGTGAGGCTACCAGTCCGTCCCGGACCGGCTCGGGGCGTCGCCATTGCTGTCGTCCTGGTCGAAGAAGGTCGACAACGCCTCGTCGGTGTCGGGATCGACGTCGTCCTCCCGGTCGAAGGTCACCTGGAGCCGCTCGCGGCCCTGCTGGACCGCCTGCATCGTCCGGTCGAGGACCACCTCGAACTCGGCGAGCCTCTGGTCGACGTAGTCCTCGGCCTCGAGGCGCAGGCGGCGGGCCAGCGCCTCGGCGTCCTCGACCACCCGCTGGGCCGTGCGCCGGGCCTCCCGGGCGATCTCGGTCCGCTCCACCATCCGCTCGGCCTGGACCCGGCCGGCCTCCACGATGTCCTCGGCCTCACGTTCGGCCTCGAGGAGGAACGCCTCGCGCTCCTTGAGGAGCCAACGGGCGTGGCGCACCTCCTCGGGCACGACCGCCAGGATCTCGTCGACCAACCCGAGGAGTTCGTCGCGGTTGACCAGTACCGACGCCGACATCGGCATGGTCCGCGCCCGCTCGACCAGGTCGCGCAGCTCGAGGAGCAGTTCGTCGAGGGTCGGAGCGGCTTCGGTCATGCGCCACCCTCGGCGAAGCGACCGACCAGCCGCTCGGCCACGATCGGGGGCACCATGCTGGCGACGTCTCCCCCGAACCGGGCGACCTCGCGCACCATGCTCGACGACAGGAACGAGTGCTGGGGGCTCGTGGAAATGAAGAACGTGTCGATCCCCGAGAGCCGCTGGTTCATCTGGGCCATCTGGAGCTCGTAATCGAAGTCGGAGACCGCCCGCAGGCCCTTCACGATCGCCTCGGCTCCGTGGTCACGGGCGTAGTCGACGAGCAGACCGGAGAAGAAGTCGATCCGCACGTTGGTGAGGTGAGCGGTGACGTGGGCCAGGAGCTCCTGGCGCTCCTCGAGGGTGAAGAGCGACTGCGCCTTCTGGGGGTTGCGGATCACCGCGACGATCACGTCGTCGAAGTGCCGAGCCGTGCGCTCGATGATGTCGAGGTGACCGTTGGTCACCGGGTCGAACGATCCCGGGCACAGGGCCGTGGCCACGTGGTCTCCTCGCGGTTCAGAGTGGATCAGGGCGGATCAGGTCTCGGGCAGGCTGCTCGCCACCAACCGATGCACGAGCGTATCCCCGTAGGTGCGCTCAGCGCGGTGTTCCCACCCTTCGGGCAGGGTCGGCAACGGCTCGCCTGACCGGCGCTCGAGCAGCACAACGGCGCTCGAGGCGCACCACCCGGGGGCCGCGAGCCCGGCCAGGACCGCGACGACCTCCTCCGTCGGCGCACCGTAGGGCGGATCGCAGCAGACCACGCCGAACGGCGCCTCGGGGGGCGGAACCGCCCCGAGGAAGGCTGCCACCGACCGGACGACGACCCGGGCCCGGTCGGCAAACCCGGTGTGGGCGAGGTTCCGACCGATCACCGCCGCGACCGTCGCGTCGCGCTCCACGCACACTGCGCCCGCCGCACCGCGGGACAGCGCCTCCACGGCGAGCGCCCCACTCCCCGAGAACAGGTCGAGGACGCTGACCCCGACGACGGCCCGCCCGAGCGACGAGAAGACCGCTTCACGGACCCGCTCGGTGGTCGGTCGCACGGTCTCGCCGGCGGGCGTCTCGAGCCGGAGCCCACCGGCCGTGCCGGCCACGACCCGGAGTCGTCCCTTCGCCATGTTCGCCCG
Source organism: Actinomycetes bacterium (assembly GCA_037142235.1). GTDB lineage: Bacteria > Actinomycetota > Acidimicrobiia > IMCC26256 > PALSA-555 > CAIUKV01. The sequence continues at coordinate 3,993 of JBAXBB010000073.1, forward strand.
GGCCCCGCTCAGACCTTGAAGAGGTACTCGACGTCGTCGCCGAGGAGGTCCTCGACCTCTTCGCGCAGCCCGACGTGCGCCGCCAGGTCGGGATCGGCGTCGAGGATCGCCTCGGCGACCGTCCGCGCCCGGACCACCACCGCCTCGTCGCGGGGCAGCCGTCCGAGGCGCAGGTCGGTCCACCCCGACTGTCGCTGACCGAAGACTTCCCCGGAGCCGCGGATCTCGAGGTCGCGCTCGGCGAGTTCGAAGCCGTCGACCGAGGCCACCATCGCCTCCATCCGCAGGCGGCCGTCGGGCGTCTTGGGATCGGCGAGCAGGAAGCACGTCGACGCGTGCGACCCCCGTCCGATCCGACCCCGCAACTGGTGGAGCTGCAGGAGCCCGAAGCGATCGGCGTCCTCGACCACCATCACCGTGGCGTTGGGGACGTCGACCCCGACCTCGATCACGGTCGTGGCGACGAGGACATCGAGGTCGTGGGCCCGGAAGGCGGCCATCACGGCTTCCTTCTCCGACGACGGCATCTGGCCGTGGAGGAGGCCGATCCGCAGGTCGGCGAGCTCCTCACCCTGCAAACGCTCGAACTCCTCGGTGGCGGCCTTGACCTCGAGCTTGTCTGACTCGTCGACCAGTGGGCACACCACGAAGGCCTGACGGCCCGAGGCGACCTCGGAGCGGATGTGCTCGTAGACCGCCGAACGCTCGAGGGGCGACGGCCCGACGAACTCGGTACGGATCGGCGAGCGGCCCGCCGGCAGCTCGCGTAGCTCCGAGCGGTCGAGGTCGCCGTAGATCAGCATCGCCGCGGTGCGCGGGATGGGGGTGGCCGTCATGACGAGCACGTCGGGACGGCGGTCCTCGGTCCCCTTCGAGCGCAGGACGTCGCGCTGCTCCACGCCGAAGCGGTGCTGCTCGTCGACGACCACCACGCCGAGGTCGGCGAACTGCACCCCCTCGTAGATGAGGGCGTGGGTCCCCACCACGAGGTCGATGGTGCCGTCGGCGAGGCCGTCGGCGAGGCGACGTCGGTCGGCCGCGGTCGTGCGGTTGGTGAGCAGCTCGACCCGCAGCGGCCGTTCGCCGAGGAGGTTGCCAGCATCGGGGAGCGTGAGCGCGCCGAGCATGGCCCGCATGGTGACGAAGTGCTGCTCGGCGAGCACCTCGGTCGGCGCCATGAACGCGCCCTGGTGACCGCCCTGCACGGCGACGAGGAGGGTCGTGAGGGCGACGACGGTCTTGCCCGAACCCACCTCGCCCTGGAGCAGGCGGTGCATCGGGGCGGGCGCCACGAGATCGCGCAGGATGTCAGCGATCGCGGTCGACTGGCCCGTGGTGAGCGGGAACGGCAGTTGCGCGTAGAACGCGGGCACGAGCGGACCGTCGACCGCGTGCCGGATTCCGCCGCCCTCCCGCTCGAGCGCCCGCTTGCGGGCGACGAGGCCCACCTGCATCCGCAGGAACTCGTCGAAGGTCAGTCGCGCCGTCGCGGCGTGCACGGCCTCGAGCGATCCGGGGACGTGGATGTCGCGCAGGGCCGTCGTCCGGTCCACCAGCCCGAGCCCCGCGCGCGTCGCGTCGTCGAGCGGATCGGCGAACCCGCGCGGGCGGCAACGCTCCAGCGCGCTGGCGACGAACGCCCGCAGGGCACCGGTGTGGAGGTCGGCCTTGCCCGACGCCGGGTACAGGGGAACCAGGACCCCCGTCTGCGCGCCGGGCTCGCCGGGTTCGGCCACGACGTCGACCACCGGGTTCGTCATCTGGCGCTGCCCGTTGTACAGGTCGACCCGACCGAAGAACGCCACCTCGGTCCCGAGACGGAGCTGACGCTCGCGCCAGGCCTGGTTGAAGAAGGTGCAGCGGAGTTTCGACGTGCCGTCGTCGACCGTGACCTCGACCAGCGAGCGCCCCTGGCGGGTGCGTCGGCCCGCCGACCGCACGACCGTGCCGTAGACCGTGGCCTCCTCGCCCGGCTCGAGGGCTCCGATGTCGGTGGTGGCCCGGCGGTCGTGGTAGCGGCGCGGGTAGTGGGTGAGGAGGTCGAGGACGGTGACGATCCCCATCACCTCGAGCCGCTCCGCCACCTTCGGACCCACGAGCCGGAGATCGGTCACGGGTCGGGCCGCCAACTCGCGCAGGCGCAGCGGGGGCCGTTCGCCCTCGGTCACTCGACCCCGACGAGGAACGGGTAGAGAGGCTGCCCGCCGTCGTGCACCTCGATCACGAGGTCGGGATGGGCGGCCGCGATCCGCTCACGCAGGAGTTCGGCGTCGCCGGGTGACGCGTCGGCGCCGACCAGCACCGTCACCAGCTCACAGTCCGGCTCGACGATCTGCTCGACCGCCACGAGCGCCGCATCGACCGGTGACGACGCGGCCGCGCAGATGCCCTCCCGGGTGATGGCGATCCAGTCGCCCACTGCGATCGGGCCGCACGCGGCCGCACTGTCGCGCACCGCGCGGGTCACCTCCGCCGTGCGCACCCGCGCGACCTCACCGGCCATCGCGCCGGCGTTCGCCGCCGAGGCGAGGGTCGCGTCGTACTCGATCATCGCCGCCAACCCCTCGACGACCGAGCGGGTGGGGACCACCGCGACCGGACGATCGGCGAGAGCCGCGGCCTGCTCGGCGACCGCCACGATGTTCTTATTGTTGGGGAGGACCACCACCGACGTGCCACCGCTCGCGTGGACGGCGTCGAGGATCTGCTGGGTAGACGGGTTCATCGACTGCCCACCCGGGACGACCACCGCCACCCCCAGGCTCGTGAACAGGTCGATCACACCGTCGCCCGTGGCGACGGTCACGACCGCGCACTCGCGGACGTCGACGGCAGCGGTGGCGGCCGCCACCCAGCCCTGCTCTCGGGCCTGCACCTGGTCGTGGAGGTCCGTCACCTCGATGCGGACGGGACGCCCGGCGACCACCCCCGCCTCGATCGCGGCGCCGATGTCGTCAGTGTGGACGTGACAGTTCCAGGTCCCCTCACCACCGACCACGACGATGGACTCACCGAGCGCGTCCCAGGTGGCGCGGAACCCGGGGATCGCGTCGTCGGGAGCTTCGAGCAGGAACATCACCTCGTAGCGCGGACCCTCCACCGGCGCCGGGCGCGTGCCGTCGGACCCGGGCTCGGCGTCGACCACCACCCCGGGTTCGGGCAGCGCCCGGCCGTCGCAGACGTGGAGCCAGGCGTCGAACATCAGGGCGAGGCCGCGCCCGCCCGCGTCGACCACGCCGGCCTGGGCCAGCGCCGGGAGCATCTCCGGGGTCCGGGCGACGGTCTCGTGGGCCACCCGAGCCGCAGCGTCGAGCACGCCAATCAGGTCTCCGCCGGCCTCGGCGGCCTCGGTGGCGGCCGCGGCCGCCTCGCGGGCCACGGTGAGGATCGTCCCCTCGACCGGGTGCATGACCGCGGCGTAGGCCGCGTCCGCCCCGGTGCGCAGACCGGCCACCACCGAACTCACCCCCGCTCGGGGAGCCGCTCCCACCTCGTCGGCGAGACCCCGCAGGATCTGGGAGAGGATCACCCCCGAGTTGCCCCGTGCCCCCATCAGCGAGCCGTGCGCCACCGCCCGACAGACGCCGGCGAGGTCGTCGGAGACCTCCGACACCTCGGAGACCTCCGAGACCACGGAATCGAGGGTCAGCGACATGTTGGTCCCGGTGTCCCCGTCGGGGACCGGGTAGACGTTGAGCCGGTTGAGGTCGGCCCGGTGCACCACGAGAAGATCCCGGTAGGCCGTGACCAGGGCCCGCAGCCAGGCGGCATCGGCTCCCGGCGCGCCGGGACGGGGAATCGTGGCGTCGCCCATCGCCCCGGATCGTACCCACGACCGGGCTCGAACCACTGCGGCCGCGCCCGGGCCCAGAGGCCGGGATCAAGCGCTGCTACCATTTCCTCTTCGCCGCGCCCCGTCTGCGCGACCGTCACGCGACCCGAAAGAGCGTCCCATGGCCTCTGTGTGCCAGATCTGTGGCAAGCAGCCCCGCTTCGGCATGCGGCTGAGTCACTCTCACCGGCGCACCAAGCGCCGCTGGAACCCCAACGTCCAGAAGGTCCGGGCGATCGTCAACGGCTCGCCCCGCCGCCTCAACGTCTGCACCGCCTGCCTCAAGGCCGGCAAGGTGCAGAAGCCCTGACCCGCCGATGCAAGGCGTGGTCCGGATGTTCGACCCCCAAGGCGGGGAGGGCGTCGTGGTCGGTGACGCCGACCGGGCCGAGTACGTGCTCGCCCCCGGCGCCCTCGAGGGATCGCTGTTCCGCATGCTGCGCCAGGGCCAGCGCGTGAACTTCGAGGTCGACGCCGACGGCCGGGCCACCCGGATCCGGATCGGCTCCGAGCCCGACATGGGCCTCCCCCCCGACATCCAGCTCTGACCCGATCCAGGGTGGCTCCCGGATCGACGACCCGACGGGGTCCGTCGTTACACTCTCGGCACGTTCTCCCGGCCCGCTTTCCGGGCCTCTCTCCCGTGCTGGAGCCACCGTGTCGCTGACGACGAACGCCCCGACCACCAACGCCAAGTTGCTCGCCTGGGTCGAGGAGATCGCCGCGCTGACCGAGCCAGCGGCGATCCACTGGTTCGACGGTTCGGTCGAGGAGGCCGAGCGCCTGAGCGGGCAACTCGTAGAGGCCGGCACGTTCGTGGCGCTCGACCCGGTGAAGCGCCCGGGCTCCTACTGGGCCACCACCGATCCGTCCGACGTGGCCCGAGTCGAGGACCGCACGTTCATCTGCTCCGAGCGCGCCCAGGACGCCGGCCCCACCAACAACTGGATGGCGCCGGCGGAGATGCGCCCGAAACTCGACTCGCTCTTCCGGGGCTGCATGCGCGGGCGGACCATGTACGTGGTCCCGTTCAGCATGGGGCCCCTCGGCTCCCAGCTCTCCTACATCGGCGTCGAGGTCACCGACTCGGCCTACGTCGCCCTCTCGATGCGGGTGATGACCCGGGCCGGCAAGGGTGCCCTCGACGTCCTCGGCCCCGACGGCGACTTCGTGCCGTGTGTCCACACCCTGGGGGCTCCCTTGGCCGAGGGCGAGGCCGACGTGCCCTGGCCCTGCAACCCCGACGAAAAGTGGATCGTCCACTTCCCCGAGACGCGCGAGATCTGGTCGTACGGCTCCGGGTACGGCGGCAACGCCCTGCTCGGGAAGAAGTGCTTCGCCCTGCGCATCGCTTCGGTGATCGCCCGCGACGAAGGCTGGCTCGCCGAGCACATGCTGATCCTCAAGCTCACCTCGCCCACGGGGGTGGTGCACTACGTGGCCGCCGCGTTCCCGTCGGCGTGCGGCAAGACCAACCTCGCCATGCTGATCCCGACCATCCCCGGCTGGCACGCCGAGTGCGTCGGCGACGACATCGCTTGGATGAAGATCGGCGCCGACGGTCGCTTGTACGCGATCAACCCCGAATTCGGGTTCTTCGGGGTCGCGCCCGGCACGAACATGGCCAGCAACCCCAACGCCATGCACACCGTCGAGCGCAACACCGTCTTCACCAACGTCGCGCTGACCGATGACGGTGACGTGTGGTGGGAGGGGATGGATGGCGAGCCACCGACCCACGCCGTCGACTGGAAGCGCCAGGACTGGACGCCCGCCTCCGGCACCGACGCCGCGCACCCTAACTCGCGGTTCTGCGCACCGGCCGCTCAGTGCCCGGTCATCGCCCCGGAGTGGGAAGACGTCACTGGCGTCCCGATCTCCGCGTTCCTCTTCGGCGGCCGTCGGGCGAGCACCGTGCCGCTCGTGTTCGAGGCCCGCGACTGGGAGCACGGCGTGTTCCTCGCCGCCACCATGGGGTCCGAGAAGACGGCCGCGGCGTTCGGCGGGCTCGGCGAGTTGCGCCGCGACCCGATGGCCATGTTGCCGTTCTGCGGTTACAACATGGGCGACTACTTCGCACACTGGCTCTCCATGGCCGACCGCACCGACGCCGCCCGGCTGCCGCGCATCTACGGCGTCAACTGGTTCCGCAAGGACGCCGACGGCAAGTTCCTGTGGCCAGGCTTCGGGGAAAACTCCCGGGTCCTCGACTGGATCTGCCGTCGCCTCGAGGGCGAGGCCGAGTCGGCCGACACGCCCATCGGTGCCGTGCCCCGGCCCGAAGACCTCGACCTCTCGGGCCTCTCCCCTGCCGACGCCGCCAAGGCCGCCCAGGCCCTGCAGGTGGACCCGGCCGAGTGGCAGGCCGAGCTGCCGACCATGCACGAGCACTTCGCATCGTTCGGCGAGCAGTTGCCCGCCGCCTTGAGGCGCCAGTTGGCCGACCTGGAGCAGCGCCTCGGGGCGTGACCGGGGGGTGACCGGGGGGTGATGTCGATAGCATCACCACACCGAGCGAAGGGACCCCCATGGCCGTGACCGCCTACGTCCTGATCCAGACCGAGGTCGGCCGGGCCGCTCACGTCTCGTCGGCCGTCCGGGAGATCCCGGGCGTCGTCGCCGCCGACGACGTCACCGGCCCCTACGACGTGATCGTTCGGGCCGAGGCTCCCACGCTCGACGACCTCGGCCGGATGGTGGTGTCGCAGATCCAGGCGGTGGAGGGCATCACCCGAACCTTCACCTGCCCCGTCGTGAACCTCTGATCAGCGCTGCCGTCCCGCCCGGACGGTCCGTCGGGCGTGCCGCTCGAAGGCCAGCTCGACGAGCCGGTCGACCACCGCGCCGCGCGGCTTGCCCGACCAGTCCCAGAGGCGCGGGAACATCGACGTCGGCGAGCAGCCGGGGATCGTGTTGATCTCGTTGGCGAGGTAGCCCCGCCCGGGGCTGCCGTCGATCCGGCGCTCCTCGAGGAAGAAGTCGCACCGGGCCATGCCCTCACACGCGACGGAGGCGTACATGACCCGGGCCAGGCGCTGGGCCTCGGCGGCGAGCTCGTCGCTGATCGGAGCCGGCACGACCAGGCGCGCCTCTTGGCGCTCGTACTTGTCGGCGTAGGACCGGTACACCTCTCCGGGAACGACCTCACCCGGGAACGACGCCTCGAGCTCTTCGTTGCCGAGCATCGCGATCTCGATCTCGCGGGCCTCGACCGCCTCCTCGACGATCACCCACTCGTCGAAGTGGAGGGCCCGGTCGAGGGCGGCCTCGAACGCCGGTCGGTCGTCGGCCCGGCCCACGCCCACCGACGACCCGAGGTTGGCGGGCTTGACGAAGCACGGGTAACCGATCCCGGCCTCGACCTCGGCGACGAAGGCCGCGCGGTCGCGACCGTCACGGAAGGCGAGCCATTCGACACTGGCCAGCCCCGCCTGGGCGAAGGCCCGCTTCATGAGGACCTTGTCCATGGCCAGCGAGGAACCCAGTACCCCGGCACCCACGTAGGGCACGTCGGCGAGCTCGCACAGTCCTTGGACGGTGCCGTCCTCGCCGTACGGTCCGTGCATCAGCGGGAACACGACGTCGAAGCCGAGGTCGAGATCTTCCGGAAGGCCGGGCTCGAGCGGAACCAGCCCCCGCGACCCCGGATCGGGCCGCATCGTGACCAGGGTCCCCTCCACCTCGAAGCGCTTGGGCAGCCCCTCCGGGCCGCCGGCGAGGAGGTCGCGGGCGACGGTCGAGAGCCGCCAGTGGCCGTCGGTGGTGATCCCCACGGGCAGGACGTCGTAGCGGTCGAGATCGAACGACCCGGCCGCCCACACCGCACCGGCACGCGCCACGTCGTGTTCGGCGGAGCGCCCGCCGTAGACCAGCAGCACCCGCGTCTTGTGGTTCCCGGTCACTGCTGCTCCCTCAGCCGGCCTGCAGGATCGCCCGGATGCCCAGACCCATCACGAACAGCCCCACCAGGCCGTAGAACATCTCGCGCCGTCCGCGCATCTGCCGATGATACGAGTAGGCCAGTCCCACCGTGAGGAACGCCACGAACCCGTAGAACATGTGGAAGCGCGGTGCGACGTACTCCTTGCTCGCGACGAGGGCGACCCCGACCACGACCTGGAGGAGGATCATCGCCTCCGCGACGATCGTTGCGATCCAGATCCACCGGCCCCGCCACGACCGCACCCGCCAGGCCACCAGCGCCACCAGACCGGCGAGCGCGTTGGCAGAGATCGCGACGTAGGCCCAGACCCGGTGGAAGTGGAGCAGCCACGCGAGCGACTGGGTGGCGGTCACCACTTCAGACGGCCGGACCCTCGTGCTGGACGACGTCGAAGGCGAGCAGCTCCGAGGCGTTGCTCACGGGCCCGTCGGTATTGTGCCCCCGGTGGCCGTGGGCGAACGCCGGGCTCGCGACCCAGCGGTCGAAGTCCTCCTGGGTCGCCCACCGCGTGTACACGTAGTAAACGTCGCGACCGTCGGTGGGTCGGAGGAGCTCGAAGGCCTCGAAACCCGGTGACGTGGCGACCTCACCCGCCCGCTCGGCGAACCGCTGCTCGAGCACCTCGGCCATGGCGGCGGGCACCGTGATCGCGTTGATCCTGACCACACTCATGATCGCTCCTCTCGGTCGTGGTGCCGTTCTAGTCCCCGGGCGGCGTCGGTTCCCACCCGGATCACGCCCCCGGAGCGTCGGGCGGATCCCCGGGTGGTTCATCGGACGGTCCGGGTAGGCCGTCGAGCCGGTGGAGGAACTCCTCGATCTCCGCGGCCAGGTCGTCGGCGGTCGGGATCTCCGCGACCGCAGGCTGGGGGTGCTCGGTCTCGATCGCGTCGACCAGATCGGCGACGTCGGGGCGATCCACCAGACCGTCGTCGACCCGGCGGTTGTAGACCTCGGCCTCGCGGGCGAGGTCGGTGGTGTCGCACACAACGCCCGTGGCCGCGACCAGGCGCTCGAGCACCGCCCGTACCGCCGGCGGCGACGGGCTGCCGGCCAGGTAGTGCGGCACCTGAGCCCACAGACCGGTGCCGGAGATCCCGACCGCCCCGAGAGAGACCAGGAGCGCGGTCTGGAGGCCCGTCGCGCCCTCGTAGTCCTCGCGCAAGACGCCGGCCCCGTCGGCCAGGGCGGCGGACGTGACCGTGGACAGCACCGGCACCGGACGCCGGTGAGTCACGACTGCGGGCATCGCCCCGAGACCGTAGGCCTCCCGCACCCCGAGGCGGGTGGCCAGCGCGACCACCTCGGCGATCAGCGAGGGCCAACGCAGCGACGGCTCGGGGCCAGAGCACAGCACGACGTCCCGACCCGCCCGGCCGGCCACGAACTCGATCACCGGCCAGGCGATGCGCCGAGACGTGCCCGCAGTGATCGAGACCTCGGGACGGGTCTGCTGGAGGTCGACCAGGTCGGCGAGGTCGAGCCGGGCGAACACCCGACTCGCGACCATCTGCTCCCGGAGACGATCGGCGGCCAGGGCACCCGTCGACCCGGCATCGACCCAGCCGCTCAGGGCGAGCACGAGCACGGGATCGCGCAGGTCCGGCCAGGTGTCGACGTCGAGCACGGAAACAGCGTAGGTGGCCAGGTTCGACGGGGACCTGCAGCAGGTGCCAGGATCACGCCATGCGATTCGGTGTGCACACCGGGCTCCAGAACACCACCACCGACGAGTTGCAGGCACTGTGGCGACGCATCGAGGCCCTCGGCTTCGACTGGATCTCGATCTGGGACCACTTCTATTCGGCCGACGCCACCCTCGCCCCCGACGGCACGATCACTTCGGGCACGCACTGTCTCGAGGCGCTCACCGCCCATACCGCCCTCGCGCTCAGCACCGAGCGGGTCACGTGTGGCAGCCTCGTGTACTGCGCCGGCTACCGCCATCCGGCGGTGCTGGCCAACGCCATGGCCACGCTCGACCACCTCGCGAGCGGGCGCGTGGTGCTCGGCCTCGGATCGGGCTGGCACCAGGGCGAGTTCGCCGCCTACGGGATCCCGTTCCCCTCGGCTGGCGAGCGGCTGCGCATGCTCGACGAATACGTGCGCTGCGTGCGGGCCCTGCTCACCCAGGAGTCGGTCGACCTCAAGGGCCAGTGGTTCACCCTGACCGACGCCCATTGCGACCCGAAGCCCCTCCAGGATCCCCTCCCGATCTGGATCGGCGGTGGGGGCGAGCGGCGCACCCTGCGCACGGTCGCCGAACAGGCCGACGGCTGGAACCTGGCCTTCGTGACCCCGGAGGTCTTCGCCCGCAAGCGCGCCGTCCTCGACCAGCACTGCGACGACGTCGGGCGCGACCCGGCCACGATCGCGCGCAGCGTCAACCTCACCTTGGTCCGTGACGACGACGAGCTCGAGCGTCGCTTCGGTGGTCAGGCGTCGTTCGTCGGACCGAGTTGTCTGCGCGGCACCTCGCAGGAGATCGTCGACCGCGTCGGCGAGTACCGCGACGCGGGTGCCGAGTGGATCATCCTCGCGCTGCGCGCGCCGTTCGTGGCCGACGACCTCGAGCGCTTCGCGACCGAGGTCGTCCCGGCGTTCTGAGCGGGTCGGACCTCAGCGGCGACCGGCGCGCGGCACGAAAGCGCCGGCGAGTTCACTCTCGGTGAAGCCCGCGGGCGCACCGGATCCGGTCGCGTAGCGGTAGAGCGCGGTCTTGAGGATGCCGGTCATGGCGCTCACCACCACTGAGACGACGAGGATCCACACCAGGCCCACGACGGCGAGCGGCCAGATCCCCGAGGTGGCACCGATCACGATCAGCGCGATGCCCGGCAGGGACGCAACGAGCCCGAACAGCCCGAACCCGGCCTGGGCGAAGAGGTTCTCACCCCAGGTGGCGCGCACCAGCGAACCGGAGCGCTTCAGCGACGCGATCGGCCCGGTGCCCTCGAGGGCGATCACCGGCGCCGCGAGGAACGTGGCCAGCTTCCAGGCCGTGCCGACGAGACCGGCCACGATGCCGCCGACGATCCCGCGGTCCTCGACCGAGGAGAGGACCACCGACACCGTGCCCTGCAGGATCCCCCAACCGAAGACCGCCGGGAGGCGCCGGTTGGCTGCGGCCATCGACCCACCCAGGCTCGTGTCGCGCCCCTCGAGCCGCTCGTTGGCCCCGGCGCAGAGGGCCACCTGGAAATAGGTCATGACGATCCCGAAGACGAGGTAGGCGACGACGAGGAGCACCCATCCGATCGGCGCCAGGGCGTTGCCGGAGTCGGAGTCCTGGATGCCGGCAGCCGCGATCAGCCCGCCGAAGACGACGAACACGACCAGCCCACCAACCGCCATCAGGACCGGGAAGGCCGCGAGCGACTTCTCCGACCGCAGCACGCGCCACGACACCTTGCCGAAGTACCAGGTCCGTCGGATCCGTCCCATGCTCCGCTCCTCATCATCCCGTCGTCGGCTCCCGCCGAGCCGCCCCGCCCACGGTGCCGTCACCCGTCAATAGGCTCGCTCGATGATGCCAGACCGCGACCCCGGACTCGCCC
>JBAXBB010000074.1:0-15314 GCA_037142235.1 Actinomycetes bacterium
GCGAGGGCCAGCGCGTACGCCCGCCCGAGGCCGTGCCCGGCGCGCTCACCACCCCGGTCCGCCTCGACGGCGACGTGGCCGTCGTGACCGGCGCCGGGCACGGCCTCGGGCGGGCGTACGCGCTGGCCCTCGCCGAACGGGGCGCAGCGGTGGTCTGCAACGACGTCGTGGCCGACGCCGCGGTCGCAACCGCCGCTGCGATCACCGAACGCGGTGGGCGGGCCGTCGCCCAGACCGACTCCGTGGCCACCGCCGCCGGCGGAGCCGCGATCGTCGCCACCGCCGTCGCGGCCTTCGGCTCGCTCGAGATCGTGGTCAACAATGCCGGCCAACTGCGCAACGCCCCGTTCGAGGACCTCACCCTCGACGATGTCGAGGCCATCATCGCCACCCACCTCGCCGGCGCCTTCCACGTCACCCAGCCCGCGTTCCGCCGGATGCAGGCCGCCGGGTACGGGCGGATCGTCTTCACGTCGTCGGCCGCCGGGATGTTCGGCAGCCCCTGGCAGTCGGCCTACGCCGCGGCCAAGGCGGGGATCGTCGGGCTGGGCCACTGCGTCGCCCTGGAGGGTGCGGCCCACGGCATCCGGGCGAACACCATCATGCCCATGGCGCTCACGGGCATCAGCCAGGGCGAGCGCCCGCCCCTCTCCCCCGAGGACCTCGTCGAGCTGACCGCCCTGATGGGGCCGCTGGCTCCCGTGCTCACCCCCGATCACGTCGCACCGCTGGTGGTCTTCCTCGCCAGCCGACGCTGCACCCTGACCGGGGAGGTGCTCTCGGCCGGGTGCGGGCGCTTCGCCCGGGCGTTCGTCGGGCTCTCCGACGGCTGGCTCGCGCCGGGCACGGCACCCACCACGCCCGAGGCGATCCTCGAGCACCTCGGGTCGGTACTCGACGACTCCGCCTTCAGCATTCCCGGGTCGATGCACGACGAGATGCGCGACCTCGCCCGGCGCCGCGGCACGAGCACCCCGTGAGCGCCACCCGCTACACCGGACAGCGCATCGCCCGGGTGGAGGACGCCCGCCTCCTCACTGGGCACGGCACGTACGTCGACGACGTCGTGCGGCCCGGCATGCTCCACGCCTGCTTCGTGCGGAGCCCCTTCCCCCGCGCCGGGATCGGCCGCATCGACACCGCCGCTGCGCTCGCCCTCGACGGCATCCACGCGGTGTTCACCGCCGACGACCTGAACCCCGGCGTCCACGAGCAGTGGTACACGATGCTCGGCCGACAGATGCCCACCACGCCGCTGCCACCCCTCGCCGAGGGCGAGGCACGCTTCGCCGGCGACCCCGTGGCCCTGGTCGTGGGCACCAGCCGAGCCGTCGCGGAAGACGGCGCCGACCTCGTCGAGGTCGACTGGGATCCACGGCCGGCGGTCACCGACCTCCGCACCGCGACCACCACCGACGCCGTGGTGCACCACGACTACCCCGACAACGTGATCGGTCGGCTGGCCTTCCGCCCGCCCGACGAAGCGGTCTTCGCCGCCGCGGCGCACGAGGTCCGGGCGACCTTCCACCAGCAGGCGTACGCCGCGGTCCCGATGGAGACCCGGGGCATGGTCGCCGAATGGACCCCGGGTGGCGCCGAGCTCACCCTCTGGTCCGCGACCCAGGCCCCGCACGAGGTCCGGGCCTATTGCGCCCGCCTGCTCGGACTGCCCGAGTCGAGCGTGCGCGTGATCATGCGCGACACCGGGGGCGGGTTCGGCCAGAAGATCAACGTCACCCGCGAAGAGATGTGCATCGCCCTGGCCGCGCGCCACCTCCGGGGCGCGCTCAAGTGGATCGAGGACCGACGCGAGAACCTCATGTGCGCGGGGCAGGCTCGCCACGAGGTCGGAGAGGCCCGGATCGCCTTCGACGCCGAGGGTCGGATCCTGGCCGTCCACCTCGATCACCTCATCGACGCCGGGGCCTACCCGATCCCCTGGCCGGTCGGCACCGGCGCCGCCGCCGGCATGCTGTTCCCCGGCCCCTACCGGGTGCCCGCCGCCAGCTTCTCCACCACGTGCGTGTTCACCAACACCGTCGGCCGCACCGCCTACCGCGGACCCTGGCAGTTCGAGACCCTCGCCCGCGAGGTCCTGCTCGACCGGGCCGCCCGAGCGCTCGACCTCGACCCGATCGAGCTCCGGCGCCGCAACCTGCTGCGCCACGACGAGCTCCCGTTCGCGAACGCCAACGGCATGACCTACGACGCCGTGACGCCCCTCGAGACCTTCGAGCACGCCGTCGGTGTCCTCGACCTCGCGGCGTTCCGCTCCGAGCAGGCCGCGGCGCGCGCCGCCGGACGGTTCGTGGGCGTCGGCACCGCCACCTACGTGGAGCCCACCACCAGCGGCGCGGGCAACTTCGCCACCGAGGGTGCGACCATCCGGATCGAACCTTCCGGAACGGTGACCGTCTCCGTCGCCGGCGGCTCGGCCGGCAACAGCCTCGAGACGACGGTGGCCCAGCTCACCGCCGACGCGCTCGGCGTCGACCTCGCCGACGTGCACACGGTCCAAGGGGACACCGCGCTCACGCCGTACGGGGCCGGCACCGGCGGTAGCCGGAGTGGCTCGATGACCGCCGGCGCCGTGCGCGAGGCGGCCACCGGACTGCGCGAGCGCCTCGTCGCCATCGCCGCGCACCGGCTCGAGGCCGCGCCCGAGGACGTCGAGCTCAAGCGCGGCCGCGCCTTCGTCCGCGGCACGCCGTCCGCCGCCCTCACCTACGCCGAGATCGCCGACACCGCCTACTTCCGGCCGCATTCCCTCCCGCCCGGGATCCCGCCCGGCCTCGAGTCCAGCGCCCGCTACACCGCGGAGGCCGCCACGATCTGGGCCAACGCCACCCACGTGTGCACCTGCGAGGTCGACGTGGTCACCGGACAGGTCACGATCCTGCGCTACGTCGTGGGCGAGGACTGCGGCCCGATGATCAACCCGAACGTGGTCGAGGGACAGATCGCCGGCGGCACCGTCCAGGGCATCGGCGGCGTGCTCTACGAGCACCTCGCCCACGACGACGCCGGCAACCCCCTCGCCACGACCTTCCTCGACTACTTGGTGCCCACCGCCGTCGAGGCACCCACCATCGAGTTCGGCCACGTCGAGTCCCTGGGACCCGGCCCCGGTGGCCACAAGGGCGTCGGCGAAGGCGGGGCCATCGGCGCACCGCCGGCGGTGGTCAACGCCGTGGCCGACGCGCTCGCGCCGCTCGGCGTGGAGATCACCGATCTGCCGATCGGTCCGGCCCAGATCGTGGCCCTGCTCGAAGCGGCCGGAGCGGCGTCGAGCCCTTGACGTCAGGAGACGTCAGCGCACGTCCAGCACGACCTTGCCGATCGCGTGGCCGTCAGCCACGTAGGTGAGGGCGGCGGCCGCCTCGGCCAGCGGGAAGGTCGCACCGAGGTGCGGGGTGGCCCGGCCCTCCGCCAACAGGGTCAGCAGTTCGCGCTCGTTGCGCACCATCGCCTCGGTCTCGTGGGTCATGAACGACATGAACTCGAAGCCCACGATGCGGATGCCCTTGAGCAGCACGAGGTTGAGCGGGATGCGGGGGATCTCCCCGGCGGCGTAGCCGATGGTCACGAACCGACCGCCATAGCGAAGGGTGCGCAGCGCCGGCTCGGCGAGCGCCCCCCCGACCGGGTCGATCACGACGTCGGCGCCGTCGGGCAACACCGCCCGCAGCGCACCGCGGAGGTCGCCGTCGCGGTGGTTCACCAGGTGGGTCGCGCCGGCCGCGGTGGCGGCCGCGAGCTTCTCGGGCGTCGACGCCACAGCCGTGACGGTCGCACCCAGCGCCACCCCGAGCGCCACCGCCGCCAACCCGACGCCGCCGCCGGCACCCAGGACCACCACCTGCTCACCCGGCTGCACCGCGGCGGTCGTGCGCAACGAGTGGTACGCGGTCCGGTGGGCCACGCCGAAGGCCGACGCGGCCCGGTGGTCGACCCCGTCGGGGGTGAGGGTCAGCGCGGTCGTGCCCGCCACCACCTCCTCGGCAAAGGCACCCACGAACAGCGTGCCGAACACGCGGTCGCCGACCGCGAAGCCCGTGACGCCCTCACCGGTCTCGGTGACGACCCCCGCGAACTCGCTGCCCGGCACGAAGGGCAGGGGCGCCGACACCTGGTACTCGTTCGCGACGATCAGCACGTCGGGGTAGTTGACCGACGCCGCGTGCACGGCGACCCGCACCGAGCCACTCGTCAGCACGGGCGGCGGGATCTCCTCGACCTGCACGACGTCCGGCGGACCGTACCGGGAGCAGACCGCCGCCCGCACCGTCAGCCCCGGTAGTCGGTCGTCTCGGCGAGGTCGGCCGCCGCGCGCATGAGATCGAGGACGATCGGCCCGAACGCCAACAGCTTCTCGTCGGAACCCGACCGCTGGAAGCCCTGCTCGAGCACGATCGCCAGCTTCCACTTGGCCAGGATCACGTAGTAGTCGATGTCGTCGACCTGACGCCCCGACACCGAGGCGTAGTGCTCGAGCATCTGAGTCCGCGACGGCATGCCCCGCATGTCGACGTAGCCCGACGTGGCGGCCTCTTCGCTCGAGGTGTCGTCGGGCCACGACTGCATGGTCCAGCCGAGGTCGAGCTTCGGGTCGCCGACGGTGCCCATCTCCCAGTCGACCAGGGCTGCCAACCGGGCGGGGCCACCATGCTCGTACATGACGTTGGCGAACTGGTAGTCACCGTGCATGAGCCCGGGGACGAAGTCGAGCGGCCGGTGCTCGCCGAGCCAGGCGGAGGCGACCTCGAGGCCCGGGAGCTCCCGACCCTTGATCCGCTCGAAGAAGGTGGTCCACCGGGCGACCTGCCGCTCGTGGAAGCCGTCGGGCCGGCCGAGGTCGGTGAGTCCCTTGGCCTGCCAGTCGACCCGCGACAAGAGCGCGATGCCCTCGGCCAGCTGGTACCCGAGGCCGGCGCGCGCCTCGAGATCGGTGTCGAACGGCGCCGGCCACCGCTTCTCGACCATGCCCATCGGCGACCATCCGTCGATGAACCCCATCAGGTAGAAGCAGCGTCCGAGGACCGCCGGGTCTTCGCACACGGCGACGGCGGCGGTGTGGGGGACGTCGGTGCCGTCGAGGGCCTCGACGATCCGCCACTCGCGCAGGATGCCCTGGTCGCGGTCGGGCGGGGCCGTGGCCGGTGGGATGCGGATGACGCAGTGGAGATCACCCCGGCGCAATTCGTAGATCTCGTTCTGGCTCCCTCCGGAGATGAACGAGTGCTCGAGGGGCTCACCCGTCCCGGGCAGGCCACGGTCGTCCATCCAGGCGGCAAGGCGTTCGATGTCCATCAGAGATTCCCCATTTCGAGGTCGAGGAGGTGGGCGAACTTCCGCTGGGCCGCTTCGATCTTCCCGGGGATCCACTCGGTCGGCCACATGCCGTCGGTGGCCTGGTGATCGCGCAGCACCTGCCGGGCGATGGTGACCTTGTGGACCTCGGTCGGACCGTCGGCGAGGCCCATGACCCCGGCGCCGGCGACCATGTTCATGAACGGCATCTCGTTGCTCACCCCGAGAGCGCCGTGCACCTGCATCGCCCGCCACGCGATGTCGTGGAGGACCGTCGGCATGACCACCTTGGCGGTCGCGATGTCCTTGCGGACCTTCTTGTAGTCGTTGTACTTGTCGATCTCCCAGGCCGTGTAGAGCACGAACAGCCGGAACTGGACCAGTTGGGCGTACGAATCGGCGATGAAGCCCTGGACGAACTGCTTCTCGGCGAGCTTGCTGCCCGACACCTCGCGGCTCAGGGCCCGCTCGCACATCATGTCGAGGGCCTTTTGGGCCATGCCGATGGTGCGCATGGCGTGGTGGATCCGTCCGCCGCCGAGGCGGGTCTGGGCGATGGCGAACGCCTGACCCTCACCCCCGAGCACCGCGTCGGCCGGCACCCGCACCTCGTCGTAGTGGATGAGCGCGTGGTAGCCCTCGTTGATCGGCTCGCCGAAGAGGCCGACGTTGCGCTCGATCTTCACCCCGGGGGTGTCGGTGGGCACCAGGAACATCGACATGCCCTGGTAGGCACTGACCTCGGGATCGGTGACGGCCATCACGATGAGGAAGGTCGAGGTCTTGGCGTTCGACGAGTAGTACTTCCAGCCGTTGATGACCCACTCGTCGCCGTCCTGGTGGGCCCGGCACTTGAACAGCGTCGGGTCGGCACCGGCGTGCGGCTCGGTCATCGAGTAGGTGGAGAAGATCTCGCCGTCGAGGAGGGGCTGGAGGTAACGCGCCTTCTGCTCGTCGGTGCCGTAGTGGGCGATGATCTCGGCGTTGCCGGTGTCGGGGGCCTGACAACCGAAGACGACCGAGGCCCACAGGGTGCGGCCGAGGATCTCGTTGAGGAGTGCCAACTTGAGCTGACCGTAGCCCTGGCCGCCGAGTTCGGGTCCGAGGTGGGTCGCCCAGAGGCCGCGCCGCCGGACCTCGTCCTTGAGCGGGTCGATGATGCTCCGCATCTGGGGGGTCATCGGCTCGAACTGCAGGTGCGCGAAGACGTAGTCGAGCGGCTCGACCTCCTCGCGGACGAACTCGTCGACCCAGTCGAGCTGCTGCTGGTACTCGGGGTCCGTCTCGAAGTCCCAACCCATTCGTGGTCCTCTCTTCCGTTCGGTCGTTCGGGTTCGTCGGTCGGCGCGGGTCGCGCCTACAGGACGGCTCCGCTGATCTTGTGCTCGAGGATCTCGTCGTAGGTGAGGCCGAGCTCGAGCAGCACCTCGTCGGTGTGCTCGCCGTGGTCGGGAGCGTGGCGCACGGCCGGCGGGGTCTCGTCGAACTGGACCGGGTTGGCCGGCAGGACGAACTCGGCGCCGCTGGCGGCGGTGATCGGCTCGAGGTAGCCGTTGGCGATCACCTGCGGGTCGTCGTGGACCTCGAGCGCGTTCTGCAGCGGCGCCCAGACCCCTTCCAGGGTCGCGAACTTCTCGCACCACTGCGCGTAGGTCTTGGTGCGGAAGACGTCACGCAGGACGGCGATGCACTCACCGCGGTGCTCGTAGCGGGCCGCGGCGTCGACGAAGCGCGGATCCTCGAGCAGGTCCGGCCGCTCGAGGTGCGCACAGAGGTCGGGCCAGAAGCGGTCGGACTGGAGCAACACGATGGTGACGAAGCGACCGTCGGAGGTGGGGTAGGTGCCCACCAACGGGTTGGGGATCGAGTCACGGTCGAAGCTGGGGAGTTCGACGCCCTCGTAGAGCTTGGCCGAGGTGATGTCGGGGCCGAGGGCGTAGAGGCCCATGCCGAGGAGCGAGACGTCGACGATCGACGGCTCCCCGGTGCGCTCGCGCCGCACCAGCGCCGCCGCGATGCCCCCGGCGATGGTGAGTCCGCCCAGGACGTCGCCGAACGCCGGGCGCTGGTCGACCGGCCACGGGGCCGACGGCTCCTTGAACGTCATCGCGAGACCCGAGCGCGCCCAGAACGAGGCGCCGTCGAAGCCACCGCGGTGGGCCTGCGGGCCGCGGGCACCGGCCGCGGTGCCCCGCACGTAGATCACCTTCGGGTTGCGGGCCCGGATCGATTCCACGTCGATGCCCAGGCGCTCACGCACGTCGGGGAGGTGGTTGGTGACGAACACGTCGGCGGTCTCCACGAGGCGGTAGAGGAGCTCGCGACCCTCGGGCGTGGAGACGTCGAGCCCCACCGAGCGCTTGCCCCGGTTCGGCACCTCGAACATGAAGTTCACCCTGCCGCCGCCCGGGACCAGGCCCGACGACACCAGGCCGCGCTGCGGGTCGCCACTCACGGGGTGCTCGACCTTGATGACGTCGGCGCCCCACTCCGAGAGCACGGCGCCCGAGATCGGCACGAACGTCCAGGCCGCCACCTCCACGACCCGGATCCCCGCCAGCACGTCGTGCATCGAACTCTCGCCCCCCTGTCCCCACGAACCAGCAGGCCGCGACCCCGCGACCTCGTTGCGAACTCTGTTCGCATCGTATGAGAGCAGGATTCTCGGAGCAACCCGCCATCGGGGCCGATCGGCACCGCCCCCGGTCGCCGAGTGAGGTTAGCGTGCCGCCATGCGGATCGTGCAGTGGACCACGGGCAACATCGGCAAGCGGGTCGTCGACGCGCTCACCCGACGACCCGACCTCGAATTGGTCGGGTGCTACGCGTGGGGGCCCGACAAGGTGGGAACCGACGTCGGCGACCTGTGCGGCGTGGCCCCGATGGGGGTGCGGGCCACCGACGACGTCGAGGCCCTCCTCGCCCTCCGACCCGACTGCGTGGTGTACACCCCCAAGTGGTCCGACGTCGACGAGCTGGTACGGATCCTGGAGTCGGGCGCCAACGTGGTCAGCACCGCGGCGTTCATCACCGGCGGCGGGCTCGGCGCCGACCGCGAGCGCATCGTGGAAGCGTGTCGCCGCGGGGGGTCGTCGATGTTCGGGACGGGCATCAGCCCCGGATTCGTCGAGCTGGTCGCGATCACCCTGGCCGGCATCTGCGACCGCGTCGACAAGGTGACGGTCGCCGAGGCGGCCGACACCACGTTCTACGACTCGCCCGAGACCGAGCGGCCCGCCGGGTTCGCGCGCCCGATCGACGACCCCGAGCTCCCGGCGATGACCGAACGCGGCACCGCGGTCTTCGGCGAGGCGGTCGCCCTCGTCGCCGACGCCCTCGGGGTGGAGCTCGACGAGATCGTGTGCGAGACCGAGCACGCCCAGACCACCGAGGACCTCGTGATGGCCTCGTGGACCATCCCCGCCGGCCACGTGGCCGGGGTCGCTGCGAGCTGGCAGGGCCGGGTGGCGGGTCGCACCGTCGTGGAACTGTCCGTGCGGTGGAAGAAGGGCACGACCCTCGACCCCGACTGGACGATCGAGGAAGGTCACGTGATCGAGATCGCCGGTCGCCCGACCGTGCGGACCTCGCTCCAGTACCTGCCACCGCCCGACTTCGAGGCGACCACCCTCGAGGAGTTCATGGTGCTCGGCCTGATCATCACCGCGATGCCCGCGGTCAACGCGATCCCCCTCGTGGTCGCCGCACCCCCGGGGATCGTCACCTATGCCGACCTCCCCCTCCCGCTGCCGCGCGGCTGGGTCCCGCGCTGAGCGCTCGGCCCCGTTCGGCCCCGTCCGGCCTCACGCCGGCGGCGGCTGCCAGAGGTACGTCGCCATCATGTCGCGCAGGCCACCGTCGACGATCTCCACGCGCACGCCGAGGGGATCCCGGTGGTACACCCAGTTCGGAGGCGCGTCGCCCACCTGGGCGTCCACCACTTCCAGGGGGCAGCGCCGCTCGCCCAGGTGCGTCGACACCGCACCCGGATCCGACGAGAAGAAGCCGAGGTGGTGCAGGTTGGAGAACTCGTTGCACACCCAGGTGGTCCCCGGGGTCTCCTGGATGAGCTCCAGGTAGGGCGGCGCGGTGGAGTAGCAGATGCGGTTCACCACCTCGTGGCGCACACCGTCGGGCCCGGCGATGCCGATCAGGCTCTCGACGACCGGGCCCCAGTCCAAGCCGAGCAGCTCTGTGAAGTGCGCCTTCGCCGCGTCGAGATCGGGCACGACGATCCCGACGTGGAACAGTTCGCTCAGGTCCATTCTGATTCCTCGTCCTCAGGGCTCGACCACGACGCGCCGCGCACCGCTGGCGCGGTCCGCCGCGATCCGGAAGGCCTCGGGTGCGTCCTCGATCGGGAAACGGTGCGTGATCAGGGCGTCGACCAGGTCGGGGGACGATGCCAACAGTGCCGCCGCCTGCGCGAAGTCACGGCCGTGCTCGTGGCGGCAGTACCCGAGCGACGGCACCGTGCGCACCTCCTTGATGAAGCAGGTGTGCTGGGGCCAGGTCGCCTCGGGGGGGAACACGCCGAGCACGCTCATGGTGCCGCCCGGCCGGGCCAGGTCGGCGACCCGGTGCAGCGCGCTCTCGGAGCCCGCCGCCTCGATCACCACGTCGTAGAGCCCCGACGTCGACGTAGCCCCCAACCGCTCCCCGAGTTCGATCTGGTGGGGATGCCGCGCCTCGAGCGCCACCTCGGGGGCGCCCATCGCCTGAGCAGCCGCCACCGCCATCAACCCGATCGCGCCGCCCCCCACCACCGCGACGCGCGTGTCGGGGCCGGCACCGGCGGTGCGCACCGCGTGCCACGCGACCGCGGTCGGCTCCACGAGTGCGGCGTCGGCGACGTCGAGACCGGTCGGCAGCTCCACCAGCGACCGGGCCGGGGCCCGGAACCACTCGCTCATCCCGCCGTCGACCACCATGCCCAGCGCCGTCGTGCTGACCGTCGCGCAGTGGTTGAAGTCACCGGCGTCGCAGTGCTCGCACCCGTCGCACCCGAAGATCGCCTCGATCGCGACCGGCGTGCCGTCCTCCTTCGTCCCGGCGAGTTCGTGACCCAGGATGTGGGTGCTGCCGTACCGGAGGTAGGTGAAGTCCGACGCGCAGATGCTCGCGGACCGGATCCGGATGAGCTCCCACGGCCCCTCGGGCTCGTCGACCTCGACCACCTCCACGCCCGGCGGCGTCGCGCGCACGGCTCGCATCATCTCCCCCTCTCGCGGGCACTCGGTCGATGCCCGGCAGACGGCCCCGAGGCTAGGTCGGTCCAGCGGGTCGCGCCGGTTGGCTAGGGTCCGCGTCGTGACCGACACCCCCGTTCCCACCTCCCCCACCCAGGCCGACCTCGACGCCCTGTTCACGAGTCTGTCCAACTGGGGTCGTTGGGGCCCCGACGACGAGCGGGGCACCCTCAACCACCTCACCAGCGACCACCGCCGTCACGCCGCCACCCTGGTGGCCGAGGGGGTCACGGTGAGCCTGGCCCACGACCTCGGGACCGCCCCGTCACCCGAGACGCCCTTCCCGGCGCACCACCACATGCTCGCCGCCGGCGACGCCCGCGAGAACACCGGGATCCCCGGGTACGAGGCCAGCCGCGACTACGTGGGCACCCAGGTGCACGGGCTCGGCATCACCCACGTCGACGCCCTGTGCCACATGTTCGTCGAGGGTCGGATGTACAACGGTCGCCCCGCCTCCGACGTGCGCAGTGACGGCGCCCGCTCGAACACCATCATGACCTTCGCCGACGGCGTCGTCGGGCGAGGCGTGCTCCTCGACCTCGTCGCCGCCCGGGGCGGTACCCCCCTCGACGACGCCGCCATCGTCACCCGCGCCGAGCTCGAGGCGGCGGAGGCCGCCCTCGGCGTGACCGTCGGCACCGGCGACATCGTCTGCATCGCGACCGGTCGCGACACCCGACGCGCCGCGGCCGGTGGCGCGCTCGATCCGAGTGGCGGCATGGCCGGGCTGCACCCCGACTGCCTCCCCTGGATCCGCGAACGCGAGATCGCCGTGCTGGGCAGCGACGGCATCTCCGACCCCATGCCCGGGCTCGGCGTGCCCAACTGGATGTTCCCCGTGCACCAGATCGGCATCGTGGGCCTCGGCCTGCCGCTCATCGACAACCTGCACCTCGGCCGTCTCGCCGAGCACTGCGCGCGCATCGGGAAGTACGCGTTCTTGTTCTCCATGGGCACGCTGCGGGTCGTGGGTGGTACCGGCTGCCCCGTCAACCCGATCGCGGTGCTGTGAGCCCGGCCCCCGACTACGCCCACGACGTCGAGGAGCTCCGCAATCTGGGGCAGCGCTACGCCCGCGCCGTCGACGACCGGCAGCTCGACGCCGTGCCCGCGTGCTTCACCCCCGACGCCGTCATCGACGGCATCCGGGGCACCACCACCATCACCGAGTTCGTGGCGGGGCTACGCGACGGTGCCGCCGGATCGGGCCTGCACCTCCTCGGTGCGCCGCTGGTGACGTTCACCGCCGGCGCCGACGTGGCCGCCCTCGACACCTACGCCGTGGTGCACCGCTGGTCGGAGACCGCGGCGCGCACCACGCTGGGCATGCGCTACCTCGACGACGTCGTGCGCACGGGCGACGGCTGGCGCATCGCCCACCGCCGCACGACCCTGCTCTGGGCCGACTGATCCCGCCGGGCCCCCGGGGCCCGGTCAGCGCGCCAGACGGTTGCGCACCAGCCGACCGGGGGTCGCACCCGTGGGCACGCCGTCGGCGATCGTGACCTCGCCCGCCACCACCGTGGCCCGGAACCCCTCGGCGCGCTGCGAGAGCCGCAGGCCACCGCCGGGCAGGTCGGCCACGAGCTCGGGCACCGCCGGCGCGACGCGGTCGGGATCGAACACGGTGAGGTCGGCCTGCATCCCCTCGCGCACGAGGCCCCGGTCGGCGAAGCCCCAGGCGGTGGCGGGGGCCAACGTGAGCATGCGCACCGCCTCCTCGAGGGTGAGCTCGCCGCGCTGGCGGACCCAGTGGCCGAGGAGGTGCGTCTGGATCGACGAGTCGCAGATCTGGCCCAGATGCGCGCCGGAGTCGGAGAACGTCATGACGCAACGGGGGTGACGCAGGACGTCGAGGAGCACGTCGTCGGACTGCGGATAGAGGCTCGGCTGCACGAACAGCACCTCGAAGTCGGACTCGAGGGCGAGGTCGATCACCGCGGCCGCCGGCGACACCCCGCGCGCCGCCGCCACCTCGGCGACGGTCGGGTTGGGAGGAAGCCCCTGCTGGTAGACGCGCAGCCGGTCCCACTCGGGGGGCCGGGGCATGGCGCCGATGCCCCGCCAGGACGTGTAATCGCCCTCCATGGCCGCCCGCTCCAGCCGGGTCCGGGTCTCGGGATCCTCCAGGGCGCGACGCTGCCCCTCGAGGGGGAGCTCCCGGATCGGCTGCCACTCCGGCAGGCGGTCGAACGGCAGGCGCGTCCGGAACGACAGCAGCACGTTGATGCCCCGCGAGTGCGACTGCCCGATCATTCTGCCCCCCGCGGCACCGACGCGGTCGAGGAGCGCGAGCATCGCCCGGCCACCGGTCTCGGTGGCGAGGAGCCCGCAGGTGATGGGCACCCCGCTGGCGACCGCGAGATCGACGATGCGCTGCTCCGCCCGGGCCCGGTCGTCGGGGTCGGTCGCCATGAGGCCCTCGGTGCCACCCTCGAGCAGGCCCACCCCCAGGTCGGCCATCACCCCGACGAGCCGCTCGACCTCGTGCCACGTCGCGAGCCGCGACGCCACCGGCCGGTCGTCGGACGTCTCGTGGTGCTCGCTCCGCGAGGTGGAGAAGCCGATGGCGCCGGCCCGGAGTGCGTCGGCGAGCTCGCGCTCCATCGCGTCCAGGTCGTCGTCGGTGGCGGGATCCGTGAACGCCCGCTCGCCCATCACGTAGGTGCGCAGGGCCGAGTGGCCGACGTTGGCGGCGTAGTGGATCCCCTTCGGGAGGTCGTCGACGGCGTCGAGGTAACCCCGGAAGTGCTCCCACGACCAGTCGATGCCGGTGGCCAGGGCGACCGGGTCGATGTCCTCGGCCCGCTCGAGGTTGCGCACCACCAGCTCGCGGGCGTCGGCCCGGACCGGCGCCAGCGTGAAGCCGCAGTTCCCCATCACCACCGTGGTGACCCCGTGCCAGCAGGAGTTGGCGCCGAGCCGGTCCCAGAAGACCTGGGCGTCGAAGTGGGTGTGCCCGTCGATGAAGCCCGGCGTGACGACACAGCCCTCGGCGTCGACCTCCCGAGTGCCGCGTTCGCGGATCCGGCCGATCTCCACGATCCGGTCGCCGACCACCCCGACGTCGGCCCGGTACGAGCCGAACCCGGAGCCGTCGACGACCACCCCGTTGCGGATCACGAGATCGAGCGGCACGCGGACTCCCCGGTTCGGCTTCCACGGGGTTCGTGCGGACCCCCCGACCCGTGCGACACTACGCCGGTGACCACGGTGGGGGGAGCGACGGGCGACGCACGGACCGTGTTGGTCACGGGCGCGGGCGGGGGCATCGGCCGGGCGTGTGCCCAGCGCTTCGCCGCCGAGGGGGCCCACGTGGTCGTCGCCGACCTCGACCTCCAGGCCGCCCGGCTCACCGCCGCCGCCGCGGAGTCCGCCGGCGGCACCGCCACCGCACTCGAGTGCGACGTGACCGACCCCGACTCCGGTCGGGCCGCGGTCACCGCGGCGCTCGACGCCACCGGGCGCCTCGACGTGCTGGCCAACGTGGCGGGGGTCGGTCGCCTCCAGCCCACCGGCGACGTCGCCCTCGACGACTGGAACCGCACGCTCGCCGTCAACCTCACCGGCACCTTCTTGATGTGTCAGGCCGCCCTGCCCGCCCTGGTCGAGCACCGGGGCTGCATCGTCAACCTGGCCTCGGTGGCCGGGGTGCGTGGCGTGCCCTACGGTGCTGCGTACTGCGCCTCCAAGGGGGGCGTGGTGATGCTCACGAAGTCGCTCGCCGTGGAGTTCGGAGGGGCCGGGGTGCGGGTCAACTGCGTGTGTCCGAGTTCGGTCGACACGTCGTTCCTCGACCACTTCGCCTTCACCGGCGCGATCGACGAGTCGCTGTTCCAACGCGGCGCTTCGGTGATCGGGGGCCGGATGGCCCCCGACGTCGTCGCCGCCGCCGTCACCTACCTCGCGTCCACCGACGCGTCCATGATCACCGGATCCACTCTGATGCTCGACGGAGGAGCCACCGCATGAGCCAGGTCACCTACGACTTCTCGGGCAAGGTCGCCCTCGTCACCGGCGCCGCCGGCGGCATCGGCCGCGCCTCTGCGATCAAGTTCGCCTCGGCGGGTGCCGCGGTGACCGTCGCCGACGTCAACGCCGACGGCGGCAACCAGACCGTGGCCCTGATCGAGGCGGCGGGCGGGCGAGCCACGTTCGTGGCCACCGACGTCTCGTCGAGCGAATCGGTCCAGGAGATGGTCGCTCGGACCGTCGCCACCTACGGCCGGCTCGACTACGCACACAACAACGCCGGGGTGGCCGGCGAGGAGGGCTCGGTCGCCGACGTCCCCGAAGCCGAGTGGGACCGGGTGCACGGCGTGATGCTGCGCGGCGTCTACCTGTGCATGAAGTACGAGATCCCCCACATGCTCGCCGAAGGTGGAGCGATCGTGAACACCGCCTCGGGCGCCGGGCTGATCGCCTATCCCGGCCAGTCGCCCTACGTGTCGTCCAAGCACGGTGTGATCGGGCTCACCAAGACTGCGGCGATGGAGTACGGAGTTCGGGGGATCCGCATCAACGCGGTGTGCCCCGGCACGGTGCTCACCCCGATGGTCGAGACGGTCATCACCGAGCAACGGCTCGAGCCGGCCCTGATCGCCCTGCACCCGATCGGTCGGATCGGCACCGCCGAGGAAGTCGCCAACGGTGCCCTGTGGCTGTGCTCCGACGACGCCTCGTTCGTGATCGGCCACTCGCTGTCGGTCGACGGGGGCTACGTCCTTCCCTGAGCCTGAGCCTGAGCCTGAG
>JBAXBB010000075.1:0-15251 GCA_037142235.1 Actinomycetes bacterium
GCGTGATGGTGCCCCTCCGCACCGACCTGACGGGGGCGACCCCGGCGCTGATCTTCGTGCTGCCGGTGCTCGTCTCGGCCATCTTCGGCGGGCGGTTCGCGGCGGTGGTCACCGCCGTGGGTGCCGCGCTGGCGTACAACCTCGCCTTCGTCGCCCCTCACGGATCGGTGGCCGTCCCCTTCGCCGACGACGCCATCACGGTGGGGGTCCTCGTGGCGGTGGGGCTGGTCACCGGCACGGTGGTCACACGCGAGGCCGAGCGCCGCCAGACCGCAGAAGAGCGGGCCACCGCGCTGGCGGTGCTCAACGACGAGTACGAGCTGGTGCAACACGAGCGGGAGCGCCTGCTCGAGGAGGCGACCCGACTCGCGGTGCTCGAGCAGGTCGACGCCCAACGCGCCGCGTTGCTGCGCTCGGTCTCCCACGACCTGCGCACGCCCCTCGCCGCGATCCGGGCCGTGGCGTCAGACCTGCGCGCCGAAGCCGGCTACGACGCCGAGACCCGCGACGACCTCCTCGACCTGGTCCTCGAGGAGGCCGAGCGCCTCGACCGCATCGTGGGCAACCTGCTCTCGATGAGCCGGATCGAGGCCGGAGCGCTGTCGCCCGACACCCAGGCGGTCGCCCTCGACGAACTCGTCACCAGTTGCGTCCGCCGCCTCGACCGGATCTTCCGCGAGGTCCGGGTGGAGGTCACCTTCCCCCCCGACCTCCCGCTCGCCGACGCCGACTACTCCCAACTCGACCAGGTGACGAGCAACCTCCTCGAGAACGCCGCCCGCTACGCCCCCCCGAAGAGCGTCGTGCGGATCGGTGGTCGCCCCCTCCCGCCCGACCGCGTGCAACTCACGGTCGAGGACGAGGGTCCCGGCATCCCGCCGCACGAGCGCGAGCGGGCGTTCGCCGCCTTCGCGCGCGGACCGGGCAGCACCGGCAGCGGCGTGGGTCTCGCCATCTGCCGCGCCATCGTGGAGGCCCACGGAGGCTGGATCGTGATCGAGGACGGTCGCGGTGGCGGAGCCCGGTTCGTCGTGACGCTCCCGGTGCACCGGTGACCGGCCGCACCGACGCCCAGATCCTCGTCGTCGACGACGAGCCGACGCTGCGCCGCGCCGTGGGGGCGGCCCTGCGGACCCGCGGGTACACGGTGCACCTGGCAGCCAACGGCGCGGAGGCCCTCGACCACGCGGTGCGCCACCCCCTCGACGCCATCGTCCTCGACCTCGGACTCCCCGATCTCGACGGCATCGAGGTCTGCCGGCGCATCCGCGAATGGTCGACCACGCCGATCATCGTCCTGACCGTCGAGGACACCGAGGACCGCAAGGTGCTCGCCCTCGACCAGGGTGCCGACGACTTCGTCACCAAGCCGTTCTCCATGCCCGAATTGCTGGCCCGGGTCCGGGTGGCCCTGCGCCACCACGCCGCCGCCGACCCGGGCACCGAGCCGGCGGTCCTCGAGGTCGGCGACCTCGCCGTCGACCTCGGCGCCCATCGCGTCCGGGTCGGCGAGCGTCCGGTCGAGCTCACCCCGAAGGAGTTCGACTTCCTGGCGCTCCTCGCCCGCCACCCCGGGAGGGTGCACACGCACCGGGCGATCCTGCAGGCGGTGTGGGGCCCGGCCTACGGCACCGAGACCCAGTACCTGCGCGTCTACGCCAGCCAACTGCGCAAGAAGCTCGCCGACGACCCGGCCCGGCCCCGCCTCGTGACCGAGCCCGGGGTCGGCTACCGCCTCGTCGACCCGGCCGTCGACGAGCCCCGGTCCTAAATCTGACCCATCTGCTGGCATTTCGGTCGCGGCGAACCTACAATGGCTCCATGGTCCGAGCCCGCGGCGCCGCCAGCATCTCGATCGGTCGCACCCCGCACGAGGTGCGCGACGAGCTGTGTTGGCGCGCTCCGGGGATCGCTCCGCTTCCGTCGCGCTGAACCGCCGGAACCCGAGCTCCCCGTCCACCCCGGTCCGAAGCCCCGACCGGGCGCGTCCTTCCTCCGCCCCCCGCCCGTCCGCTCCGACGCACCGAGGTCACCGTGATCGACATCACCGAGTTGCGCACCGCCACCCTGGACCCGGTCGTCGCCGACGAGATCGTCCGGTTCGAAGACGGCGCCCGGCGCTACATCGCCGGCGAGATCGACGACGACGCCTTCCGGGTCTTCCGGCTCAACCAGGGCATCTACGGCCAGCGCCAGGGCGGGTTCCACCAGATGGTGCGGGTGAAGATCCCCGGCGGGGTCGTCGGGCCCGACCAGCTCGAGATGTTCGCCCACATCGCCGAGACCCACTCGCGCGGCTGGGGCCACCTCACGACCCGCCAGAACCTCCAGTTCCACTTCATCCAGCTCGAGCAGGCGGGCGAGGTCCTGCGGCTGCTCGCCGCCGTCGGACTGACCAGCCGCGAGGCCTGTGGCGACACCGTGCGCAACGTCGCCGGGTGCCACCTGGCCGGGGCCTGCCCGTTCGAGGTCGTCGACATCAGCCCGTGGGTGGAGGCCACCAAGGACCTCTTCCTGCGCAACCCGCTGACCCAACGCCTGCCCCGCAAGTTCAAGATCAACTTCTCGGGCTGTGCCACCGACTGCGGCCAGGCCATGTTCAACGACCTCGGCGTGATCGCGGTCCAGCGCCCCCTCCCCGATGGCGCGACCGAAGCCGGGTTCCGGGTGTTCTTCGCCGGCGGTCTCGGCGCCAACCCCCACCCGGCGCAGGCCCTCGAGGAGTTCACCGCCCGGGAGGACCTCCTCCCCACGGTCGAAGCGTGCCTGCGCGTCTGGGCCAACCACGGCAACCGCGACAACAAGCTCCGGGCCCGGATGAAGTGGCTCGTCGACACCATGGGCCTCGACGAGCTTCGCACCCGGATCTTCAAGGAACGCACGTTGCTCGTCGGCTCCGCCACGTGGCCCGGCGGCATACCGGCTCCCGTGGTCGCGCAGGGTGACGCCCCCGCCGGCGCGATCGACGACGCGCCGGTCGGACCGTCGACGTCGGTCACCTTCTCCGGCCTGTCGCGGTTCGCAGCCTGGGAGCTCGCCAACGTGGTCCGCGGGCGCGCCAACGGCACGGTCAGCGCGTACGCGCACTGCCGCCTCGGCGACGTCACCCCGGAGCAACTGCGCGGCCTCGCCCAACTCCAGCGCGATCTGGGCGTGGAGGTCCGGATCACCAACCGACAGAACTTCGTGTTGCGCGGTCTGACCGACGACCAGCTGCCCGAACTCCACGAGCGTCTCACGGCGATCGACATGGCCGCCCCGGGTGCCGAACTCAGCCGCGACGTCGTCGCCTGCCCTGGCGCCGATACCTGCAACCTCGCCGTCACGCAGTCACGCGGTCTCGCCGCCGACATCGACCGCGCGCTCGACGAAGCCGGGCTGGCCGAGGTGGGTGGAGTCCGCATCAACATCTCCGGCTGCACCAACTCGTGCGGCCAGCACCACATCGCCGACATCGGTTTCTTCGGGCTCGAGCGGCGCGCCCACGGGCAGGCTGCGCCGGGATACCAGATGCTCCTGGGCGGCCGGGTCGGCGACATGCAGATCGAATTCGGGGAGAAGGCGACCAAGCTCCCCGCGCGAGTGGCGTCGGAGGCGGTCGTGCGCGTGGTCGGCGCCTACGCCGCCGAGCGGTCACCCGGCGAGGCCTTCTCGGCGTGGCTCGCCCGCTCCGGCGGCGCGTCCACGGTGGGGGCAGGACTCGCTGACCTCGACGCCTTCCCCGACCCGACCGACCGACCCGAGTACTACATCGACTTCGACGAGACCGGGCCCTACGTCAAGGAAGTCGGCGACAGCGAGTGCGCCACGTGAGCGCACCGTCGCACCCGATCACCGCCGGCGCGCACCGCAGCGTCGACCCGACCCCCGATCTCGACGCGCTCGCGGAGGCGTCACGTCGGCTCGAAGGGGCTCCGGCGACCGAGGTCGTCGAGTGGGCCTGGGAGCGCTTCGGCCGCACCATGGTGCTCGCGGCCTCGTTCCAGGACTGCGTGATGATCGACCTGGTCCAGCACGCGGCACCCGCGACCGAGATCGCCTTCCTCGACACCGGCTATCACTTCGCCGAGACCCTCTGGTACGTCGAGCAGGTCCGGCGCCGCTACGGCCTCGACCTCACGGTCGTGCGGGCCGACCTCCCCGCCGACGACCGCTGGCTCACCGATCCCGACGGATGCTGCGCCGCGCGCAAGGTCGAGCCTCTCGCCCACGTCCTCGAGGGCCACACCGCCTGGATGAGCGGGGTCCGCCGGGCCGACGCTCCCTCCCGGGCCACGACGCCCGTCGTGACGTACGACCTCGGACGGGGCCTGGTGAAGGTCAACCCCATCGCCACGTGGACCGACGACGAGGTTGAGCGCTACCAGGTCGAGCACGACCTCCCCCGCCATCCCCTCGCCGACCGCGGCTACGCCTCGATCGGCTGCTGGCCGTGCACGAGGCCGGTCACCGACACCGACGATCCCCGCTCAGGTCGTTGGGCGGGCAGCACCAAGACGGAGTGTGGCCTGCACCGGTGACCCCGGGCGAGCGGTCATTCGTCGGCCGGAGCATGGAGATCGCGGATCCGGGCGATCTTCTCCGCCGCATGGTTGACGTCGGGGCCGCGCAACTCCACGAGCTGTTCGCGCTCGGCCGCCGCGATGGCCTCGGCGTTGGCGTCGGCGACGGCCAGACGGGCCTCGATGCCCTCGGCGACGATCGCCTCGGCCTCGGCCACGAGCGCGTCGACCATCTCGGCCTCGGGCACGACGCGGACGATCTTGCCCCGGACGAAGAGGTGGCCGCGCCCACGTCCGGCGGCGATCCCGAGGTCGGCGTCGCGCGCTTCACCCGGACCGTTGACGATGCACCCCATCACCGCGACCTGCAGCGGGATGTTGCGCGACTCCAGCGCGGCCTGCGCGGCGGTCGCCACCTCGATGACGTCGACCTCGGCGCGCCCACAACTCGGGCAGGCGATGAGATCGACGTTGCGCCGCTCCCGCAGCCCGAGGGCCTCGAGCAGCGTGCGCCCAGCGCGTGCCTCCTCGACCGGGTCGGCGGTGAGCGAGAACCGGATGGTGTCGCCGATGCCCTCGGTCAACAGGGCCCCCATGCCCGCGGCCGACTTCACCAGGCCGGCCGGGGGCGGGCCCGCCTCGGTGACCCCGAGGTGCAGCGGATGATCGACGGTCTCCGACAACATGCGGTAGGCCTCGACCATCAGCACCACGTTGGAGGCCTTGACCGAGATCTTGACGTCGTGGAAGTCGACCTCGCGGAAGTAGTCGAGCTCCTTGACCGCCGACGCGACCAGCGCCTCGGGTGTGGCGCCCCCGAAGCGCTCGGCGATCTCGGGATCGAGGCTGCCCGCGTTGACCCCGATCCGGATGGGGAGGCCGCGGTCACGGGCTTCGGAGGCGACCAGGCGGATGTGCTCGGGCTTGCGGATGTTGCCGGGGTTCAACCGCAGCGCGTGGACCCCTGCCTCCATCGCGGCCAGGGCGAGCCGATGGTGGAAGTGGATGTCGGCGACGATCGGGACCGGGGAACGCGCCACGATGTGGGCGAGGCCCTCCGCCGCCGCTTCCTCGTTGCAGGTGCAGCGGACGATGTCGCACCCGGCGGCCGCGAGCGCGTAGATCTGGGCGAGCGTGCCCTCGACGTCGGCGGTCTTGGTCGTCGTCATGGACTGGACCGAGATCGGGGCGTCCCCGCCGACGGGAACCCGTCCGACGAGGACTTGCCGGGTCGTGCGGCGCTGGATCACACGCCCGATGCTACCGACCGTTCGGCGAGGCTCGGCCCGCCGACCCGCCCGTCAGCGGGCGAGGTCACGCAGGTCGAGCAGCATGGCCGACAGGCCGAAGGTGAGGAAGACCGCGAGGACCACGGCGGTCACCGGCATCAGTTTGCGGAAATCGACCCGGACCGTGCGCCCCCGGACCCGCGACGCGATCGCCTCGTAGACGACGACGACGGCGTGCCCACCGTCGAACGGCAGCAGGGGCAACAGATTGAACAGCGCCAGGGCCAGGCTCACGGCGCCCAGGAGCCAGAGCAGCGCCCAGACGTCACCGGCCACCAGGGAGCTGCCCTGGTCGACGATCCCGATCAGCGAGCGCGGCCGCTGCTGATCGGCCACCGACCCCGTCGCGGGCGCCGAGCTCGTGAAGTTCTTGCCGTACTGCGTCATGCCCGACGGGGTGAAGATGTGCCCGATCCCGTTCACGGTCCCGACGGTGACGTCGCGCATCGCCTTGACTCCCTCGGGCACCGCGGCGAGCAGGCCCACCGGGTGCTCGATCGCGGTGGGTGACACCCCGAGGAAACCCCGACCGCCCTCCACCTTCGGCACCGCGGTCAGCTCGACCGTGCGCCCGCGACGCTCCACCACGAAGGTGGACGACACCCCACCGTGCGACCCGATCGCCCGGCGCAAGGCACCCCAGGTGGGCGTCGCTCCACCGTCGACGGAGACGATGCGGTCGCGGACCCGGAGGCCCGCCTCGGCCGCGGCGCTCCCCGACTGGACCGACGCCACCGTGGTGGACGGCCCGCCGTAGGTGCGCCCCTGCCCCGCGATCGCCACCGAGAAGAGGACCAGCGCCAAGAGGGCATTCACCGTCACGCCGGCGAGGATCACGATCAGCCGACGGGGGGTGGTGCTGCGCCGGAAGGTGCGGGCGTCGTCGGCGGGGTCCACCTCGTCGAGGTTGCTCATACCGATGATCCGGACGTAGCCGCCCGCGGGGATCGCCTTGATCCCGTACTCGGTCTCCCCCCGCCGGAAGGACCACAGGCGGGGCCCGAAGCCGAGGAAGTACTCGGTCGCCTTCATCCCGGTGCGCCGGGCCGCCACGAGGTGGCCGAGCTCGTGGAGCATCACCATCGCGACCAGCCCGACGATGATCGCCGCGACCCAGGGCGAGACGATGAAGAGCAGCCCGACGAGCGCCAGGATGACCGCCAGGACCACGACGTTGCCGCGACGGGTCTCGGTGATGCGGACGGTCTCGAGGGGATCTCTCATGCGGGCGACCAGCGATCGACGACGGCCCGGGCGCGTTCGCGAGCGACCCGGTCGACCTCTAGAACGTCGGCGATGGTCGAGACGTTCCCGGCCCCCTCCGCCACGACCGCTCCGATGACCTCGACGATCGCCAGCCACGGGATCCGCCGCTCGAGGAAGGCCGCCACCGCGACCTCGTTGGCCGCGCTGAAGGCCGCCGGGGCACCACCACCAGCCCTCCCGGCGGCGTAGGCGAGGGCCAGCGCCGGAAAGGCCTCCAGGTCCGGTGGCTCGAACGTGAGCGATCCGAGCGACGTCCAGTCGATGGCCCCGAAGGCCTCGTCGAGCCGGGCGGGGGCTCCGAGGGCCAGTCCGATCGGGAGCCGCATGTCGGGCATCGACAGCTGGGCGATCGTGGCGCCGTCGGTGAACTCGACCATGCCGTGCACCACCGACTGCGGGTGGACCACGACGTCGATGTCGTCGAAGTCGAGGCCGAAGAGCTCGTGGGCCTCGATCACCTCGAGCCCCTTGTTGACCAGGGTCGAGGAATCGATGGTGATCTTCGCCCCCATGTCCCAGGTCGGGTGCTTGAGCGCGTCCTCGACCGTGACGTGCTCGAGCTCCGTGCGGGTGCGACCTCGGAACGGGCCTCCGCTCGCCGTCAGCAACACGCGCCGGACCTCGCGGGGCTCCCCCGAGCGCAGGCACTGGTAGACCGCCGAGTGCTCCGAGTCGACCGGCACGATCTCGCCGCCTCCCCGGGCCCGCACCGCGTTCACGACCGGTCCACCCGCGATCAGGCTCTCCTTGTTGGCCAGCGCCAGCCGCCGGCCGTGCTCGAGCGCCGCGACGGTGACGGGCAAGCCGGCGAACCCCACGACGGCATTGAGCACCACCTCGACGTCGGGGTGGGCCGCCAACTCCGCCAGCGCGTCGGGGTCGTCGGCGCACGTGCGCGCCCACCGGGGGTCGACGCCGAACTCGGCGGCCTGAGCCGCGAGCAACTCGGCGTTGCTCCCGGACGCGAGAGCGACGACCTCGTAGTCGTCGCGATGAGTCCGGACGACGTCGAGCGCCTGGGTCCCGATCGAGCCGGTCGACCCCAGGATCGCGACGCGCGTCATCAGGTCACGATGTGGAGCGCCACGTAGTAGGCGACGGGGAGCGCGAACAGAAGGGCGTCGAACCGGTCGAGCACGCCCCCGTGACCCGGCAGCAGGGTCCCGAGGTCCTTGACCCCGAGATCGCGCTTGAACATGGACTCCACGAGGTCGCCGAGCGGCGCCGCGACGGCCATGACCAGGCCCAGGAGGATCCCGTCGAGGAAGCCACCCTGCTTCCAGCCCCCGACCACCGACACGACGATGACACCCATGATCAGGGCAGCGATCATCCCGCCGAGCAGCCCCTCGAGCGTCTTGTTGGGCGAGACGCGCGGCATCAGTGGCGTCCGGCCCATCGATCGGCCGACGAACCAACCCGCCACGTCGTAGGCGACCACACACAGGACCACGCCCAGCACGTAACCCACGCCGTGCTCGGGCGCGAGGAGCAAACCCGCGAAGGCGCCGAAGCAGCCCACGTAGCCGAAGACGAGCAACGTGAGCGCGACATTGACCGTCGGACGCGCCCGCATCACCTCGAAGAGGTACCAGAGCATGGTGAACGCCACGACCAGGAAGATCATCATCGGAAACGCGGCCGTGCCCTGGTCGTAGGCGACGGGCACGATCGCCACGCAGCCGATCAGACCGACCAGCGTGGCGGTGTGGTACCCCGCCCGGCGGAGCGCCTCGTAGAACTCGAACGCGCCGATCCCGACCACGGCCATGGCGAGCAGCAGCGTGGGAATCTGGCCGAGCACGAAGCACAGCACGGCGACCGACGCGGCGATGCCGGCCGTGAGGATCCGCCGGTTGGTGTCGGCGCCGCTGTCGTGGGTCCCCTGCTCGGATCCCCGCCGCGGCCGACCTTCCAGCGAACCGGTGGAGCGCCCGGCAGCGGCCGAGTGGACCACGGGCTCGGCGTCGTCGTCGAACTCCGACGTGTCCATCAGGGGGAACTCGTCGGACCCGAGCACCGCTTCCACCGGAGCGGCCTCCTCGGGTCGGGTGCCGCGTCGGCCACCCCGACGAGGGGCCTCGGCCTCGCGGGCCTCCCGTCGCTCGCGCCGGGTCAAGGGCATCTCGAGGTCCGCGATCGGCGACTCGTCGAGCGCGCCCACCAGCGTGGAGTCGTCGTGGGCGAGCTCACCGAGCTCGAAGTCCCCGGTGGCCCAGTCGCCGGCGTCGGTGCGAAAGCGCGGCGTCGAACCGGTGACCGCCGCCCAGTCTTCGGCGGGGTCGTCGGAGATCCGCATCTCGCCTGTGGGCGGCTCCGTCCAGTGCGGCAGCGGCATCGAGCCGGTGGCGTCGGGGGCGGCCCAGGTCGTGGCCGATCCGGCGTCGACCGCCGAGCCCGGCTCGACGTCGGAGGCCCAGGCCGCGGCGCCGGGCGACACGTCGTCGTCGGCGTCGACCCAGAACCCCGGATTGACCTCGCTCCGGGGGTCGCCGTACCGGACGTCCTCGCCGGGCGCCACGGGCGCGCCGGGCTCGACCACCGGCGCGCCGGAGGTCCCCATCGTGCGCTGCATCAATTCGTCCCACTCGTCGTCGCGCCAATCGGCCACGATGACCTCCCTCCGTCAGCCCCGAGCGAGGCTAGACCTCGAGCAGTTCCTGTTCCTTGTGTTGTACGAGCTCGTCGATCTCCACGATCACCTTATGGGTCTGGCCCTCGAGCTCCTTCTCGACCCGCTCCAGTTCGTCGCGGGAGAGTTCGCCGTCCTTCTCGAGGCCTTCGAGCTCCTGGCGGGTCTGCCGGCGCACGTTGCGCACGGCGACCTTGGCCTCCTCCGCGCGCTGCTTGACCACCTTGACCAGCTCCTTGCGCCGGTCTTCGGTGAGGACCGGGAAGACCAGGCGGATCACCTGCCCGTCGTTGCCGGGGTTGATGCCCAGGTCGCTGGCGAGGATCGCCTTCTCGATGTCGCGGACCGCCCCCTTGTCGTAGGGGTTGATCACGAGCACGCGCGGCTCGGGGACCGAGAAGCCGGCCAGTTGCTGCAACGGGACCTCGGAGCCGTAGTAGTCGACCCGCAACTTCTCCACCAGGCCCGACGAGGCGCGACCGGTACGCACCGCCGAGAACTCCTCCTTCAGGTGCACGATGGCCTTCGCCATCTTCTCGCGACAGTCTTCGATCACGACGTCGCGCATCTCCTGGCCCTGGTCGCTCATCGTCTCTCGCTCTCGTGGGGGTCGACCGTCGGGCGGACGGCCGGGATCCGGTGGGTCACGACGTGTGCACCAACGTGCCGATCGGCTCGCCCACGAGCGCCCGACCGATGTTCCCCGGCTCGGTGACGTCGAAGACGATGATCGGAAGATGGTTGTCCATGCAGAACGTGATAGCGGTCGAGTCCATGACGGCCAGCCGCTGCTCGATCACCTCGAAGTGACTGACCCGGGTGTACTTCACCGCGTCGGGGTTCGTGCGGGGATCGTCGGAGTAGATCCCGTCGACCCCGGAGTGGGTGCCCTTCAGGATCGCCCCGGCGCCGATCTCCGCCGCCCGCAGTGCCGCCGTGGTGTCGGTGGTGAAGTAGGGGTTCCCGGTGCCGGCCGCGAACACCACGACCCGGCCCTTCTCGAGGTGACGGATCGCGCGCAGCGGGATGAAGGGCTCGGCCACCTGCGACATCGTGATGGCCGTCTGGACCCGGGTCGGCTGGCCCGCCGCCTCGAGCGCGTCCTGGAGCGCCAACGCGTTGATCACGGTGGCCAACATGCCCATGTAGTCGGCGCGGGCGCGGTCCATGCCGCGGTTCTCGCCGGACATGCCCCGCCAGATGTTGCCGCCACCGACGACGACGGCGATCTCGACGTCGAGATCACGGCGCGCGGCCGCGATCTCCTCGGCGATGCGCTGCACCACCGCGGCGTCGATGCCGAAACCGGCCGAGGCGTCGGCGAACGCCTCACCCGAGAGCTTGAGCACCACCCGTCGGTACTGGCTCTGGGCCATGATCGCCTCTACTCGCCGATCTTCACCCGGGCGAAGCGACGCACGGTGACGTCGGCACCGAGACCGGACAGCAACTGGGCGATGGTCGTCTTGGGTTCGCGGACGAACCCCTGCTCCACGAGGACGTTCTCCTTGTAGAACCCGTTGAGGCGACCCTCGACGATCTTGGCCATCGCGTTCTCGGGCTTCCCTTCGTTGCGGGTGAGCTCTTCGAACACGGCGCGCTCCCGCTCGATGACGTCCGTGGGCACGTCGTCGCGGCTCACGAACTGCGGCGCCATCGAGGCGATGTGCAGCGCGATGTCGTGGGCGACCTCGCGGGCCTTGGCGTCAGCGGGGTCGACGCCGGCGAGTTCCACCAGGACGCCCATCACTCCCCGCTCGTTCTGGGAGTGCACGTAGCCGTCGATGAGTCCGTCGGTGGACTCGAACACCACGATCCGGCCCAGGGCGACGTTCTCGCCGAGCTTGGCGGCCAGCTGAGTGATGTGCTCGCCGACGGTCCCGCCCTCGTAGGCGATCTCGGCGAGCTCGGCCTTGCCCTCGCGCAGCGCGAGCGCGGCGAGGTCGGCGACGGCCCCGGTGAACCCAGCGCTCTTGGCGACGAAGTCGGTCTCGGCGGTGAGTTCAACCAGGGCTCCCACCCCACCGTCGACCCGGACCTCGATGGCGCCCTGCTCCGCGGCGCGACCGGCGCGCTTGCTGGCGCCGGCGAGGCCCTTGGCCCGCAGCCAGTCCTTGGCGGCTTCCATGTCGCCGTCGGACTCGGCCAGGGCCTTCTTGCAGTCCATCATCCCGGCACCGGTGGCCTTGCGCAGTGCCGCGACGTCTGCCGCGGTGATCTCAGGCATTCTCGGCTCCGTCCTCCACCGCGGCTTCGGCGACGGGTGCGACGGGTGCGGCGCCTTCGGCCTCGGCGGGTGCGGTCTTGGCCGACTCCTTGGCGGCGGCGAGGCGGGCCTCGCGGTCGAGCTGGGCGGCGGCGGCTTCGTCGCGGGCCTTGGCCTGGGCCGCCTCACGCTCGGCCTGCTCCTCGGGCGAGATGACCTTCGGCGGCTTGGGCGCCTCGGACAGACCGGCCGTCTTGACCCCACGACGCTGGGCGAGTTGACGCCCCTCGTCGACCGCGTCGGCGATCACCCGGCACATCAGGTTGGCCGAGCGAATGGCGTCGTCGTTGCCGGGGATCACGAAGTCGATGAGGTCGGGGTCGCAGTTGGTGTCGACCACCGCCACCACCGGGATGCCGAGGCGGTTGGCCTCGGTCACGGCAATGTGCTCTTTCTTCGTGTCGATCACGAAGATGATGTCGGGGAGCTTCTCGAGGCGCCGGATGCCACCGAGGTTGCGCACGAGCTTGTCGCGCTCGCGACGCAGCTTGAGCCCTTCCTTCTTGATCATCTGGTCGGCCTCACCGGAGTTGACCATCCGCTCGAACTCGTGGAGCTTGGCCACCCGGTTGTGCACGGTCGTGAAGTTCGTGAGCATGCCGCCGAGCCAGCGGAAGTTGACGTAGGGCATGCCGCAACGATCGGCCTGGACCCGGATCGGCTCCTGGGCCTGCTTCTTGGTGCCGACGAAGAGGACCGTCCCCCCGGCGGCGACCGTCTTGCGGACGTAGCGGTACGCCGCATCGGTCCGCTCCAGGCTCTGCTGGAGATCGATGATGTAGATGCCGTTGCGCTCTCCGAAGATGAAGCGCTTCATCTTCGGGTTCCAACGACGGGTCTGGTGGCCGAAGTGGACTCCGGCCTCCAGCATCTGCTTCATGCTGACGACAGCCACGCGCGGTACTACTCCTGCTCGGTTCCTCGGTTGGGTCCTCCGCCCGCGACGCTCGGGAGGCCTCCGGAGAGGGGCCGAGCGACCTTGGAGTGCGGGCGTGCGTATTCCCGTTCCCCGGCCGGGGCCAGTGAGCGGGTGACTGGTCAGTGTACCGGGCCGGGTCCAGCGGCCCGCAGGGCGGCCGGCAGGGCGGCCCGGACCCCGACTTCAGGGCCGCCGCCGGGCCAGGGTCACGGCCGCCACCCGGGCGGGATCGGCGAGACGCAGGGCCTCCACGAGGACCCCGGGGCCCACCACGAGGTCGACGGGCACTCCGGCGGGCCGCCAGGCGTCGAGCACGGCTCCGGTGGCGGTGTCGACCTCGGCCACCTCGTCGAGGTAGGTGGTGAACGCCGCCACCCCGGCCCCGGTGGCAACCCGGCCCTCCACCACGTCGTGGTGGGTGGGCAGAACCCAGTCGACCCGACCGGTGGTGGTGTCGAGAGCGACGAGGGTCCCCAGCGAGTCGAGGACCAGCAACCGGGAACCGTCGACCCCCGGCTGGATCCCCCCGTCGTACCGACCGGGCACAGCCGTGCTCCAGAGCCGGCGGCCGGTGGTGACGTCGAGGGCCCGGACCCGGGCCCGGCTCGGCGTCGGCCCGGCGGCCACGTAGATCCGGCCCCCGGCCACGAGGGGGGCCGAGCCGACCGCACCCGGGCGGACCTCCCAACGGATCGACCCGGTGGCGAGGTCGAGGCCCCGGAGGAGCACCCCATCACGGCCCGACCCGCCCGCGACCACGATGTCGCCGGAGAGGGCCGGTGCCGCCCAGAACGAGGCCGGGAACGGCACCGACCAGGCCTCGGCGCCGGTCGTGGAATCGAGCAGACCGACCCGGCCCGCCTCCTCGGCGGCCACGACCGCCCAGGCGTGGCCGTCGGGGCTCACGCCCAGGGAGACCGGACCGGCGTCGGGGAACCGGGGGGTCGCGACCCGGGCGCCCGTGGACCGGTCGAGCAGCACCACGACGTCGTCGCCGGTCACGGCGACCCGGTTGGCACCGAGCGCCGGGCGGACGTCGAAGGCGTCGGGGGTGTCGGCGATCCACCGCACGGCGCCGGTGGCGGCGTCGAGAAGCCGGACCTCCCCGGAGGCCAGCACCGCGACATCGGACCCGTCGAGCGCCAGGCCCACGGGCTCACCCACCAGCGGCGCCACCCAGCGCGCGGCCGGTCCGGCCGGGCCCCGTGCCGCGGCCGCAGCCACCGGCGGCGGCATCGCCCAGGCCGCCACCAGCGCAATTGCCACCAGGGCGGTTGCCACCGTCGATCGGTTCATCCCCATGCGTGCACCTCCAGATAGGTCGTGAGGACCGGACCCAGGTCGTCCTCGACGCGACTGATCAACACCGGTTCGAGCGCGCTGCGCAGTCCCTCTTGCCAGGTGGTGCACGGCAGCGGACCGCCGCCCAGCGCGGCCCGCACCACCTCGAGTGCACGCGGGTCGCGCGGGATGGCGCTGTGGTCGTGGGCCCCGGCGACGGCGACCACCACCTCCCGGGCACCCGGGACGTGGATCCGGTCGGCCGGGACGACCACGTCGTCGGTACCCCCGACCGTCGTGAACGCGACGTGCGGCGGGAGCGGATGGGCCCAGAGGTCACGCATGAAGGCCGATCCCTCGGCGAGGTCCCGGACCGCCGCGGAGTCCGACCGCGGGAGGTGGGTGATCGAATGCGTCGCGTCGAGGGCGTCGAGCACGCGACGCGTGGTCGGGGCGGAACGGAACCGGTCGATCGAGTGCGCGAGCGGCGCGCCCTGATGAGGGGAGGAGAGGGTGACCACCGTGGTGACGGGCGGGAAGCGCCCCGTGTGGCGCTCGTACTGGTGGGTCAGGAACCAGTCGACGACGAGCCCACCCTGCGAGTGTGCGATCACATCGACGGGACGACCGGGCTGCTCGACCTCCATCGCGCGGAGTTGGACCGCGAGGTGGCGCGCGGCGACGCGCAGCGACCCTTCGGTCTCATCGGCCGTGTAGTCGCCCCCGTCCGCCGCGTAGGAGTACCAGCGGACGTCGGTCCCGGCGTAGCCGAGGGCCGCGACGTCGAGCCCGAAGGTCCGCCCGTCGGACCCGGTGGAACTGTCGAGGCCACCGACGGCCATCAGCCGGTGGTCGTCGGGCGGTGACGGTGGTGTTGGTGGCACGGCCCGACCGGCCCGGACCACCGACGGCGAGCCCGACTCGATGCAGTCGGTCGTTGCCCAGGCTAGGAACCGGGAGCCGATCTCGACCACGTCGTGGAGCACCCGGCCCCCGGGCGTGGCGAGCACCGCGTCGGCGCCGCCGCGCACGGCACGCCGGGCCAAGCGCTCGAGCAGCGGGGCGAGGTGCCGGGCCAACCGGGCGGCGACACGAC
>JBAXBB010000076.1:0-14822 GCA_037142235.1 Actinomycetes bacterium
TGCTGTTCGCCCGGCTGACGACCTCGGATGCCTTCTGGTGTCTCGGGACGGCCGAGCACGTGTCGGATTCCGGAGAACGGCCGATTGCCATCACGTGGCGACTGCACCAGGCCTTGCCGGGTGACCTTTACGCCCAGTTCGCGGCGGCGGTGGCCTGACCGCTCCGGTAGGTCAGACTGCGGCCGGCGAAGCCCTTCCCGCCAAGTGCCGCGGCGAACACCGGAGAGTCTTTCTCCGGCGCTCCACCGCCTTGTAGGACACGCCGCTCGGTTTGCTGGCTCGAGTGCCGAGAATTCTGGCTAGACCCCGGTTCAAGACGCCGCTGCGGACCAGGTGCTCGATGAGCTCATCCCACGCCGTCTCCTTGGAGGCGTCGAGGAGGTCGGCGATCTGGGTGGGTGTGGCTCCGGCCTGATGGTGGGCGACGATGCGGTCGGCGAGACGGGCGGCCTCCGCCCGGATCGCCGCTAGGAGTTCCCAGGCGTTTGTGCTCGTGAGACCGCAGTACCCGGGTGAGATCTCGTCGAGATACTCGGCCAGGAACCCGTCGAGGTTCATGCGCACGCCGTCGAACAACGACGACCAGTTCTGCGGGGCCGGGGTCGGTCCGCGCCGTCGGCAACCGGTGCGTTCTCGATCGCGACGGAACCCGTCGTCGTCTTCGTCGAAGATGTCGTCATCCGACTCAGAGGGTGAATCCATGGTCGTCTTCAGGGCGTGAGGTGGTCGACGGGTCAGAGGAGGAACAGAGCGACGATCACGATGACGACCGGTGCCAGCAGGATGCCTGCTGCCGCGACGACGCCGAACAGCACGAAGAGCGCGATGGCGCAGGCGACCCCGAAGCATCCGAAGCTCGCCACGTCCTTGCCGCTCATCGTCCCTCCCTGCGGGCCCTGGTCGGTCGCCCGGGCTCCAGTATCCACCGTGGCAGCCACGTGCGACACGTGAGCCCGGGGCAGCGGAACGGAACCTCCCTCGGTCGTGAGCCCGCCCACCGGGCCCGGTTCTCGGGTCTGGCGGCGGAGGACGACGGGAGCGGGCCGTGGCGCCCAGCGAATACAAGATTGACCAACTCGATGAGCCGACCGAGACGGCCCAGTGTGAACTCTGGTGGGGCGATGCGGCCCGGAGCTGCCAGGTGCACCTCGTGTGGTGCGTCGACGACCGGGTCGACACCTGGTCGCGGCACCCCTCGGCCGACTAGGTCGGGTCGGCCCGCCGTCCGACGGTGATCATCCGGTCGCCGGCTCCCCATCGCAGCGGGGAGTGCTTGGGCGGGTTGACCACGATGCCGTCCAACACTTCTTCCACGCCGTCGGGGACCAACGCCACGCGGTAACCGATCACCACCATGCCCGCGGCGAGCCCGAGCCGGACGAGGTCGCCGTACGTGGCCGGGTGGCGACCATCGGTCGCGACCGGGGCCGGGTCCAGGCTGATCTCGATGGTCTTGGCGTCGAGCAGAGCGTCGAAGACGCGGCTGAGCTCGGGGTTCTCGGCGACCTGGGCGATCAGCAGCGCGGTCAACCGGTCGCTCACGAGGTAGTCGTCGGTGCCCGACGTGCGCGCCAGCGGTACGTCGCGCAGATCGCGGAGTTCGGTCACGATCGTGGGGGCGCGTCCGGAGCCGCGCAGCATGATGGCGTGGCGCAGTTGGAGCAGCGCCATGAGCACCTCGGCGTCGGCCTCGTGGGCGGTGAGGCGGTCGCGGTAGGCGAGGAGCAGCACGTGGTCGGGCTCGTGCGCCGCCCAGAGGTCGGTGACGGCAGCGCCGTCGCGATGGCTGAGCGCGCGCGTGGTGACCGCGAGTCGCTCGAGCGTGGCGAACGTCTGGGGATCGGGCGGGTCGCAGTAGCGCGGATCGGCCACGACGGTGACGGTCGAGCCGGGCATGGCGAAGCCGTCGAGCTCGCGCAGGATGACCGGGCCGATCTCGCTCCAGCCCGTCACCAGGAAGTGCTCGGGCTCGCGGGCACCCCGGGGCGCGGCGGGCTCGACCTCGGGAAGGTCCAAGGTGGCCGGGACCCCGGTGAGCGTGAAGGTGCGGTCGTCGAGGGCGACACCGATCAGGAAGTCGTCGGGGCCGATGACCGTGGCCGGGTCGGGGGCGAGGGTGATGGTGCCGTCGCCGGAGCGGATCCCGAGCGCCGAGGCGTGGTCGAAGGCGAGCATGGCGTGGGCGAAGGTGGACCCGACGAGCTCGGGGAACGACGCGAAGTACATCTCGCTGCCCTCGAAGTCGAACAGGTCCCGGTACACCGCGGTGATCCCGGACTGCCGGCAGGCCTGGGCGGCGAGGTGGCCGATGACGTCGTCGCTCACGACCGTGGTCACCAGCCCCCCGGTGACCTGACGGAGGGCGGCGGCGCTCGTGGCGTCGCGGCACTGGGCGACGATCCGGGTGTGGACGAGATCGGGATCGAAGGTCAGGAGCCCCAGAGTGGCGCGGATCACGAAGGCGTCGTTGGCCGACTCCTCGTCGGCCAGCACGATCACCGACTTCGCCGCCATGGGGTTCACGAGGGCCAGATCGTCGACGTCGGCGCCGTCGCCGGTGCGGCAGACGATCCGGGTGGGTCCGGTGTCGGGGACCCGTGAGCCGATCGTCTCGACGACCACCGCCTTCTCCGCGGCGCTGAGCACCACGATGCACGCCCGCTGCTCGCTGGCGTTGGCGGTCACCAGCTCTTCGACGATCGTCGGCAGCATCGAGGTGAAGCCGATGATGAGGGTGTGGCCGGTCTCGGCCACGGGGCCGCGTCCGCTCCGGAGGTCGTCGATCTTGCGGTCGATGCCCGAGGCGATCACGCCGATGAGGGTCGACACCAAGAAGATGCCGCTGACGGTGACGAACAGGGAGACGAGCCGGAACGTCCAACCGTTGTCGAAGCCCATCGTGCCGGGGTCGAGGGTGCGCACCAGGCTCGCCCAGAACGCCTCGATGAAGTTGCCGCGGTGGTGACCGTTGATGCCGGCGTTCACCGCCGAGAGCAGCACGGCCGCGAACAAGACGACCGCCAGTGACGCCAGGGCGAGCCAGAGCATGAGCGAGACCGTTC
The DNA here is from genome assembly GCA_037142235.1 of Actinomycetes bacterium. Classification (GTDB taxonomy): domain Bacteria; phylum Actinomycetota; class Acidimicrobiia; order IMCC26256; family PALSA-555; genus CAIUKV01. Next base: position 3,063 of record JBAXBB010000076.1, read on the forward strand.
CCCGGAGGAACGTCTCGTCGATGCGGTAGCGCAGGCGGTCCCGCCAGCCGAGGGGGGACGTCCCCCCGGTCGGAGCGTCGCGGCGGGGTCGGGGCCGAGCGGATGGCACGGCGGGAGCCTAGGCCGCGCTCGCTCGTGATCGGCCCGTCGGCGGCGGCGCATGTCCCAGGTGGAGTGTTCACTTCTCCTTGACCGCCCCACTCGACCACCCGCCCAGGAGGCCTCCATGCCCGACCCCGTCGACCTCAATGTCTTGCGCGACACGCTGCTGCGCAACCAGGAGACCGGCACCGTCACGCCCACCGCCCCGCAGGACAAGGTCTACGTCGACCCCGAAGGCCGCATCGTCCTGGGTGGCGGTGCCGACCAGGCCGAGCGGACCCTCTCGGAGGTCCCCCAGACCACCTTCGCGGGCTGATGGCCCACTACGTCGGCCTCGACGCCGATCGCGCCTACGCCGCCCGGGCGATGCCCCACGCTCGCGAGCTCACCATCGACGGCACCACCGGCTTCGTCTACGAGTTCGAGTGCGAGTTCGGCACGCGCTACGTGCTCTTCGCCTGGTTCGACGGCCTCTGCTACAAGGTGAAGCTCGTCGAGCCCGACTTCGAACGCACGGGGCCCGTCGGCCATGCCACCCACCTCTACGCCGACGGCACCCTCTGCCTCGACCCGCAGATGCACGGCCTGCGCACCCTCGCCGACGCCTACACCCGCTCGGTCGTGTGGGCCACGGGCCACTCCATCTTCCGCACGACGGGTGTGTTCGCGTTCAACGTCACGAACCTCGATCGCACCCCTGCCACCTGACCAGCCACCGAGGAATCCCCGTGCCCGATCTCACCGACCCCGATCTCACCGACCCCACCGCTCCCCGGCTCTTCGACTCGGGCTTCACCGTGCTCGACCTCGTGCTCGACCAGGTGCTCGACTCCGTGGGCCGCCGACCGGCGGAGAGCGGTGGCGCCCTGGTGGGGTGCTACGCGCGCTCCCTCGTGACGGGCTTCGTCTTCGACGCGGACGCGAGCGTGACCGGCGTGACCTACGAGCCCTCGCCGCAGCTCACGACCCAGGTCCAGGCGCTCGAGCTCACCACCGGCGTGGCGTTCAAGGGCGTGCTCCATTCGCACCCGGGCATCATGGACACACCGTCGGGTCCGGACCGGTCGTCGTTCGCCGCCGGCCTGCTCGCCAACCCCGAGCTGGGCCGCTACCTCGCCCCGATCGTCACGCTCGCGGGCGCGCCACCGGCTCCGCACCGGATCGCGCTCGCCGGCGGGGTGGTCGTGTCGTTCCACGTCGCCTTCGTCGACGCCGTCGGCGCGCTCCAGGTGCGCCAGTGCCGGCCCCGGGTGCTGTGGTTCGCCCGCGACTGCCGCCGCCTCGCCGCCGCCCTGCACCGCCCGGCCCCGCACCTGGTCGGCACCGCCCACGCCGACCCGTTCGTGGCGTCGGCGGAGATCTTGCTGACCTCCGACCTCACCCTCACGCTCGCCGCGCCCGCCGATTACCCGACCGTGGCCCCGCTCGCGCTCGTCCACGACCGCCGGACGGAGACCACCCGCCAGGTGCACCTCCGTTGGCGACTCGACGTCGATCCCGACCACCGGCTCGGTGCCAGCTTCGGCCCTACCGACCTCCCCGACACGGGCGCCGACCGCGCCTACGTGGCCTTCGGCCGCTCGGGCGTCGTGCTCACGCCGCGGCGCGACCTCGCCCACGACCTCGACCTCGAGCCGCTGCTCGTCGACGAAACGTTCTACGAGCGGCTCGACGCCGTGCGCGACGGGCTCTTCGCCCGCTCTCGTGGGATCCTCCACCGCCGGCTCGGCCGGGCGCACGTGCTCGTTGCCGGGTGCGGGTCGGTCGGGTCGTACGCGGCCGAGCAGTTCGTACGCGCCGGGGTGGGTCGCCTCACGCTCCTCGACCCCGACGTCGTGGCCGAGGCCAATCTCTCGCGTGCCAACTTCACGATGGCCGACGTCGGGCGCCCAAAGGTCGCGGCCCTCGCCGAGCGCCTCCTCGCGATCAACCCGGCGCTCGACGTACGGATCGTGCCCACCACGCTGGCGTCGTGCACCGACGAGTGGCTGCGCCTCCTGCTCCCGTCCACCGATCTCGTCGTGAGCGCGCTCGACGACCGCAGCGCCCAGCTCGCGCTGAACCAGTGGTCGTACTGGCACGACGTGCCCGCCGTGTACCTCGGCCTCTTCGCCGGCGCGAAGTCGGGTGAGGCGTGCGTCGTGCGTCCTCCGCACGCCTGCTTCCGGTGCGCCACCACCTTCCGCACCCTGATCGCCCCCGACGACCAGGGCGAGCGCGACTACGGCACCGGGCGGCTCAGTGCCGAGGTCGCCCTCGGCACCGACATCCACGCCGTCACCGCCGTGGGGGTGCGCCTCGGACTCTCCTGCCTGGTGCGCGACGGCGAAGTGTCGCTGTCGGCCTACGCCGACACCGCCCTCGCCGAGCACGCCTACGCCCTCGTTGCGGTCTCCGACGACGTGCCGATCGTTGCCGAGGTGATCGGCGCCGCCCCCGCCCAGTTCTCGCACCGCTCGATCTGGCTCTCGGTGCGCAGCGACCCCACCTGCAACGTGTGCGGTGAGCACCGCGACCCCCCGGGCACCGTCGCCACTCCTTCGGCCGACGACCTCCGGCGGCTGTTCGCGGCAGAAGGCGAGGGTCCGGCGATCGCGACGACCGGGGAGGTCGCGGCGACCGCGGCGGCCGGGGAGGCCCTTCGATGACCGCCACCGTGCTCACCGTCGACGCCGCTCGGTTCGCCGACCTCCTCGACCGGAGCCGAACCTCCCCGGTACTCGTGGCGCGCGGTCCGACCGACGCCGACGCCGCCCGGCTCGCCGGGCTCGCCGCCGGCGTGGTCGACCGGTTGGGCGCGTCCGGCTGGATGACGGTGGTCGGTCTTCGGGCGCGCCCCGAGGAGCTCCCGCCGCTCGAGCCGGTCATCGGGCGCCCCGGGGTCGACCTCGCGGTGCTCGTCGCGGGCAGCCTCGCGGTCAACGTGCCGCCCGACACCTCCGACTTCGTGCTCGGCACCGTGGTGCGCGGCTTCGACCCACGCGTCGACCACGACGCCCTGGACCGCGCCCTCGCCGACGCCGCGCCCTCGCCGTTGCACCTCCTCGACCACACCCGGGTGCCCGAAGCGCAAGCCTGGGTGTCGCTCTCGCTCCAGGCCGCGTTCGAGGTCCAGCGCGCCGACGCCGGCCGACCGCCGACCGTCGTGGCCGCCGAGATCCGGCCGGTCTGGCTGCCCGACCGCGACGCCGGGGCGCTGTTGGTCTCCGTCGACCCGGCCGACCCGCGATCGGCGCTCCTCCACTTCGCCGATTTCGACCACGACGGGCAGCCGGTCTGGTCGGAGCATCACCGCCTGGGTTCGCAGGTCGCGCTGGCGATCGAGGCCTACACCGTCGACACCCCGGGCGTGGAGGCGGTGCACACCCGGTTCGCGAAGTGCTCGTTCACCGAGGCCGACCGGACCGTGGTGTTCCGGACCTACTTCGACGAGACCACCGGCCTCGACGACGTGGTCCGACGGGTACGGGCGGGCGAGTTCGCGCCGCCCGACGACCGGGCCGACCGGGCGCGGGCCGTGGCCGAGGCCGAGGCGGAGATCGCGGCGCTCGTGGGGCTCGAGGCGGTCAAGGCCGAACTCCGCTCCTACGCCAACTTCGCCAAGGTCATGGTCGAACGGCGGGCCGCCGGAGCAGACGCCTCCGACGTGTCTCGCCACTTCGTGTTCACCGGCAATCCCGGCACGGGCAAGACCACCGTGGCGCGCATCGTGGCCAAGCTCCTCTACGGCTACGGGCTGCTCCCGTCGAGCCGGATGGTCGAGGCGCTGCGAGCCGACCTCGTGGGCACGTACCTCGGCGAGACCGCCACGCGCACCACCGAGGTGTTCGAGCGTGCGATCGGCGGAGTGCTGTTCGTCGACGAGGCCTACTCGCTCACCGACAACGACCTCGGCGGGCGCGACTACGGCCAGGAGGCGGTCACCACGCTCCTCGCGCTGATGGAGAACCATCGTCACGACACCTCGGTGGTCGTGGCCGGGTACCCGGCGAAGATGGAGCGGTTCTTGGAGTCGAATCCCGGTCTGCGGAGCCGGTTCACCCGCACGATCGCGTTCGCCGACTACACACCCGACGAGTTGGCGGAGATCTTCACCCGCCTGGCCGCCGACCAGGGCTACCACCTCGCCGACGGCGTCGTCGACGCGGTGGCCGAAAGCTTGCGCGATGCCACCGACGACGAGAACTTCGCGAACGGGCGGGCGGTACGCCAGCGCTTCGAGGACGCGCAGGTCCGCCAGGCCAACCGGTTGGCCTGGCGGACCTGCGCGTCCTCGAAGCGCTGGCGTACCGCCCGCCCGTTCGCGAAGTTCTCGTCGTCGGTGGCATCGCGCAAGCTTTCGGCCACCGCGTCGACGACGCCGTCGGCGAGGTGGTAGCCCTGGTCGGCGGCCAGGCGGGTGAAGATCTCCGCCAACTCGTCGGGTGTGTAGTCGGCGAACGCGATCGTGCGGGTGAACCGGCTCCGCAGACCGGGATTCGACTCCAAGAACCGCTCCATCTTCGCCGGGTACCCGGCCACGACCACCGAGGTGTCGTGACGATGGTTCTCCATCAGCGCGAGGAGCGTGGTGACCGCCTCCTGGCCGTAGTCGCGCCCGCCGAGGTCGTTGTCGGTGAGCGAGTAGGCCTCGTCGACGAACAGCACTCCGCCGATCGCACGCTCGAACACCTCGGTGGTGCGCGTGGCGGTCTCGCCGAGGTACGTGCCCACGAGGTCGGCTCGCAGCGCCTCGACCATCCGGCTCGACGGGAGCAGCCCGTAGCCGTAGAGGAGCTTGGCCACGATGCGCGCCACGGTGGTCTTGCCCGTGCCGGGATTGCCGGTGAACACGAAGTGGCGAGACACGTCGGAGGCGTCTGCTCCGGCGGCCCGCCGTTCGACCATGACCTTGGCGAAGTTGGCGTAGGAGCGGAGTTCGGCCTTGACCGCCTCGAGCCCCACGAGCGCCGCGATCTCCGCCTCGGCCTCGGCCACGGCCCGCGCCCGGTCGGCCCGGTCGTCGGGCGGCGCGAACTCGCCCGCCCGTACCCGTCGGACCACGTCGTCGAGGCCGGTGGTCTCGTCGAAGTAGGTCCGGAACACCACGGTCCGGTCGGCCTCGGTGAACGAGCACTTCGCGAACCGGGTGTGCACCGCCTCCACGCCCGGGGTGTCGACGGTGTAGGCCTCGATCGCCAGCGCGACCTGCGAACCCAGGCGGTGATGCTCCGACCAGACCGGCTGCCCGTCGTGGTCGAAATCGGCGAAGTGGAGGAGCGCCGATCGCGGGTCGGCCGGGTCGACGGAGACCAACAGCGCCCCGGCGTCGCGGTCGGGCAGCCAGACCGGCCGGATCTCGGCGGCCACGACGGTCGGCGGTCGGCCGGCGTCGGCGCGCTGGACCTCGAACGCGGCCTGGAGCGAGAGCGACACCCAGGCTTGCGCTTCGGGCACCCGGGTGTGGTCGAGGAGGTGCAACGGCGAGGGCGCGGCGTCGGCGAGGGCGCGGTCCAGGGCGTCGTGGTCGACGCGTGGGTCGAAGCCGCGCACCACGGTGCCGAGCACGAAGTCGGAGGTGTCGGGCGGCACGTTGACCGCGAGGCTGCCCGCGACGAGCACCGCGAGGTCGACCCCGGGGCGCCCGATGACCGGCTCGAGCGGCGGGAGCTCCTCGGGGCGCGCCCGAAGACCGACCACCGTCATCCAGCCGGACGCGCCCAACCGGTCGACCACGCCGGCGGCGAGCCCGGCGAGCCGGGCGGCGTCGGCGTCGGTCGGACCGCGCGCCACGAGTACCGGGGAGGTTCGGCTCCGGTCGAGGAGGTCGGCGAACCGAGCGGCGTCGACGGTGAGCACGGTGGCGGTCATCGAAGGGCCTCCCCGGCCGCCGCGGTCGCCGCGACCTCCCCGGTCGTCGCGATCGCCGGACCCTCGCCTTCTGCCGCGAACAGCCGCCGGAGGTCGTCGGCCGAAGGAGTGGCGACGGTGCCCGGGGGGTCGCGGTGCTCACCGCACACGTTGCAGGTGGGGTCGCTGCGCACCGAGAGCCAGATCGAGCGGTGCGAGAACTGGGCGGGGGCGGCGCCGATCACCTCGGCAACGATCGGCACGTCGTCGGAGACCGCAACGAGGGCGTAGGCGTGCTCGGCGAGGGCGGTGTCGGCGTAGGCCGACAGCGACACTTCGCCGTCGCGCACCAGGCAGGAGAGTCCGAGGCGCACCCCCACGGCGGTGACGGCGTGGATGTCGGTGCCGAGGGCGACCTCGGCACTGAGCCGCCCGGTGCCGTAGTCGCGCTCGCCCTGGTCGTCGGGGGCGATCAGGGTGCGGAAGGTGGTGGCGCACCGGAAGCAGGCGTGCGGAGGACGCACGACGCACGCCTCACCCGACTTCGCGCCGGCGAAGAGGCCGAGGTACACGGCGGGCACGTCGTGCCAGTACGACCACTGGTTCAGCGCGAGCTGGGCGCTGCGGTCGTCGAGCGCGCTCACGACGAGATCGGTGGACGGGAGCAGGAGGCGCAGCCACTCGTCGGTGCACGACGCCAGCGTGGTGGGCACGATCCGTACGTCGAGCGCCGGGTTGATCGCGAGGAGGCGCTCGGCGAGGGCCGCGACCTTTGGGCGCCCGACGTCGGCCATCGTGAAGTTGGCACGCGAGAGATTGGCCTCGGCCACGACGTCGGGGTCGAGGAGCGTGAGGCGACCCACCCCGGCGCGTACGAACTGCTCGGCCGCGTACGACCCGACCGACCCGCACCCGGCAACGAGCACGTGCGCCCGGCCGAGCCGGCGGTGGAGGATCCCACGAGAGCGGGCGAAGAGCCCGTCGCGCACGGCGTCGAGCCGCTCGTAGAACGTTTCGTCGACGAGCAGCGGCTCGAGGTCGAGGTCGTGGGCGAGGTCGCGCCGCGGCGTGAGCACGACGCCCGAGCGGCCGAAGGCCACGTAGGCGCGGTCGGCGCCCGTGTCGGGGAGGTCGGTAGGGCCGAAGCTGGCACCGAGCCGGTGGTCGGGATCGACGTCGAGTCGCCAACGGAGGTGCACCTGGCGGGTGGTCTCCGTCCGGCGGTCGTGGACGAGCGCGAGCGGGGCCACGGTCGGGTAATCGGCGGGCGCGGCGAGCGTGAGGGTGAGGTCGGAGGTCAGCAAGATCTCCGCCGACGCCACGAACGGGTCGGCGTGGGCGGTGCCGACCAGGTGCGGGGCCGGGCGGTGCAGGGCGGCGGCGAGGCGGCGGCAGTCGCGGGCGAACCACAGCACCCGGGGCCGGCACTGGCGCACCTGGAGCGCGCCGACGGCGTCGACGAAGGCGACGTGGAACGACACGACCACCCCGCCGGCGAGCGCGATCCGGTGCGGAGCCGGTGGCGCGCCCGCGAGCGTGACGATCGGGGCGAGGTAGCGGCCCAGCTCGGGGTTGGCGAGCAGGCCGGCGGCGAACGACGACCGGTCCGGACCCGACGGTGTGTCCATGATGCCCGGGTGCGAATGGAGCACGCCCTTGAACGCCACGCCGGTGGTGAGCTCGAGCGCCTGGACCTGGGTCGTGAGCTGCGGCGAGGGCTCGTAGGTCACGCCGGTCACGCTCGCGTCCGCGTCGAAGACGAAGCCCGTCACGAGGGAGCGCGCGTAGCACCCCACCAGGGCGCCACCGCTCTCCGCCGGTCGGCGGCCCACGGAGTCGAGCACCTGGTCGAGCACGAGGTCGAGCACGGTGAAGCCCGAGTCGAAGAGCCGGGGAGCGGTGGGGTCGGTGAGATCGGGGTCGGTGAGATCGGGCACGGGGATTCCTCGGTGGCTGGTCAGGTGGCAGGGGTGCGATCGAGGTTCGTGACGTTGAACGCGAACACACCCGTCGTGCGGAAGATGGAGTGGCCCGTGGCCCACACGACCGAGCGGGTGTAGGCGTCGGCGAGGGTGCGCAGGCCGTGCATCTGCGGGTCGAGGCAGAGGGTGCCGTCGGCGTAGAGGTGGGTGGCATGGCCGACGGGCCCCGTGCGTTCGAAGTCGGGCTCGACGAGCTTCACCTTGTAGCAGAGGCCGTCGAACCAGGCGAAGAGCACGTAGCGCGTGCCGAACTCGCACTCGAACTCGTAGACGAAGCCGGTGGTGCCGTCGATGGTGAGCTCGCGAGCGTGGGGCATCGCCCGGGCGGCGTAGGCGCGATCGGCGTCGAGGCCGACGTAGTGGGCCATCAGCCCGCGAAGGTGGTCTGGGGGACCTCCGAGAGGGTCCGCTCGGCCTGGTCGGCACCGCCACCCAGGACGATGCGGCCTTCGGGGTCGACGTAGACCTTGTCCTGCGGGGCGGTGGGCGTGACGGTGCCGGTCTCCTGGTTGCGCAGCAGCGTGTCGCGCAAGACATTGAGGTCGACGGGGTCGGGCATGGAGGCCTCCTGGGCGGGTGGTCGAGTGGGGCGGTCAAGGAGAAGTGAACACTCCACCTGGGACATGCGCCGCCGCCGACGGGCCGATCACGAGCGAGCGCGGCCTAGGCTCCCGCCGTGCCATCCGCTCGGCCCCGACCCCGCCGCGACGCTCCGACCGGGGGGACGTCCCCCCTCGGCTGGCGGGACCGCCTGCGCTACCGCATCGACGAGACGTTCCTCCGGGGAACGGTCTCGCTCATGCTCTGGCTCGCCCTGGCGTCACTGGCGGTCGTCTTGTTCGCGGCCGTGCTGCTCTCGGCGGTGAACGCCGGCATCAACGGTCACCACCGCGGCAACTTCATCGAGGCGTTCTGGGCGAGCCTGGTGCGCACCCTCGACCCCGGCACGATGGGCTTCGACAACGGTTGGACGTTCCGGCTCGTCTCCCTGTTCGTCACCGTCAGCGGCATCTTCTTGGTGTCGACCCTCATCGGCGTGATCGCCTCGGGCATCGACCGCAAGATCGACGACCTCCGGAGCGGACGCGGCCCCGTGGCCGAGACCGGCCACACCCTCATCATCGGCTTCACCTCGATGCTGCCGACGATCGTCGAAGAGCTGGTGACCGCCAACGCCAGCGAGCAGCGGGCGTGCATCGTGGTGCTCAGCGCCGCGGAGAAGGCGGTGGTCGTCGAGACGATCGGCTCACGGGTCCCCGACACCGGACCCACCCGGATCGTCTGCCGCACCGGCGACGGCGCCGACGTCGACGATCTGGCCCTCGTGAACCCCATGGCGGCGAAGTCGGTGATCGTGCTGGCCGACGAGGAGTCGGCCAACGACGCCTTCGTGATCCGCGCCACTCTGGGGCTCCTGACCTTCGATCCCGATCTCGTCCACACCCGGATCGTCGCCCAGTGCCGCGACGCCACGAGCGCCGCCGCCCTCCGTCAGGTCACCGGGGGGCTGGTGACCACGGTCGTGAGCGACGACGTCATCGGCCACCTCGCCGCCCAGGCCTGCCGGCAGTCCGGGATCACCGCGGTGTACCGGGACCTGTTCGACTTCGAGGGCAGCGAGATGTACTTCGCGTCGTTCCCCGAGCTCGTCGGGTCCACCTTCGCCCACGCCATGCTCGCCTTCGACCACGCCTCGGCGCTCGGGATCCGCTCCGGCGACGGCACCATCACCCTCGCCCCCGACCCGGCCACGGTCATCGGCCCCGACGACTTCCTGATCGGTGTCGCCCTCGACGACCGCACCTTCACGCTCACCGGGGTCCCGGCCACCTTGGACCTTCCCGAGGTCGAGCCCGCCGCGCCCCGGGGTGCCCGCGAGCCCGAGCACTTCCTGGTGACGGGCTGGAGCGAGATCGGCCCGGTCATCCTGCGCGAGCTCGACGGCTTCGCCATGCCCGGCTCGACCGTCACCGTCGTGGCCGATCCGCGCTACTGCGACCCGCCCGATCCCCAGACGTTCGCCACGCTCGAGCGACTCGCGGTCACCACGCGCGCGCTCAGCCATCGCGACGGCGCTGCCGTCACCGACCTCTGGGCGGCGCACGAGCCCGACCACGTGCTGCTCCTCGCCTACCGCGACCGCCTCACCGCCCACGAGGCCGACGCCGAGGTGCTCATGGCGCTGCTCCAACTGCGCCACGCCATCATGCTGCGCGGCTCCGGACGCGCCCCCACGATCGTGACCGAACTCCGCGATCTGCGCGACGTACCGCTGGCGCGCACGTCGGGCACCGACGACTACCTCGTGAGCGACCGGTTGACCGCGCTGCTGATCGCCCAGGTCGCCGAGAACCCCGAGCTCAGCCGCGTCTTCGACGCTCTGCTCGACGCCAAGACCATCGAGATCAGCCTGGACCCGGCCCCGGTCGCGACCGATGGTCGCCACCCGGCCACGTACGGCGACCTCGTCCGGCTCGGGCTCGCCGCGGGCATGGTGGTGATCGGTTACCGCGTGGCGTTGGTCCCCGACGGCGTGGAAGAAGTGTTGGACGGCATCGTGGTCAACCCGCCCAAGCACTCCCCGCTGCGATGGGGAGCCGGCGACCGGATGATCACCGTCGGACGGCGGGCCGACCCGACCTAGTCGGCCGAGGGGTGCCGCGACCAGGTGTCGACCCGGTCGTCGACGCACCACACGAGGTGCACCTGGCAGCTCCGGGCCGCATCGCCCCACCAGAGTTCACACTGGGCCGTCTCGGTCGGCTCATCGAGTTGGTCAATCTTGTATTCGCTGGGCGCCACGGCCCGCTCCCGTCGTCCTCCGCCGCCAGACCCGAGAACCGGGCCCGGTGGGCGGGCTCACGACCGAGGGAGGTTCCGTTCCGCTGCCCCGGGCTCACGTGTCGCACGTGGCTGCCACGGTGGATACTGGAGCCCGGGCGACCGACCAGGGCCCGCAGGGAGGGACGATGAGCGGCAAGGACGTGGCGAGCTTCGGATGCTTCGGGGTCGCCTGCGCCATCGCGCTCTTCGTGCTGTTCGGCGTCGTCGCGGCAGCAGGCATCCTGCTGGCACCGGTCGTCATCGTGATCGTCGCTCTGTTCCTCCTCTGACCCGTCGACCACCTCACGCCCTGAAGACGACCATGGATTCACCCTCTGAGTCGGATGACGACATCTTCGACGAAGACGACGACGGGTTCCGTCGCGATCGAGAACGCACCGGTTGCCGACGGCGCGGACCGACCCCGGCCCCGCAGAACTGGTCGTCGTTGTTCGACGGCGTGCGCATGAACCTCGACGGGTTCCTGGCCGAGTATCTCGACGAGATCTCACCCGGGTACTGCGGTCTCACGAGCACAAACGCCTGGGAACTCCTAGCGGCGATCCGGGCGGAGGCCGCCCGTCTCGCCGACCGCATCGTCGCCCACCATCAGGCCGGAGCCACACCCACCCAGATCGCCGACCTCCTCGACGCCTCCAAGGAGACGGCGTGGGATGAGCTCATCGAGCACCTGGTCCGCAGCGGCGTCTTGAACCGGGGTCTAGCCAGAATTCTCGGCACTCGAGCCAGCAAACCGAGCGGCGTGTCCTACAAGGCGGTGGAGCGCCGGAGAAAGACTCTCCGGTGTTCGCCGCGGCACTTGGCGGGAAGGGCTTCGCCGGCCGCAGTCTGACCTACCGGAGCGGTCAGGCCACCGCCGCCGCGAACTGGGCGTAAAGGTCACCCGGCAAGGCCTGGTGCAGTCGCCACGTGATGGCAATCGGCCGTTCTCCGGAATCCGACACGTGCTCGGCCGTCCCGAGACACCAGAAGGCATCCGAGGTCGTCAGCCGGGCGAACAGCA
>JBAXBB010000077.1:0-14405 GCA_037142235.1 Actinomycetes bacterium
CGTGGGCGTGGGCGTGGGCGCGGCCGCGGGCGACGGCGCCGCGGACCCGGACGCGGTGGCGAGGGTGACGCCGCACGTGCCGCAGAAGGCATCGTCGCCGCGCACGGCGTGGCCGTTCGGGCACGCCGGGGTCAGGGCCACGCCACAGGCCGGACAGAAGTGGTGATGAGCCCCGACCTCGTGGCCGTCGGGGCACCGTCGCTGCTCGTCCACCAGCACCTCCCGTCGCTTCCGCACACGGACGCGTTCGCCGACCTGCGTCCACCGACCTGACGTCACCGGACCGGCCTCGACCGGCCCAGGCCGTAGACCCTAGGCCGCCCAACTCGGATCCTTGGGTCGCTGCCCGTGGGTCGCTGCCCGTGGGTCGCTCAGTGCTCCTCGAGCCCGCAGAGCTGCGAGAACCGTCCGACCAGGCACATCACGGTCAGGAGCGCCATCTCCACCGTCTGGGTGGGGGTGAAATGGTCGTGCACGGCCACTCGCTCCTCGCTGGTCATCCCGAGGTGATCGGTGGCCAGGCGCTGGGTGAAGCGAATCGCCGCGACCTCGGGGTCGGTGAACCCGGTGAGGTCGTCGGTGCCCAGGCGGTCGATGAGCTCCTCGGTGAGGCCGGCCTCGGTGGCGGCGGGCACCCGCCCGGCCACGCACACCTGGCACCGGGTGGTGCGGGCCACGTTGAGGCGCACGATCTCGGTGAGTCGGGGACCGAGGTGGTTGTCGGACCGCAGCGGTCCGTAGGCGTCGTTGTAGCGCTGGAAGTGGTCGGGGGCATGGGCCATCAGGCGGACGAAGTCGGCGAGGCCGGGGCGGGCGGTGGCCGCCCACTGGTCGTGGAGCGCGGGCGGGAGATCGGCGGGATCGACGAGCGGGATGAAGTCGTTCACGGTGCACCTCGGAGGGTGGTGGCCAGTCTCAGGGCGGCCGGATCGAGATGGTCCTTGAAGATCGTGATCGTGCACGGTGCCGCAGTGAGCCCGCGCGGGCAGGCCACGACCGGCCACGGCACGCCCAGCCGGGCTTCGGGCACCAAGAAGTGCATCACCGCGACGTGGGTCCGGTACACGGGAACGTCACCGCGATCGAACGTGACGGGGTCGACCTCGGTGACGGTGGCGTGGTCGAGCGGACCGGGATGACGCCCGGCGAGCAGCATCCGGCCACACGACCCGCACGGGTCCTGGGTGATGACGAACGCGGCCTCGGTCTCACTCACGCGGACCGTGGCGAAGTTGCCCTGGAGCATCGCGGCCCACGTGCGGACCCGCTCGTCGGCCGACCGGGCGACGTCGGTGGGCATCCATGTGAGCAGAGTGCGCTCGCCGGCGTACTCCATCGACTCTCGCAGGGCCGCGAGGCCCTGGACCCGGTACACGTGCGAGAGGAGCGCGCACACGTCGTCGAGGGCCTCGTCGTGGAGGTCGCGCCACTCGGCCTCGGCGGCGAGGAGATCGGCGAGCAGCGGCGCGGTGTCGGGGGTGGCTGCCACCGGCGCGCCGGCCCCGGGCCAGGGAATGCGCCGGGCCCGCGCGTCGTCGAGGGCAGCGCGGGCCGCCGCGGCCGCACCGGGGCCGTGCGCTTCGGTGAGGTACGCGAACGTCTGGTCGTTCCACGCCGTGAAGCCGTCGACCCCACGCCGCCAGCCGCGCGCAGCAGCGTCGGCGAGGTCGCGGGCGCCGGCCTCGTCGCCGGCGGCGAGCGCGGCGCGAACCCGATCGACCGGTGCGGTCGAGAGCGCCGCCAGGTCGGCCGGGTCGAGCATGCCGCGTCAGGCCTTGGTGAAGTGCATGGTGAAGAGGCTCTTCGGGTCGGTCGGAGAACCGGTCCGCTTCGTGAACATCGTCAGCGAGATCGTGAGGTTCGTGCCCTTCCGCTCGTAGACGTACGCCCGCGGTGCGTTCTCGAAGTTGGTGTCGTCGAAGACGATGATCGAGCGGGCCCCGGCCCGGCCGGCGAGCCAGTGGCCGTCCTCGACCGACGAGATCGCCGAGAGCGTCTCCTTGTAGCTGGCGTCGGCCCGGAGGTCGAGGTGCTCTCCCGCCTTGCAGGTGAAGAACGTCGCGATGACCGGGTCGGTCGCGGGCGATCCCGGACACGGCGCGACCGTGCCGTTGTCGACGGACAGACCGGTGAGGTTCCAGGTGCCGACGAGTTTCTTGTCGATGCCGCTCGCCGCGCCCGCGGGAGCCACGGCGAGGCCGACGGTCAGGGCCACCGTGGCGAGAGCGGCGGGGATGAGGCGACGGATGTGCACGGTTCGACTCCTGTGGGTGAGGGGTAGTGGGGTGGCGTGCGGCCGGTCAGGACGCCGGGTTCAGGCCGACGGTGGTGATCGTCGCCCATCCGTCGTTGAACGCCAACACGTCGTTGGCGTAGGTGGTGCCCGTCGTGGCGCACGGGACCGTACCCGAGTTCAGCGCGCCCTCGGTGCCCGCCGGCGCCACCGTCGTCTTGTAGAGACCCCGGATCGAGCCGCTCGCGCAGTTCGGGACGTTGATGCTGTCGATGGTGGACGGCGTCGCGACCTTGGTGCCGTTCTTCGTGGTCTTCAGCCACTCGACCAGCCACTCCCTGGCGAGCCGGGCACACGTCGGGAAGTCCGGGGCGTCGTTGAGCTGCTGGCTGGTGGCCACGGCGGGCACCCCGAGCTTCGCGCTCTGGCGGGCGGCACCCACCGTGCCCGAGATGTCGGTGACCGGGCCGAGGTTCTGACCGGCGTTGCAGCCCGACACCGTGACCGCCGGCTTCACGCCCGCGGTCTGGATGGCGTGGATGACCGAGTCGGCGGGGAAGCCCTGCACCGACGTCGCCGGGTAGCCGCTCTTCGTGGTGGCCTGGGTCGCGGTGAGGGTGCCGCCGGTGACCTTGCCGCCGGTCCCGCTCTGGTTGGTGGCGGGGGCCGACACCACGATCTTGGTGCCCTTCACGGTGCGCAGCGCCTCGACGACGGCGTCGATGCCCGGGGCGGCGTACCCGTCGTCGTTGGTGACGAGCACCGTGACCGGTGTGGCCTTCTTCTTGGCGGCGAAGGCTGGGGTGGTCATCGCAGCGGTGCCGGCGGTGACGGCGACCACGGTGGCGAGCAGGGCGAGGGGGCGACGGACGGTGCGCATGGGGTCCTCCGGCGGGAGCGACCCGGGTGGGCCGCGACCGGGGCATTGTGGCCCATCGAGCGTGGCCGGGCGTAGTCGGGATGGGCCCTGCCCGGGCCGCCCGAGGCGCGGACCGGTCCGGGTGGGGGCCTCAGGCCGGGTCGCGGCGGGTGCGGGACTTGAGGGCCTTCTCGGCCTCGCGCTTGGCGTCACGCTCGGCGATGGCCTGGCGCTTGTCGTAGGTCTTCTTGCCCCGGCCCACGCCGAGCACGACCTTGACCCGGCGGTCCTTGAACGACAACTGGAGCGGGATCAAGGAGATGCCCCGGTCCTGGGTGGCCCGGGCCAGGTCGACGATCTCGCGCTTGTGCAGGAGGAGCTTGCGGCGCCGCTCGGGGTCGAGGTCACCCCGGGAGAAGGTGTACGGGGTGATGTGGAGGCCGTAGAGCCAGACCTCGTCGTCCTCGACCCGGGCGAAGGAGTCGCGGAGGTTGGCCTTGCCGTCGCGGATCGACTTGACCTCGCTCCCGGCGAGGACGATCCCGCACTCGAAGGTCTCGGTGATGGCGTAATCGTGACGGGCCCGCCGATTGGTGATGGTGGGGGTCGGCGCGGCCATCCGACCACCGTATCCGGGGGGTGGGTCGGGATAGGCTGCGCCGCCAGCCATCAGGACCACAGGGAGCGTCATGGGCACGTCCGGATCGATCCTCGGCAACGCCGTCGTCCGCCTCGAGGACCCGCGCATCCTGCGGGGTGAGGCCCCCTACACCGACGACCTGGAGGTCCCCGGGGTCGCGCACGTGGTGTTCGTGCGTTCCACCATCGCCCACGCGCGCGTCACGGGCATCGACACCGCCGAGGCCGCGGCCATGCCGGGCGTGGTCGCCGTCCACACCGCCGACTCCCTCACGGTGGCCGACTTCCAGGGCTTCATCATGTTGCCGCCGGTCTTCAACCGGCCGGTCCTGGCCAAGGGGGTCGTGCGCTTCGTGGGCGACATCGTCGCCGCGGTCGTCGCCGAGACCCGCACCCAGGCCGTCGACGCCGCCGAGGCGGTGATCGTCGACTACGAGCCGCTGCCCGTGGTGGTCGATGCCGAGGCCGCCATGGCCGACGACGCGCCGCTGCTCTTCGAGGAGCACGGGTCCAACGTGGCCTTCGTCATGGACATGGGAGACGTCGACGACCTCTTCGGGGGCGTCGAGCACCGCACCACGGTCCGCACCGTGAGCCCTCGCCTGGCCGCCGCCCCGATGGAGACCAACGCGATCATCGCGGAGCCCACGGCCGACGGCATGACCGTCACCGTCCCGACCCAGGGACCCAACAGCGTCGCCCAGGCCCTCGCGCCGCTGATCGGGCTCGAGCCCGGTCAGCTGCGGGTCAAGGCCCCGGCGGTGGGCGGCGGCTTCGGCGCCAAGCAGGGCGTGTACCCCGAGTTCATCGTCACCTGCGAGCTGGCCAAGGCCTTGGGCCGCCCGGTGAAGTGGGTCGAGACCCGCTCCGAGAACATGTTGGCGATGGTCCACGGGCGCGGCCAGGTGGAGCACACCGAACTCGGTCTGACCAAGGACGGTCGCGTGCTCGCCATGAAGGGGCGCGTCGTCGGTGACGCCGGCGCCTACCCGGCCATCGGCGCGTTCTTGGTGTTCATGACCCGTCAGATGGCTCCGGGCCCCTACGACATCCCCAAGGTCGACGTGAAGTGCTATGGCGTGGCCACCAACACCACGCCGATGGCGGCCTACCGCGGCGCCGGACGCCCCGAGGCCGTGCAGTTCCTCGAGCGGGCGCTCGACCAGGCCGCCCGCGAACTCGGGATCGACCCGGTGGAGATCCGCAAGCGCAACTTCATCCCCCCCGAGCGGTTCCCGGTCACCACGGCCACCGGCGCGAACTACGACGTCGGCGACTACGCCGTGGCCCTCGACGAAGCCTGTCGGATCGCCGGGTACGACACCCTGCGCGCCGAGCAGGCGGCGCGGCGGGCCAGCGGCGACCCGAAACTGCTGGGCATCGGGGTGAGCGCCTACGTGGAGATCACCGCGCCGGGCATCTTCTCCGAATACAGCAAGGTCGAGGTCCGAGCCGACGGCACCGTCGACGTGACCGTCGGCACGTCGTCGCACGGGCAGGGGCACCGCACCGCCTACGGGATGATCCTCCAGGACACGCTCGGCATCCCCATGGAGAAGGTCAACCTCATCCAGAACGACACCGCCCTGGTGCCGCGCGGCAGCGGCACCATGGGCTCGCGTTCGATGCAGATCGGTGGCAGCGCGGTGCTCCAGGCCGGCGAGCAGGTGCTCGAGAAGGCCAAGACGCTCGCGGCCCACCTGCTCGAGGCCAGCGCCGACGACATCGTGATCGTGGAGGGAGTGGGGCTCGCCGTGGCCGGCGTGCCCGCCAACGCCCTCACCTGGCAGGAGCTCGCCATCGCCGCCCAGGAGCCGGAGCGTCGGCCCGTTGGCTGGGAGGGCCACCTGGCGGTGGAGCTCGACTTCAACCAGGGTGAGTCCACCTACCCCTTCGGCGCTCACGTGGCGGTGGTCGAGATCGACACCGAGACCGGTCGGGTCGAGTTGCTGCGCCACGTCGCCGTCGACGACTGCGGGCGCATCATCAACCCGCTGCTCGTGCAGGGTCAACAGCACGGCGGGATCGCCCAGGGGGTGTCGCAGGCTCTCTACGAGGAGGTCGTCTACGACCCCGACGGCAACCCGCTCACCGGCAACTTCATGGACTACGCCTTCCCGAGCGCGGCCGAGTTCCCGTCGTTCGAGACCGCCAACACCGAGACGCCCACGCCGCGCAACCCCCTCGGCGCCAAGGGCATCGGTGAGTCGGCCACCATCGGCTCGACGCCGGCCGTGCACAGCGCTGTCATCGACGCAGTGGCCCACCTCGGCGTCGACCACCTCGACATGCCCCTCACCGCCGAGAAGGTGTGGCGGGCGATCCAGGGGGCGAAGGCTCCTGCCTGAGCCAGCGCCGCGCGCGCCGTTCGCCCCCGACCTCGCGTCGCCCACGCTGCGCCTGACGGTGGAGCAGTACCGCGCGATCGTCGGGCACTGCCTCGACGGTCTCCCCGACGAGGCCTGCGGCATGCTCAGCGGACCGCTCGGTCCCGACGGTGACCCCACCGGCGAGATCAGCGGCGTGCACCCGGCCCGCAACGCCGACGCCTCGGCGCGCACCTACACGGTGGAGCCCCGTGACCTCCTGCGCGCCATGCGCGAGGCCGAGGGTCGGGGCCACGAGATCGTGGGGGTCTGGCACTCGCACACCCACACCGACGCCTACCCGTCGGCCACCGATGTGCGTCAGGCTGTGGACCCGGCCTGGCTCTACGTCTTGGTGAGCCTGCGTCACGGCGAGCCGGCGCTGCGGGCCTACCGGATCCGCGACGGCGCGATCGCCGAGGTGGGCGTGAGCCTCGTCTGAGGCATCAGCCCCGGACCAGCGAGATCGCCGAGACCACCGCGAGGATCGCCAGGACCACGCCGGTGACCTGGCGCACGCGGCGCACGGAGATCCGCCGCATCAGGCCCTGGCCGCTCACGACCGCCAGGCCGGCGACGGCCCAGAGGGCGGCGGTGGCTCCGACGGCCACGCTCAGGGCCGAGTGGTAATGGGCCGCGAGGTTGGCGGTGAGGATCTGGGTGAGGTCCCCCCACTCGGCGACGAAGATCACCATGAACGCCGCGATCGCGATCCGGTGGTGGGCCCGCTCCTCGCGCTCGACCAGGGCCTCTTCGTCTTCGGAGGCCGCCTCCCTGAACGCCAGCACCGACCCGCCGGCGAACAGGAGGGTGACGAAGGCCTCCACGCCCCAGTGGGGCAGGAGACGGAACAGCCCGACCCCGACGGTGACCGCGATCACGACGTGGACGAGGAAGGCGCCCGCCGCGCCCAGCCAGACCATGAGGGGGCGGCCACGCGAGGCCATGACGAGCGAGGCGAACATGGTCTTGTCGGGGAGCTCCCCGATGAAGATGACCGGGAAGACGGCGAGCGCGATCGACAGGTGCACGGGGTCGACCTCTCCTCGGAACGGGTCCGCCGGGCGGCCGCAAAGGCTACCGGGACCCGGTGCGGTCCCCTAACCTGGGCCGGTGCGCCGATTCGTCGTCCCGGTCCTGACCGCCGCGCTGCTCGCCGGGGCCGTCCTGGCCACGACGGGCGTCGCCCAGGCCCGCCCCGGCTCGCCGGCACCGGCGCTCTCCGACGGCAACTGGATCGGTTTGCTGGCCTGGTCGGGCAACCAGACGGGCAGCCCCGGCAACGCCGGGCTCACCGTCGACTCCGCGGTCTTCACCGGTGGTGGCAACATCGTGCTGACGGCCCAGGGGAGCCGCATCGAGGACGGCAGTTACCTGTTGGTGGTCAGGGGCAACGTCGTCGGGCACGACGACACCGGCGCGCACTACGACGGCGACCGGGCGATGCACTACTCGGGCTCGGTGGGCGGCACCCCGAGCGCGCCGTGCCTGCAGGGCCAGTACGACATCACGGGGTCGATCACCGTGGGCACCCCGGCCGGGCCCCTCACGGTGAGCCTCGGGCCGGGTGATCTGGTCCAGCCCGTGGACTGCGCCGACCAGACGCTGCGCATCGACGCCGCCACCTGCGACGAGGCGTCGGGGGTGTTCGCGCTCACGTTCCCGGACGTCAATGCGGCCAACGGCATCCGCCTCACCCAGGACGCCACGTTCGTGCTGTTCCGGGTGGGGAACCGCTTCACCGAGGCCCAGGCCCAGGCCAACGCCCAGCAGCTCGAGGACTGGGTGCGGCGCGTCGGGGCGGCACCCGCCGGCGACGTCGCCGCGTTGCGCGACGTGATGAACGAGGTCGAGCGGGCCTTCGGCAACGCCCCGCGCAACGCGTCCTGCCGCCGGACGTCGAGCTCGCTGGGCCGGGCGGCGCTGGCCGAGACGCTGCGCACGATGACGCTCGGGTACCTCGGCCGGTTCGCCGACGCGGGGGTCGGCGAGTTGGCCGTGCTCATCCATGCGAACTTCGTGGCCAACGGCTCCACCTGGAACGACCCCGATCCCTACGCCCGCCGGGTCCGCAACGAGCTCTACTCCTCGCTCGACGACCTCGTCGGTCGGCTGGAGACGGCCCGCGACACGGCCGGCCTCGCGCAGGTCGAGACGCTGGCCCGGCAGAACGGCTGGACCCGGGTCGCCACCGACGCCCGCGACGCCGCGGCCCGGGTGAGCCGCGGCTGATCCGACCGGCCGAGGTGCCCGGCCGATCCGACCGGCCGATCCGACCGGCCGATCCGACCGGGGCAGTGGGTACCATCTGGTCATGGCCGTCACCGTGATCCTGCCGACCCTGCTCCGCCCCCACGCCGACGGCGCCTCGTCGGTGCAGGCCGAGGGCGCCACGGTGGGGGAGGTCTTCGAGGGGCTCGTCGCCCGGTACCCGGCGATGGCCGCCAACCTGATCGGCGACGACGGCGCGCTCCACAAGTTCGTCAACGTCTACCGCAACGACGACGACATCCGGTACTTGGAGCAACTCGCCACCCCGGTGTCCGACGGCGACGAGATCGCGATCCTCCCGGCGGTGGCGGGCGGCTGATGAGGCACGAGTCGATCCTCGACCTGATCGGCAACACGCCCCTGGTCGGGATCCACGCGCTCTCCCCGAACCCCGACGTCCGCATCTACGCCAAGCTCGAGGGGCAGAACCCCGGGGGCTCGGCCAAGGACCGCATCGCCCTGACGATGGTCGACCTCGCCGAGCGCGAGGGCGTCCTCACTCCCGGTGACACCATCATCGAGCCCTCGTCGGGTAACACGGGCATCGGCCTGGCGATCGTCGCCAAGTTGCGCGGGTATCGGCTCCGGGTCGTGATGCCCGACAACGTGTCGCCGGAGCGGCGCCAGCTCCTCGAGATCTTCGGCGCCGAGATCGTCTCCTCCCCGGGCGAGGAGGGCAGCAACGGCGGCATCCGGCTGGCCGAGAAGCTCGCCGCCGAGGACCCGACCCTCAAGCTCCTCTTCCAGTACGGAAATCCGGCCAACCCCCTCGCCCACTACGAGGGCACCGGGCCGGAGATCTGGCGCGACTGCCCGGAGATCGACGTCTTCGTCGCCGGGCTGGGCACGAGCGGCACGCTCATGGGGGTCGGCCGCTACCTGAAGGAGCAGGACCCACGGATCAAGGTGGTGGCCGTGGAGCCGCCCGCGGGCGAGCTCGTCCAGGGGCTGCGCTCGCTCGACGACGGCTTCGTGCCCCCGATCTTCGAGGCCGGGCTGCTCGACCGGAAGTTCATCGTGCGGCCCCGCGAGTCGATCGAGTGGGTCCGTCGCCTCACCGAGGAGTGTGGCGTGTTCGCCGGGATCTCCGCCGGCGCGGCCGTGGCCGGTTCGGTCAAGATGGCCGCCACGATGGAGCGCGGCACGATCGTGACCGTGCTCCCCGACGGTGGCTGGAAGTACCTCTCCTCCGGCGCCTGGACCGACGACCTCGACGTGGTCGTCGACCGCGCCACCAAGATCAACTACTGGTAGGTCGCGGCGCGCCAGACTGGTGGCCCATGCCGCTGGTCGACGACATCGTGCGGGCCGCGGCCGTGCTGCGGATCGGCGGACTGGTGGCGTTTCCGACCGAGACGGTCTACGGGCTCGGCGCCGACGCCTCGAGTCCGGTCGCGTTGCGCCGACTGTTCGCGGCGAAGGGGCGCCCCGCCGACCACCCGGTCATCGTGCACGTCGGGTCGGTCGAAGCGCTGGCCGACTGGGCGGCGGCGGTGCCGGCTTCGGCTCGGGCCCTCGCCGAGGCCTGCTGGCCCGGGCCGTTGACGGTGATCGTGCCGCGGGCCGCACGGGTCCCGGCGGAGGTGACCGGTGGGCGCGATTCGGTGGCCGTGCGCATGCCCGCCGATCCGATCGCCCTCCAGTTGCTCCGCGAGTTCGGCGGTGGGATCGCGGCACCGTCGGCCAACCGGTTCGGGTGCGTGAGTCCTACGACCGCCGACGCCGTGCGCGCCGAGTTGGGGAGCGACGTCGACGTCGTCCTCGACGGCGGGCCGTGCAGCGTGGGCGTGGAGTCGACGATCGTCGACTGCACCGTGGACCCACCGGTGATCGCCCGGCTGGGCGGGGTGCCGCGCGAGCGGGTCGAGCGGATCCTGGGCACCCCGGTGGCGGTGCGGGATCACGGTGAGGTCGCCGCACCCGGGACCCTCGCCGCGCACTACGCACCCCGGGCCCACGTCGTGCTCGCCGACCGGGTCGACGTCGTGTCGACCGCGGCGCTGCTCGCCGGTGCCGGGCGCCGGGTGGGGGTGCTGGTCGGTGAGCGTCCCCCGATCGGCCTGGGCGACGACGTGGTCCTGCTCGACGTGCCGGCCGACGACACCGAGTTCGCGCGGGTCCTCTACGCGCGCCTGCGCGAGGCCGACGAGCGGGGCCTCGACGACCTCGTGGTCGTGGCGCCCGAGGACCACGGCATCGGCGCCGCGGTGTGCGACCGGCTCCGGCGCGCGGCCGCCGGATCGACTGGATCGCCGGGATCGACTGGGTCGGCGGGGCCGACTGGGTCGGCGGGGTCGACTGGATCACCGGGATCGGTGGGATCGGCGTGAGGGGCGATCCTCGCCCGATCGGGGTGTTCGACTCCGGGCTCGGGGGCCTCACCGTGCTGCGCTCCCTCATCGACCTCCTGCCCGACGAGCCGATGTGCTACTTCGGTGACACGGGACGCTTCCCGTACGGGCCCAAGCCCCACGACGTGGTGCGCGCGCACGCCCGCCAGATCGCCGACCTCCTCGTGGCGCGGGGCGCCAAGCTGCTCGTGATCGCCTGCAACAGCGCCACCTCGGTGGCACTCGAGGAGCTCGCGCAGCGCCTCCCGGTGCCGGTCGTGGGGGTGATCGAGCCGGGGTTGCGCGCGGCCGCGCGGGCGACCCGCTCGGGCCGGATCGGCGTGATCGGCACCGTGGGCACCATCGCCAGTGGCGCGTATCAGCGTCACGCCGGTTCCCTCGACCGGACGGTCGACCTGACCTGCGCGGCGTGCCCGGGCTTCGTGGAGTTCGTGGAGGCCGGCGACGTGCACTCCGACCAGGTGCACGTGCTCGCCGAGCGTCTCCTCGCCCCGGTGCGTGCCGCCCACGTCGACACCCTGGTGCTCGGCTGCACGCACTACCCCCTCCTGGCCCGCACGATCGCCGACGTGATGGGTCGCGACGTCGTGCTGGTGTCGTCGGCCGACGAGACCGCCTTCCGGGTGCGCGACCTGGTGCTGGCCCACGGCCTCGCCGCCCCGCCGGGCACCGAGGCCCGCCACACCTTCGTCACCAGCGGCGACGTCGCGACCTTCCGCTCGCTCGGCGTACGCTTCCTCGGTCCCGAGGTCGCCGACGTCGAGTCGTGGGCCTGGACCTGAGCCTGAGCCGTCGGCGTCGCCGACGACCTGACGAGACGAGGACCGATGGGCATCCGACGAGACGGACGTGAACCGGCCGACCTGCGCGAGGTCGCCTTCACCCGCGACTACACGGAGTTCGCGGCCGGGTCGGTGCTGGTCGAGTTCGGGCGCACCCGGGTGCTGTGCACCGCCTCGGCCGAGACCCGCGTCCCGGGCTGGATGCGCGGTACCGGGCGGGGCTGGGTGACCGCCGAGTACTCGATGCTGCCGGGCTCGTCGCCGGACCGGGTCGACCGTGAGGCCGCCAAGGGCAAGCAGTCGGGGCGCACCCAGGAGATCCAGCGTCTCATCGGCCGTTCGCTACGGGCCGTCACCGCCCTCGACACCATGGGTGAGGTGCAGATCACCGTCGACTGCGACGTGCTCCAGGCCGACGGTGGTACCCGGACCGCTTCCATCTGCGGCGGCTACGTCGCCCTCCACGACGCCTGCAGCCGACTGGTCGCCGAAGGCGTGATCGCCGCGCATCCGCTCACCGACCAGTGTGGCGCCATCTCGGTCGGGGTGGTGGAGGCGCTGCCCTACCTCGACCTCGACTACTCGGAGGACTCCCGGGCCGAGGTCGACATGAACGTGGTGATGACCGGCGCCGGTCGGTTCGTGGAGGTGCAGGGCACCGCCGAGGGGCTGCCGTTCACGCGCGGTGAGCTCGACGCGCTGCTCGCCCTCGCGGAGCAGGGCATCGAGGAGGTCTTCGCCCTCCAGCGTGAGGTGCTGGCGGAGCCGCCGGCGCCGCGGCGTCGGTGACGGCGTGCGCTTCGTCCTCGCCACCGCCAACCCCGACAAGGCCGCGGAGATCGAGCGCATCCTCGCCGACGCCGGGCTGGCGATCGACCTCGTGGCGCGACCCTCCGACGTCCCCGACGTCGACGAGACCGGAGCCACGCTGGAGGAGAACGCCCGGCTGAAGGCACGGGCGTTGGTCGTGGCCACGGGGCTGCCGGCCATCGCCGACGACACCGGGCTCGAGATCGACGCCCTCGACGGCGCTCCCGGGGTGTACTCGGCCCGGTTCGCGGGGCCCGACGCCACGTACGCCGACAACTGCGCGCTGGCCCTGCACCGCCTCGCCGGTGTCGCTCCGGAGCGGCGGACCGCCCGGTTCGCGACCGTGGCCCTGGCGGCGTGGCCCGACGGGCGTGAAGTGGCGGCGATCGGCACCGTGGAGGGAGCGATCACCGGGGAGGAGCGGGGCACGGGAGGCTTCGGCTACGACCCCGTGTTCGCCCCGGTGGAGGGCGACGGGCGCACGTTCGCGGAGATGACCCCGGCGGAGAAGCACGCCGTCTCGCACCGGGGCCGCGCGTTCCGTACGCTCGCGGAGGGCCTGGCGGTCGTGGCGCAGGCCGGGCATTCGCACACCGAGGGGAGTTGAGTGGCCGTCATCGACGTCGCCGGGTTCGTGGCCGACCTGAAGGATCACGCGGTCGAGCACGGCTTCCACGTGCACGACGAGCGCCACTTCGTGGAGAGCTACTCGTTGCGCCAGACCTGGGAGGTCGACGCCCACCCCGAGGAGGGGTGCGAGGGGCCCGTCGATCTCTACCTGTCGTTGGAGATCGATCCCCGGGTGCTGCTCGGCTTCGAGGACGCCGTCATCGAGCTCGGTGACGACGACGACCCGCCCGACACCTTCTTCTTCCCGCTCACGTTCACCTGGGGGCTGCCTCCGCTGTCGCACCCACCCGACCTGCTCGTGCTGGCCACCGAGCTGGCCGGCGTCGGAGGCCCTGACCTGCCGCTCGAGGTGTCGGCGATCGACTCCATCCCCGAGGCCACCGAGGCGCCGGAGCGGGCGCTGCGGGTGATCGCCCGCCAGCAGGTCTCACTCCTGAGCATCCGCGACGGCGACGCCGTCACGTGTGAGCTGCTCGACCGCTGCCTGTCGGTGAGCCGGTCGCTCCTGGCCCGCGCCGACGACTGGCTCGACTGAGTCCGGCCCGGCTCAGGCCGGGTCGCCGAACGTGCACACCTGGCCCCGGCCGGAGGCCTTCGCCCGGTAGAGCGCGGCGTCGGCGTCGCGGATGAGGGTGTCGATGGTGGTGCCCGCGCCGGCCCCGAGCGCCACCCCGATGCTCGCGCCGACCGCGACGGTGGTGGCGCCGATGGTCATGGGTGCCGACAGGGTCGCGAGGAGCCGGTGAGCGAGGTCGCCCATCTCCGCGGCACCGGTCGGACGCTCGCACAGCACGACGAACTCGTCGCCACCGAAGCGGGCCACGACGTCGCCGCGACGCAGTGAGGAACGCAGCCGCTCGCCGACCTGCACGAGCAGCGCGTCGCCGACGGCGTGCCCGCGCTCGTCGTTGACGGGCTTGAACCGGTCGAGGTCGATGAAGAGCACGGCGACGGGGTCGCCGAGCCGGGAGGCGCGGGCGAGTGCCTGGTCGCCGAGCTCCTGGAACAGTGCCCGGTTGGGCAGGCCGGTGAGCGGGTCGTGCGAGGCCTGGTGGGCCAGTTGGTCCTGGACCTCCTTGAGGTCGGTGATGTCGTGCCCGACGACCGCCACGAACGGCGTGGTGGCCCCCGGCTCGGTGTGGATCTGGCAGGTGACGGCCCACGTGCGGTGATCGGTCGAGTCGGCGAGTCCGGTCATCTCGCCGCGCCACACCCCGTCGGCGAGGAGCACCGGGCGGATACCGGTGCGGGCGCGCTGGAGCGACGCCGGTTCGAGCAGCCCGGCGAGGTCGCGGCCCGCCGGGTCGCCCCGGTCGACCCGCATCACCCGTTGGGCCGTCTCGTTGGCGTAGAGGACCGCGCCCTCGGTGTCGCAGATCATCACCAGGTCGGCGCTGCCCGCGACCATCGTCTCGAAGAGGGCACGAAAGGCCCCCGCCGGGAGGGCACCGTCACCTCCTGGCC
>JBAXBB010000078.1:0-14141 GCA_037142235.1 Actinomycetes bacterium
GATCGGGCTCGGCCATGGTTGCACTCAGGCTACCGTCGGGGCCCGAGGGGGACATGCGCCGCATCTTCGTGATCGGTGGACTGGTCCTGGTGCTCCTCGGTGCCGCCGATTTCTTCGGGCGACGCTGGGACTTCACCACCAGCCAGCCGCCGGTGGACTTCGAACTCAACTGGGTGGCCGCCCACCGGCTGGTGCACCGCCAGCCGGTCTACGACCGGCCGGCGTCTCGCGCCGACGGGTTCCGACTGGTCGGTCCGGACATCATCCCGGACTTCTCCCTCCACGGCACCTACGCCAGCTTCATCGGGACCCCGGCGACGGCGCTGCTGTACGCGCCCTACACCCTCTTCGACCACGACGTCGCCGCGGCGCTCTACCGCTGGACCCAGGCGTTGCTCATGGTGGTGGCGATCGCCATCACCGGGTTCGCGCTGCCGCGGCGGTCGCGCCTACCGGCGTGGCTGGCCGGCTCGGCCGCGTTCTTCTGGTTCTACCCGGTGCAGGAGTCGCTCGGGCTCGGCCAGGTCGACGGTTTCATCATGGTGGCGCTCGCGATTGCGTACTGGGCCACCGTGCGCGAGCGCTGGCGCGTGGTCGGCGCGGCGATCGGCTTCGCCGCGCTGCTCAAGATCAGCCCCGGCCTGCTGCTCGTGTACCTCGTGCTCCGTGGGCGCCGCCGGGTCGTGCTCCCGGCTGTGGTGACCGCCGCCGTCCTGCTCGCGGCCGCCGCCGCGGTCGGGCGACCGGGTGATCTGGTGACCTGGATCACGAAGGTGGCGCCGAAGCTCTCGCGCGGCGGCCTCCTCGTGAACAACCAGGCGCTCCCGGCGTGGATGGCTCGGCTCTTCGGGCACGACTTGTCGTGGATGTCGCTGAGTGCCGGGCTCGGGGCCTGGCGGATCCTGGCTCCCCTCGTGGCGGTGGGCGGTCTGGCGCTCGTGTGGTGTCTGCGACGCGGTCGTGAACTGGTCGTGCTCGAACTCGGGGTCCTCGTGTTCGTCGCGTTGCTCGCCGGGCCGATCAGCTGGGACCACTACCCGACCTGGGGGATCCTCACGCTCATGCTCATGGCCGACTCCACCTGGTGGGAGGGGCGTCGGCGGGTGGAACTGGTCGCGATCGGGGTGATCCTCGCGAGCGCGACCACGCTCATGCACAAACTGACGCTGTATCCACAGCCCGACGTGATCCTGGGCGACTGGACCCGGCGGATCGAATCGGGGTCCAAGACGGTCGGGCTGCTCGCGTACCTCGGTGTGGCGCTCTGGCTCCTCGCGCGACCCGTCCCCCGGACCGGGGCCACTGAACCGGGCCCTAGACTCGCGGGCGATGGGCTTCGAACGGAAGGTGTACACCCGCACCGGTGACGACGGCACGACCGGCCTCCTCTACGGTGGTCGCACCGGCAAGGACGGTCTCGGGCCTCGGTCCTACGGCGCGACCGACGAAGCCGTGTCGGCGCTCGGCACGGCCCGAGCGGAGACCGAGCGGGAGGGCGAACTCGACCTCCTCCTCGTCCGGCTGCAGCGGGAGCTCTTCGTGGTCGGCGCCGAGTTGGCGACCGAGCCGGGGGAGCGGGGTCGGCTCACCGACGGGCTGACCCGGGTGACCGAATCCATGGTCGACGACCTCGAACCCGTCATCGACGACGTCGCGGCGCGCTTCGAGCCGCCGCAGGAGTTCGTGCTGCCGGGTGAGACCCGCCTCGCCGCCGCCCTCGACGTGGCGCGCACCGTGGTCAGGCGGGCCGAGCGTGAGTGCGTGGCCGCGGTGCACGAGGGGTGGCTCGAGGAGTCCAGTCACGTCGTGCCCTACCTCAACCGGCTCGCCGATCTCGTTTACACCCTCGCCCGATGGCAGGAAGGCACCTACCGCCCCGCCCGGGGCTGACCCGCCCGGCCGGTTTCCGACCCGATTCCGATCCCGATCCCGATCAGGATCCCGACCAGGAGATTCCTCGTGGCCATCACCTTCACCTCGTCGACGCAGCGCCCCGATGCGGTCCGGGCCGACCTGCTGGTCGTGCCCGCCGGTCCCGACGGGCCGATCGGCGCCGCGGCGGCGCCGCTCCGGGTGCTGCGCACCGACCTTGCCGGCGTCGTGCGGGCGAGCGGCTTCGAGGGGCGGCCGGGTCAGACCGTGGTCGTGCCGTCGGCCGGGCACCTCGCGGCGGGTGCCGTGGTCCTCGTCGGCGTGGGCGACCCGGCCGCGCTCACCCTCGACGGGCTCCGGCGCGCCGGGGCCTCACTGGCGCGCGCCGCGGGCAAGGTGGAGCGCGTCGCAACCACGTTGCTCGACGCGGCGCCTCGCGGCGTGGCCCCCGCAGCCGCGGCGGCGGCCCTGGCCGAGGGCATCCTGCTCGGGGCTTACCAGTTCCTCGAGTACAAGTCGAAGGCCAAGCCCCACGCGTTGCGTCGGGTCGCGGTCCTGGGCGGCTCGGCCGAGGTCGGGCGCGGGCTGACCCGTGGTCACGCGATCGCCCACGCCGTGATCTGGGCCCGCGACATGATCAACGAGCCCGCGCACGCGCAGTCGCCCGCCGACTTCGTGGCGGAGGCCCGGCGGCTGCTCGCCGGGACCGGGGTCACGGTTCGGGTGATGGACGAGCGGCAGATCGCCGACCAGCGCCTCGGCGGTCTGCTCGGCGTGGGCCAGGGCTCGGCACGTCCGCCCCGCTTCCTGAAGATCTCCTACGCGCCGGGAGGCCGTGCGCGCGGGCACGTGGCGTTCGTCGGCAAGGGCGTCGTGTTCGACTCCGGGGGCCTGTCGCTCAAGCCCGCGGGCGGCATGGAGACCATGAAGACCGACATGTCGGGTGCCGCCGCGGTGGTCGGCGCGATGTCGGTGCTCAAGCGCCTCGGTATCGGCACCCGCGTCTCGGCCTACGTGCCACTGGTCGAGAACATGCCCGGAGGCCGGGCGATCCGGCCCGGTGACGTGCTGACGATCCGCAACGGCACCACGGTGGAGGTGCTCAACACCGATGCCGAGGGTCGCCTGATCCTGGCCGATGCTCTCTCGCTCGCGGTCGAGGACCGCGTCGACGCCATCGTCGACCTCGCCACCCTCACCGGCGCCTGCGTCGTGGCGCTCGGTGAGAAGGTCGCCGGCCTGATGGGGAACCACGACGGGTGGTCGGGTCAGGTGCGCAGCGCCGCCGATCGGGTGGGCGAGTCCGTGTGGCCGCTGCCCCTGCCCGCCGAGTACCGCAAGCTCCTCGACAGTGAGGTCGCCGACCTGCGCAACATCTCCACCGGCAGTTTCGGTGGGGCCCTCACCGCCGGGATCTTCCTCGAGCAGTTCGTGGGCGGACGCCCGTGGGTCCACCTCGACATCGCCGGTCCGTCGCGGGCGCCGTCCGACGACGGCTACGCGATCAAGGGGGGAACCGGATTCGGGGTGCGGACGTTGATCGAGTTGGCCGACACGTTCGCCACACCGGAGACTCCGGCCAAGAAGGCTCCGGCCAAGAAGGCGGCCGCCCGGAAGGCTCCGGCCAAGAAGGCGGCCGCCAAGAAGACCGCGACCCGGAAGGGGGCGAGCGCCCGATGACCAGCATTCCCGCTCCGGCCCGGACCGTCCGACTCCGCCGTGGAGTCGTGAGCGCCGCCGTGGCACTGATGACCGCGACCCTGGTGGTAGGCGCGTCGCCGGTCGGAGCGACCGTCCATCGGGCCGCCGCCGCGCCCGTGGTGGAGGTCGGTGACAACTTCTACAAGCCGCTCGACCTCAAGGTGACGGCCGGTACGAAGATCACCTGGGTGAACAAGGGAAACATCTTGCACTCGGTCACGCCCAACAAGCGCTACAAGCCGAAGAAGGGGAAGGCGTTCGGTATCGGGTCGATGTCACCCAAGAAGTCGTACTCCTACACCTTCACCAAGCCTGGGACCTACGCCTACTACTGCTCGTTCCACGGCGCGCCCGGATCGGGCCAGCACGCCACGATCACGGTGGAAGCCGCCGCAACCGTCACGACCACGACCTCCACCCCGTAGCGTTTGTTCGTTCGTCGCGCCCCTGGCGCGTACGAACGAACAAACGCTGGTGGCTCAGTGCCCGGTGGTGGTCCCGTCGGCGAGCACGGCGTGCGGGAGGCAGTGCTCGTCGTACTCGGCGATCACGATCTCCCCGGCGTCGGGTCCGCAGGTGGGGCAGGTGGGATCACGCCGCACCTTGAAGGTGCGGAAGCTCTGCTCGAGCGCGTCGTAGGCGAGCAGACGCCCGACGAGTGGGTCGCCGAGGTCGAGGAGGAGCTTGATCGTCTCGAGCGCCTGGATCGATCCGATGATGCCGGGCAGCACTCCCAGCACCCCGGCTTCGGCGCAGCTCGGTGCGAGCTCGGGCGGTGGCGGCTCGGGGAGCATGCAGCGGTAGCAGGGCCCCACGTAGGGGTTGAACACCGTGACCTGGCCCTCGAACCTGAAGATCGATCCGTGCACCACCGGGATGCGCTTGAGCACGGTGGCGTCGTTGAGGAGGTAGCGGGTGGGGAAGTTGTCGGTGCCGTCGAGCACGACGTCGTAGCCGTCGATGATGTCGAGGACGTTGTCGGCGCCGAAGCGCACGTCGTAGGTGACGACGTTGACGTCGGGATTGAGGTTGGTGAGCGTTTTCTTGGCCGAGTCGACCTTGCGCTCACCGATGCGGTCCATGTTGTGGAGCACCTGACGCTGCAGGTTGGAGGCGTCGACGACGTCCATGTCGACGATGCCGAGCGTCCCCACGCCGGCCGCGGCGAGATAGAGGGCCGCAGGAGACCCGAGACCGCCGGCGCCCAGCAGGAGCACCTTCGACTCGAGCAACGTCTGCTGTCCGGCTTCTCCCACCTCGGGGAGCAGCACGTGGCGGTGGTAGCGGTTGCGCTGTTCGGGGGTGAGCAGGACCGGCGTCGACCAGACGCGACCCTCGTTCTTCCAGCGGCCGAACCCGCCGGCCATGGAGACGACGTCGGTGTAGCCGAGTTGGACGAGCGTGTCGGTGGCGAAGGCCGAGCGCATCCCACCGGCGCAGTAGACGACGACCGGCGCGTCCTTGTCGGGGATCTTCCCCTCGATCTGGGCCTCGAGGTGGCCGCGGGGGATGAAGACCGCGCCGGGGATCATGCCCTGCTCGTACTCGTCGAGCTCCCGGACGTCGAGGAAGGTGGCCGCGCCCTGGCGCGCCTCGGCCTCGGCCGGATCGATTTCGGTGATGCGCTGCTTGGTGGAGGCGAGCAGCTCACGGAAGGTCGCCATGTCCGTGCCTTTCCCGGAGGTGTGGAGTGAAAAGCCTACCGCAGCAGTCAGGTATTCCCCAGGGGCCGCGGGCCATCCGGCACCGGCTCGTCAGACGGCGGCCACCAGCGCGGGGAGCAGCGATCCCAGTTGCTGGCGCGACACGGCGGCGGCGGCGTCGTCGAACGGGGTGGGCTGGGCGTTGACCACGACCAGGCGGGCCCGGTTGGCCCGGGCGTATTCAGGGAGCTGGGCCACCGGAAAGACGGTCAGTGAAGTGCCGAGGGCGAGGAAGACGTCGCATCCGGCGGAGGCGCGTCGGGCCCGGTCGAGGTCGGTGGCCACGAGGTTCTCGCCGAAACTGATCGTCGACGACTTGAGGATCCCGCCGCACGACCGGCACGCGGGGTCGGCCTCGCCGGCCCGGACCCGTTCGAGCGTCTCGGCCATGGGGCCGCGCCACCGGCACGAAAGGCACGTGACCTCCCGGACGTTGCCGTGGATCTCGACGATGCGGTCGGGGTCGTTGCCCGCAGCGTGGTGGAGCCCGTCGACGTTCTGCGTGACGAGGAGGTGGAGCGGGGCCCGGCCCTGGAGGTCGGCCAGCGCCCGGTGGCCGGCGTTGGGCTCGGCGTCCCACATGCCGCTGGTGAGCCGGAGCTGCCAAGACCGGATCCGGACCTCGGGATCCGAGACGTAGTGCTGCAGCGTGGCGGCCTTTTCGGCGTCGGGGTTCTTCGTCCAGACCCCCTGGGGGCCGCGGAAGTCGGGGATGCCCGACTCGGTGGAGATGCCGGCACCGGTGAGGATCACGATCCCTTGCGCCGCCCGCAGCCAGGACGCCACCTCGTCGAGGTCGAACCGCTCGTCGGACATGGGCCGAGGCTACGACGCGCCCGGGACACGTCGGACACGTCGGTCCGACGTGTCCCGGGCGCTCGCTCAGGGGGCGGGGTCGCCGGCGGCGCGACGGGTCATGCCCGGGACGCCGGCGGTGGGCTCGTTGACGCCCCAGCTCCAGATCACCTCGGGGGTGATGCGGAACTGCAGGCCACCGTCGTGCTCCTCGACCACCACCGAGCCGCGGACCTTCACGCCGCGCGGGGCCCACGGGTCGGCGGTGGCGAGGTCGTCGACCACGAACACCGCCCGGGGATTGCCCGCCACGTTCTTGAAGCGGACGGTCTTGGTGATGTCGAAGCCGCCGCTCACCAGGGTGTCGCCGTCGACCCCGAAGGTCACGGGTGACACGTCGGGCGTGCCGGTGGCCGAGGCCGTGGCCATGCGTCCGAGCGGTTGGGACCCGAGGTAGGCGATCTCGGCCGGGGTGAAGGTGCTCATCGGTTCCTCTTCTGGTGGGGTGACGCGGTATCAGGAGCTCTTGGGCCCGAGGTGCGCGGCGATCCGCTGCAGGACCGGGCCGAGGTCGGAGACCTCGTCGGGGGCGAGGTGGTCGAACACGTTGGCGCGCACGCTCTCGAGCACCGCGGGGTACGCGATCCGCAGGCGCCGGACCCCACTGGCGGTGATCGAGGCGACCGCCCCGCGCCCGTCGTCGTCGGCGGGGCACTTGGCGCAGTGACCGCCGGCCACGAGGGTGTCGACGACCCGGCTGATCCGACTGGCGGAGAGGTCGCAGGCTCGGGCCAGGGCCTGCATGCGCATCCGTCGACCGGGTGCATCGAAGAGGTTCCTGAGCACGAGGTACTCGGTGCCGGGGATGCCGGTGCGGCGCTCGAGGTCGCCCATGACCCGACGACGCATCACGATCAGGATGTTCGTGAGCGAGCGCCACAGGAGTTCTTCGGCCGGGTCGAGCGGCGGAGCGCCGGTGGCGGATCGGGTGGGCACGGTTCCTACTCTACTTGCGTGGGCAAGCAAACTCTCACGGAACGGAGTCATTCGTGTTCATCGCCTGCGTCATCGTCTCGGCCGTCGCGGCCCTCGCCCTGCTGGCCTCCGCGGCCGGGAAGCTCAGTCTCCAACCCAAGGTCGTCGAGTCCTTGCACGGGGTCTGCGGCGTACCGCTGCGGTCCCTGCCGCTCCTCGCCGCACTGGAGATCGCGGCGGCGATCGGCATCGTGATCGGCCTGTGGTGGGTGCCGCTCGGGATCGCGGCGGCGATCGGCGCGGTCGCCTACTTCGTGGGCGCGATCCTGGCCCACGTGCGCGTGAAGGACTTCACGGGCATGGTGGGCCCGGTCGTGCCCCT
Source organism: Actinomycetes bacterium (assembly GCA_037142235.1). Classification (GTDB taxonomy): domain Bacteria; phylum Actinomycetota; class Acidimicrobiia; order IMCC26256; family PALSA-555; genus CAIUKV01. The sequence goes on from JBAXBB010000078.1 coordinate 7,429, forward strand.
GGCCCTGATGGTGGCGACGTTCGTCCTGCGGATCGTCACGGCCTGAGGGCCGATCGTCGGGCTCAGGCGATCGGCGTGCGCACGAGGCCGACCATCGACCCTTCGTCGCGCCAGGCCCGCAGGAGCTGCGTGAACTCGATGGCGCTGTTCATGAAGGCGCCGGGTCGGCCGCCGTTCTCGTCGAGGGGGCTGCTCTCGTTGTTGAGGTAGCTCGGCGTGCAGGACGCGAAGTAGGCCCCGTAGGCGGCGACGGTGCCGAGGATGACCTCGTACCACTCGTCTTCGGCTTCGATCGTCGGCTCCACGACCACCCCTTCGGCGAGGCAGCGTGCGATCACCAGCGCCGTGTGCTCAGCGATCTTCGTGGAGGCGTACGCGATGTTGATGTGCTGGCCGCCCTGGATCGCGCTGTTCATGCAGAGGTTCGGGAAGTCGTGCGCGAAGACGCCTTGGAGCGTGTAGGCGCCCTGGGCCCACACCTCCGACATCGACGCTCCGTCCTTGCCGATCGGGTCGAAGCCGAGCCGGTGGGTGTAGAAGGTCGAGAGCTCGAACCCGGAGGCGAACACCAGGCAGTCGACCGGGTACTCGGTGTCGCCCACCACGACCCCCCGTTCGGTGATGCGGTCGACGCCGCGACCGTCGGTGTCGACGAGCGTGACGTTGTCGCGGTTGAACGTGGGCAGGTAGTCGTCGTGGAAACATGGCCGCTTGCAACTGATCTTGTACCAGGGGAGCAGCTTCTCGGCGGTGACGGGGTCCTGCACCGTGGAGCGGATGCGCTGACGCACCCGCTCCATCTGCTGGAAGTCGAGGAGTTCGAGCTCGGCGGCCTCCGCCTCGTCGCGCGGCGCCTTCTTGGTGTCGACCGCGAACAATTCGGTCCAGCCGTCGTCGACGAGGTCGACGGGCGGGTTCCCGCCGGTCGTCATGGCGATGAAGTTCTCCATGCGCTCTTCGTGCCAACCCGGGTGCGACGACATCTCGGCGAACCATCCGGGATCGGTGTCGCGCTGGTTGCGCTCACTCACCGATGACGGAGTGCGCTGGAACACGTAGAGGTTCTTCGAAGCCTCGGCGAGCTTCGGGACCGCCTGGACGGCGGTGGCACCGGTCCCGATGATGCCGACGACCTTGTCGTGGAGCCGGTCCATCGGCTCCTCGGGGCCACCCCCCGTGAAGCGGTAGTCCCAGCGGCTGGTGTGGAAGGCATGGCCTCGGTAGGTGTCGATGCCGGGGATGCCGGGCAGCTTGGCCTTGTGGAGCACGCCGCCACAGATCACCACGAAGCGGGCGGCGAGACGGTCGCCACGCGAGGTCGTGACGTGCCAGCGCTGGGCGGCGTCGTCCCAGGTCATGCCGTCGACCTCGGTCTGGAACAGGGCGTGGGGATACATCTCGAAGGTGCGGCCGAGGAGCTGCGCGTACTCGAAGATCTCCTGCGCGTGTGCGTACTTCTTCGTGGGCATGTACCCCGTCTCCTCCAGGAGCGGGAGGTAGACGTACGACTCCACGTCACACATGCAGCCCGGGTACCGGTTCCAGTACCAGGTGCCGCCGAAGTCGCCGGCCTTGTCGATCATCCGGTAGGAGGTGACGCCAGCCTTGTGGAGGTAGGCGGCGGTGGTCATCCCGGCCCAGCCGGTGCCGACGATCACGACGTCGGTCTCCTCGACCACGGGCTCGCGCCCGAACCCGGGCTCGACGTAGGGATCCGCGTCGAACTCGGTGTCCTTCAACTCCTGGTACTGGCGCACGCCGTCGGGGCGGATCCGCTTGACGGCCTCGCGCTGGTAGCGCTCGCGCAGTTCGTCAGGGGAGAAGTTCGGGGTCGTGGCGGTCACGGGGCACCTCCCGGTCAGGGTCGCCCCTCAACCTATCGGGGTGCCTTCGGGGGCGTTGAGCGGGGCACGCGGTGCCGACCGGGCGAGACGGACCCGGTCGGCACCGCGACGAGCGGGAACCCGGTCAGGGGAGGGGGGTGGAGACGTGACCGGCTTCCCGCGCGGCTTCGCGGTGGCGATCCCAGGCCCAGCGGGCGGCGTCGGAGCAGACCGCCGGGTGGAATCCGCAGGTGAACAGGGCGTGCTCGGCGTCGTCGAGGCTGCCGCCCTGCTCGAGGAGCGCCAGGGCTACGCACCGGGCTCGCCGGCGGGCGACGGTGAGCGGTGGCTCGTCGAGGTCGGCACCCGAGTACTCGGCGTGGGCGTGCTGCAGGTGGTCGGGCAGACGGCGGACGTGACGACGGTGCACGGGAGGCAGGTTCCGCCGCACGGCGACCGTGCTGCGACCGTCGCTGCAGGCCAGCTCGAACTGCTCCAGCCGGGTGAGCGTGCGCACGATCGGCGAACTCGAGCCGTCGCGCTGACCGAGGCCGAGCGCCTGCGACGCCTCGGCCACGGTGAGCTCGACCGGACCCGGACGGCACTCGAAGCGCGCCGCGAGGTGCCGGAGGAGCAGCAGCGCGGTGGGGCCGAGCGTGGGCAGCCAGAAGGCCTCGGCGTAGCGGCTGCGCGGGTCGTGACCGATGGTGTCGAGGACGGGGTCCGGCCAGGGGGCGATGGTGAGGGTCGTGGGCACGGTTCCTCCGGTGCGGCGAGGCGGCGTTGCCGGGTTCTGGACGCGCGCCGATCCCGTTCGTGACGGCGGTCGGACCCCCGAGTTGGAGGTGGAGGTGGGGCCAGGCGCCGGGCCCGCCCGCGGCGGCTCAGCGACGGGCGAGGGGGTGGGGCTCAGCGACGGGCGAGGAAGTCGGCGATGAGGCGGCGGGCCGCGGTGGTGGGAGCGATGCGACCCTCGGCGACGTCGCGCTCGAGGGCGGCGGCTTCGATCGCGGTGGCGGCGTCGGCGTGCATCCGGTCGAGGAGGCTGTCGGCGAGCTCGTCGCGCATCCAGGCGCGGGCCTGGTCGCGGCGTCGCTCGGTGAGCTCGTCGCCCGCCAGGGCGACGGTGAAGTCCTCGACCGCGGCCCAGAGCTCGTCGACGCCGCGCTGCTCGAGTGCCGAGCAGCGCACGACGCGGGGCGTCCAGGCCGCCGATCGGGGCCGCACCAGATGGAGGGCGGCGGCGTAGTCGGACGCGGTCGCGGTGGCGATCGGCTCCAGCGCGCCGTCGGCCTTGTTGACCACGACCAGGTCGGCCAACTCGACGATGCCGCGCTTGATGCCCTGGAGCTCGTCGCCGGCCGCCGGCGCGAGGACCAGCACGAAGCAGTCGACCATGTCGGCGACGGTGGTCTCCGACTGGCCCACGCCGACGGTCTCGACGATCACGACGTCGAAGCCGGTGGCTTCGCAGCACAGCATCGCCTCGCGGGTGCGGCGCGCCACGCCACCCAAGGTGCGCCCGGCCGGTGACGGTCGCACGAAGGCGTTCGGTTCACGGACGAGCTCTTCCATGCGGGTCTTGTCGCCGAGGATCGATCCGCCCGACCGCGACGACGACGGGTCGACGGCGAGCACCGCCACCTTGTGCCCGTTGCGCACCAGGTGCATGCCGAGGGCCTCGATCAGCGTCGACTTGCCGGCGCCCGGGGCACCCGAGATGCCGACGCGCACCGAACGCCCGGTGGCGGGCATGAGGTCGGTGAGGAGCGCGTCGGCGGTTTCGCGGTCGTCGGTACGGGTCGACTCGACCAGGGTGATGGCCCGCGCCAGCGCGCGGCGGTCGCCGGCGAGGATCTGCTCGGCGAGCGGTTCCATCCGAGGTGGAGTCAGGCGGACCGGCGGCGGACGAGGGCGAGCACCTCGGACGCGGCCTGGGGGATGTTGGTGCCGGGCCCGAAGATGGCGGCGGCACCGGCCTCCATGAGGTAGTCGTAGTCCTGGGCCGGGATCACCCCGCCGCACACCACGAGGATGTCGTCACCACCCTGCTTGCGCAGTTCGGCGACGAGTTCGGGCACCAGCGTCTTGTGGCCGGCGGCCTGGCTGCTCACCCCGACGACGTGCACGTCGTTCTCGACGGCGTCGCGGGCGGCCTCCTCGGGCGTCTGGAACAGCGGGCCCACGTCGACGTCGAAGCCGAGGTCGGCGAAGGCGGTGGCGATCACCTTGGCGCCGCGGTCGTGGCCGTCTTGGCCCATCTTCACGACGAGGAGGCGGGGGCGCCGGCCCTCGGCGGCGGCGAACTCCTCGACCTCGCGGTGGATCTGCTCGTAGGACTCGTCGCCCGCGTACTCCCCGCCGTACACGCCGGCGATGGTACGGACCACGGCCCGGTGGCGGGTGAACACCGCTTCGAGGGCGTCGGAGATCTCGCCCACCGTGGCCCGGGCCCGGGTGGCGTCGACCGACAACTCGAGGAGGTTGGCGCCGCCTCTGGCGCCCTCGGTGAGGCGCGCCAGCGCCTCTTGACAGCGGGCTTCGTCGCGTGACGCCTTGATCTGGGCCAGGCGGGCAAGCTGCTGCTCACGCACCTCGGCGTTGTCGATCTCTCGGATGTCGACCTGGGGCTGGTCGCTGAGGCGGTACTTGTTGACCCCGACGATGGTTTCCTCACCGCGGTCGATGCGGGCCTGCTTGCGCGCGGCGGCCTCTTCGATGCGCAGCTTGGGCATCCCCGACTCGACCGCCTTGGTCATGCCGCCGAGGGCCTCGACCTCCTCGATCAGCGTCCAGGCGTGGGCGGCGAGCGAGTCGGTGAGCGCCTCGACGTAGTACGAGCCACCGAGCGGGTCGACGACGCGGGTGATGCCGGTCTCCTCGGTGAGGATCAGCTGCGTGTTGCGGGCGATGCGCGCGCTGAACTCGGTGGGCAGGGCGATGGCCTCGTCGAACGAGTTGGTGTGCAGGCTCTGGGTGCCCCCGAGCACGGCGGCCATGGCCTCCACGGTGGTGCGCACGATGTTGTTGTAGGGGTCCTGCTCGGTGAGCGACACGCCCGACGTCTGGCAGTGGGTGCGCAGCATGAGCGACCCGGTCTTCTTCGGGTCGAAGCCCCGCATGATGCGCGCCCACAGCAGCCGAGCGGCGCGCAACTTGGCCACCTCCATGAAGAAGTCCATGCCGATGGCGAAGAAGAACGACAGCCGGCCGGCGAAGGCGTCGACGTCGAGGCCGCTCGCCAGCGCGTAGCGGACGTACTCGAGGCCGTCGGCGAGGGTGAAGGCGAGTTCCTGCACCGCCGTCGCTCCGGCTTCTTGCATGTGGTAGCCGGAGATCGAGATCGAGTTGAACTTCGGCATGTTGGTGGCCGTGTACGAGATGATGTCGGACACGATCCGCATGCTCGGCTCGGGCGGGTAGATGTAGGTGTTGCGGACCATGAACTCCTTGAGGATGTCGTTCTGGATCGTCCCCTGGAGCAGGTCCTGGCTCACCCCCTGCTCCTCGGCGGCGACGATGTAGCCGGCGAGCACCGGCAGCACGGCGCCGTTCATGGTCATCGACACCGACATGCGGTCGAGCGGGATGCCGTCGAAGAGGGTCTTCATGTCTTCGACGGAGTCGATGGCCACGCCCGCCTTGCCGACGTCGCCGATCACCCGGGGGTGGTCGGAGTCGTAGCCGCGGTGGGTGGCGAGGTCGAAGGCCACCGACAGGCCCATCTGCCCGGCCGCGAGGTTCTGGCGGTAGAAGGCGTTGGACTCCTCGGCGGTGGAGAAGCCGGCGTACTGGCGGATGGTCCAGGGCCGGTTCGAGTACATGGTGGCCCGGACGCCCCGCACGAAGGGCTCGATGCCCGGCAGGCTCCCGGCGGTCTCGAGGCCCTCGAGGTCGGCCTCGGTGTAGAGCGGCTTGACCGGGATGCCCTCGGGGGTCATCCGGACGAGCCCGGCGGGGTCGCCCTTGAGCTCTCCCTCGGCGAGGGTCCGCCAGGCGACGGGGAATTCGGGGGTGGGGAAGGAATCGTTGGCCACGGAACCGAGGCTAGTTCGGACCGGTCGGGAGTCTCCCGGGCCCGCCCGGAGCGGCGGCGGGCCCGGCCGGGGTGGGTGCGCCCGCCGGCGGGGTGAGGCCTGGCACACTGGCGGAGGGGCGGAGGGCGACCGGCGGGGCCGGTCGATCGCGATTTCAGGAGCCCACGCGTGCCGCAGCGACCCAACCGACCGATCCACCGGCTCCGGCTGGTCCTGTTGGTGCCGGCGGCGCTCCTGCTGTGCTTCGGCGTCCCGGCGCTCGCCGAGAGTGGCGGGTCGCTCCCGGCACCCACCGACACCCATGTCGCCCTCGGGGCCCCGGCGCCCACCGACGGCGCCGCGGTGGCGGAGGCACCGGCGTCCCCCGGTCCGGCCGGACCGGGTTGGACGGGCGAGGCCAAGGTCGACGGCAGCCTGGTGGGGGTCGCCTGGTCCGGCGACCCGGGCGCGCAGTTCTCGGTGGAGGCTCGGGGTCGGCGGGGTCAGTGGGTCTCGCTCGGCACCGTGGGCATCGCCGACGCGACACCCGACGCCAACAGCCCCGACGCCCGCGCGGCGGCGAAGGTCGGCCACGCCAGCGAGCCGCTCTGGATCGGTCAGGCCGACACGGTGCGGGTCCGGCTCGACGCGGGCTCGTTCGACTCGGTGGGCCTCGACGCCGTGCGCTCGCTCGACCCGCAGGCGCCCGGCGGCTCGGCCGGGGCGTGGTCGGGCTCGATCGGTCTCGGCGTGGACCGCGGCTTCGGCGTGGTCCTGGTGCTGATGGGGTTGGTGCTGGTGGGCGTGGCGATCGGCTGGTCGCCGTGGCGTCATAGGGGACCTTCGGGTTCACGCCGTAGAGGCCGAGCTTCCA
>JBAXBB010000079.1:0-14001 GCA_037142235.1 Actinomycetes bacterium
ATCCGGCTCGGAGCGCCACGATCACGACGTCGAGGGTCAGCGGCACCGCGCGCGCCACCTCGGCCGCGGCGGCGCGTCGACGCGGGCGGGTGGCCAACCCGATCACCACCCGCCCGAGCGCCCCGGCCCGACCGACGAGGTGGAGCGGGTCGGCACGGCGACGCGCTCCGCGCTCCCCGCGCTCCCCGCGAAGGTGCGTGATCCGGTCGCGCGCGCCGCGCCGACGCGCGGCGACCACCAACGGCGAGGCGACGAGGGCCCCCCACCCGACGCTCAGCAACACGACTCCGCTCACGGTGGGCTCGTCGCGATCCGGTGCATCCACCAGGCTCCCAGCGCGTCGAACGACAGGCCCGCCACCAGGCAGAGGCGACCCACCCCGGTGGACACGAGGACGGTTACGGCGTGCGGGTCGGCGATCGCAGAGAACGCCAGGAATCCGACCGGCGCCAGGCCCACCACGACCGCCGAGAGGCGCGACTGCGCCGACCAGGCCGCCGCGTCGGCCCGCGCGGCCTGCTGGTCACGCAACGAGCGTGCCAATCCGTCGAGGGCCGACGCCGCGGCGCCACCGGTGGCCGCCGCCACCACCAGTGCCCCGGCGACGGCCCGGCCCGCGTCGAGATCACGTTCGCGGGCCCAGGCTCCCAGCGCTTCGGCCAGCGGAGCTCCCAGAGCGACCCGCCGGTCGAGGCGCCGCAGGTCGGCACCCACCGGGCCGCCCGCTTCCGCCGCGGCGTGCAGGGCCGCGGCGACCGGATAGCCGGCCCGGAGGCGCGCCGCCGTCTCCTCGACGAACCCCGGCAGGGCCAACAGGAACGCGCGCCGCGACCTGCGCCGGGCCACGAGCAGCCCGACGGGTGCGGCCACGAGCGTCGTCACCACGCCCGGGAGCACCAGGCTCGGCGCCACCACGGCTCCCACCACGGCGACCACCCCCACGGTCGCACCGAGGAGGCGCAAGGCCGCCTCCGGATCGAGCGCCAGGTCCGCGTCGCGCAGGGCACGCTCGATCGGCCCGCGCGCCCGGGCGGGCAGACGCCACCCGCGCCGCACGGAGGCCGCCCGGGCCCGGGCCCGGGTCGGTGAACGGCGCGCGGCGCGTCCGAGCAGCAGCGCCGTGACCACGCCGACCGCCACCACCACCGCGTGGATCACCCGAACCATCCGGGATCGGGCGGCGGCGCGTCGGGCCGCCGCGGCGCCCGCTCGGGAGCACCCACGGGGACCAACGCACCCGCGACGGTGTCGAAGAGAGGCGCGACCCGCACCCGGGACCGGCGCAGCCTGATCTCGCCGATGGCTTGGACCCGTCGGTGGCCCTGGTGGCGCGTCACGTGCACCACGAGGTCGAAGGCGGTGGCCAACTGCACGTGCACGGCATCGACCGGGAGACCGGTGGCCGCCGTGAGCACCAGAGCGGTGAGCCGTTCGGGCACGGCGTCGAGGCCGTTGGCGTGCACCGTGGTGAGGGAGCCGTCGTGACCGGTGTTGCACGCCTGGAGGAGGTCGAAGGCCTCGGCGCCACGCACCTCTCCCACCACGATGCGGTCGGGTCGCATCCGCAGGGCGGCTCGCACGAGATCGCGGACCGTCACGGCGCCCGCGCCCTCGGCGTTGGCCGGACGGGCCTCGAGCCTGACGACGTGCGGGAGCGGAAGACGGAGTTCGGCCGTCTCCTCGATGGTGACGACCCGGGTCGTGGGGGGCACCGCGGCGGCCAAGGCGTTGCAGAGGGTGGTCTTGCCCGCCGAGGTGCCTCCCGAGACGACGATGTTGGAGCCCGTGGTCACCGCCCAACCGAGGAAGGCGAGCGCCGGACGCGAGAGCCCGAAGGCCGAGATCCCCGGCGGCTCGGCCGGGAACCGGCGCACCGACACGCACGGTCCGTCGAGGGCGAGCGGCGGGATCACGGCGTTCAGGCGCGAGCCGTCGGGGAGACGCGCGTCGACGATGGGCGACGACCGGTCGAGACGCAGGCCGAGCGGCCCGACCACCCGCTCCACGAGGTGGTGCACCGCGGCGGCGTCGAGGGGGACGTCGACGGACTCGAGGCGGCCCGCCCGCTCCACGTAGACCCGGTGTGGACCGTTGATCATCACCTCCGACACGGTCGGATCGGCGAGCAGCGGCTCGAGCGGACCGAGGCCGGCGATCTCGTCGAGGAGCTCGCCGACCAGCCGGTCGTGGACGGGGCGCGTCAGGAGTGGGTCGTCGTCGCGGACGTACTCGGACACCACCGGCATGAGTTCGTCGCGGGTCGTCGCTGCCGGCACCTCGGCGAGGACGCGTACGTGCACGCGCCGTTTGAGCGCGTCGTGACTCACGCTCGTGCCGGTGCGACCGGGGCGCTCGGCAGGGCGCGTTCGAGCACACGCGCGGCGGCCCGGGCCAACGGCTCCGGAGTGCGCACGGCGATCACCCCGGCGTCGACGGCGCGGGCGATCGGGCCGCGCACCGGGACGCGGGTCAGGACCGGACGCTCGAGCACCTCCCGGACCTCGTTGGGGCCGAGGGCCCGACCCGGCTCGTCGACGAAGGCCACGCCCACCGCGCGCCGGGTGAGCGGATGGTGCACGGCACGGCGCAGCGAGAGATAGCAGCCGCGCAACACGATCACGGAGGCATCGGCCACCTCCACCACCATGCGCGCCGCCGGGGTGTCGGCACGGCCGGCGTCGACGACGCACGGCCACTCGGCGGCCGCCAGCGCGGCACCGAGCGCCGCCCCCGCCTCCGCCGCGGCGGCCGGGGCCAGCACGCGCGGCGCTCCGGCCGCGATCAGGTGCAGGCCGGGCGCGACCTCGGTGGCCAGCCGGGCCAGGGCGTCGACCGGGGCCTCGGGACCGGCGGCGAGCCACTGGGCGACCCCGGTCTCGGGGTCGGTGCCCAGGCCGAGCACCGCCGGCTGGTCGCCGGCGAGGTCGACGAGGCGACACCCACCGGAGCGGGCGAGGACGGACGCGCAGGCGGCGGCGAGCACCGAAGTGCCGGAGCCGCCCTTGGGGGACCAGAGGGCGAGGAGCACGGAGAACCTCCCGGATACGCCGACGCACGGAAGGGTCGGCAGGGCTCGGGGAAGCTCACGGGAAGCGACCGCACCCTATTCCTGCCGACCTGCCCGGTCAAGGGTCGGTGGGCGAGGACCTCGACCCGTCAGCGGAAGGAGGTCTCCGCCGAGAGTCCGAGGTCGGGGTGCGGACCGAACGCGATGGACTCCAGGTTGCCCCAGCCCACGCCACCGCCCACCGGGTCCTCGACCCGCACGATGCAGTCGCGCAGTTGATGGAGCCGGTGCACCGTCTCGAGATCGGTGCAGTCGGGCGTGTGCTCGCCCTCCACCATCAGCGGTCCGCGCCACTGTCCGTGCCAGTGGCCGTCGAGGCCGAAGTACAGACCCGCCCCGAGCAGGAACCCGGTCTCCGACACCGCCTCCACGCGCAGGGGTCGCTCCGAGCCGTCGGCCGTCACGAACCGGAGTTCGCCCCGCAGGAAGCGGCGGTTGACGGGGTCGAACTCGAGGTCGTGGGTGAGCGCGACGAAGTGGTCCTTGCCGCCGTCGGGTCGCTCCACGCCTCCCTGGAGCTCGACCTTCTGCCACGACCCACGCGTGGTGCGCTGGTAGTACCAGTGGAGCGCATAGCGCGAACCGTCGGGACGCTCGCACGTGACCGGGCACCACATCGAGAGCGAGCCGAGGTCGGCGGGCACCGGGCCACCACGCACGTCGGTCACGGGCGCTCCCACGGCGTAACGCACACCCCACGAGTGGTCTCGGGTGGCGACCCAGGCCTCGGGGGTGATCTCCGAGCGCACGCCGTCGACCTCGACCCATCCCTCGGCGACCCCGGCCTGGTGATAGCGCACGACGTCGGCATCGAGACGCGACCCGTCAGGCGCGCGGTGCACCTCGCGCTGTTCGAGGAACGGCGGCACGACGCCACTCATCGTGTAGTCGAACGCGACGGGCTGGTGCTCGTTGGGCTCGAGCACGAACCGGATCCGCTGCAGCGGCTCGGCGATCTCGTACTCGATCGGCCCGACGACGGTGAGGTCGCGGGAGGAGCCGAGTTCGCGGCTGGCGCGCACCGTCCACTGCTCCCGCTGCCGGGACACGCCGGCCACGGCGTCCATGACACCCCGGTTGGCGTACTTGCCCAGGCCGAAGCCGATCGACAACGACCCGTCACGCGCCGCGGCCATCGCCCAGATCTTCTCGGTCCACGACCGGTCCGACTGCAACACCGTCGCGAAGGTGTCGGTGATCTGGTGGTGGAGGTACTCATCGGCCGGCGTCAGCGGCCCGAGGTCGGTCATGGCGGCATCGTAGGAGCCGACACCACCGACCGGTCAAGCCCCGGGGGGAGTCCTTCCTTCCACGGAGCGCGCGAGGTGCGACTACGCGTCGCGGACCTTCTTGGCGACGGCCACGCCGAGTGCGATCAGGATCACCAGGACGAGCAGCTTCTTCACGGGGACTCCCTTGGTCGGACCGGTCAGCCCTACGCAATGATCGTAGCCCCGGACGGACACCCTGCATCCACCGGCCCGCCGGGCCCGGCTGGGACAATCCCCGGATGCGCCGTTTCACTTCCGGGCTCATCGTCGTGCTCGCCACGGTCCTCCTCGTGGTCTCGACCTTCGGGTGGTGGGCCAACCGCAACCTCTTGAACTCACAGCGCTTCGCCACCGGCACCACGAAGGTGCTGCAGGAGTCCTCGGTCCAAGACGCCCTCACCGCCACGATCACCAACGAGATCAGTCGGTCCGCCGGCCGCGACGTCCGCCTGGCGGAGCCGATCATCGCCGCGGTCGTCCGCGGGATCGTCACCAGCGACGCGTTCCAACACGTGTTCGCCACCGCCTTGACCCACGTGCACGAGGCGGTGGTCAACGGTGGGGCGAAGGAGGCCGTGATCGACCTCTCCCACACCGTCGACGACGTCCGGCTGGCCCTGAAGCAGATCGCCCCCGGCCTGGCCGAGAAGATCCCGTCCGGTCGGAAGATCGAGGTCAAGGTGCTCGACCGGACGCAGCTCGGACTGGTCGACCGGATCACGAGCCTCACCCACACGGTCACCGTGCTGGTCACGGTCGTGACGTTCGCGCTGCTGGCCCTCGCGCTCGCGATCTCACCCCGACGTTGGCGGACCCTGGCCTTCGTCGGGTGGTCGATGCTGGTCGGCTTCGCGATCCTGCTCGTGGTGCAGGTGACGATCCGGATCGCCATCGGAATCGCGATCCACACCCAGGTGAACGCGTCCGCCGCCCAAGACGTGTACCAGGTGATGACGCGTGGCCTCGTGGGAGCCGCGATCGCGCTCGGCGTGGTCGGTCTCCTGATCGGTCTCCTCGGAGGCTGGATCGATCGTCACGGCGGGTGGTCCGCGTTCACCCGAGCCTTGGGGTCCGGGGTCCGGTGGTTGCGCAGCCACGCCGCCCGTACTGATTCCGGCGGCGGACCAGTGTCGACGCCCGCCGCCGCGACCGCCGCCGTGGCAACTGCTGCGACCGGCGCCTCGCCCACGACCCCCCTGCCGGTTCCGGTGCCGGCGTCCGCAGGCGTTGCGGTCGGCGCCCTCGCTCCCCGCCTGCCGGCTCCGGCCCGCCGAGCGCGGTCCACCCACTGGTGGCGGGCCGCCGGACTGCTCGTGGTGGGCCTGTACGCCGTGGTCAGCCCCAGCGCCCTCGTGAGCCTCGTCGTGGTCCTGGCCGGCATCGCCCTGCTCTGGCTGTCGCTGACCGAGGCGCTCGCCGCGTGGGCCGCACCCCGCGAGCCAGACCGGGTCGGCCCCGCCGACCATCCCCCCACGGCCCCACCGCCCGCTGACTGAGGTGGTAAACCGGTCCCGGAGGTGAACGGGGCCTGGTGGCCCCCCTCGTCTTCAAAACGAGTGGGACGGGCGATCCCCGTCCGGTGGGTTCGATTCCTGCCACCTCCGCCGACCCACGGACCCCGTGGAACGCCGACGGGAGGATGACCGAGACCGGTCGGTCATCTTCCCGTGATGGCGGCAGCCTCCACCGAGCGGATCCCGACGACGATCGGCGACGTCGTCGTGCACGTCCGGGGCTCCGGACCTTCGGTGGTCCTCCTCCACACCAACCCCGGTTCCGGCGCGGACTTCGACGCCGTCGCGCCGGTGCTCGCCCGGACCCGCCGCACCGTCGCCGTCGACTGGCCCGGCTAGGGCGCGAGCGGCGTCCCTGACCCCGAGCACTTCCGGGGGGCCCTGTCGTACCGCTCCTGCCTCGGCGAGATCCTCGACGACCTCGCCGTCCGGCAGGGCTGGGGTCCGTTCGTGCTGGTGGGGAGCAGCGTCGGCGGGTACGCGGCGCTGGGCACGGCCAGCGCCCGGCCCGAGCTCGTCGCGGGCCTGGTGCTCGTCGCACCATCGTGCCGCTCGCACACCTGTACCTCCGCCGGCGCAACCCCACGACGCGGCATGCCCTGGCCGAGGCACGGTCCGTCGCCCGCGACGACGCCCGCCGAGCGGTGTTCGCCGCGGTCTGGCGCAGTTTCACCGAGCCCGGACACGACCTCCGCGCCACCGCACCACCAGCGGTCCCGACCCTCCTCACCTGGGGCCGCTTCGACCCCGTTCCCCTCCGTGACCGATGGCCGCCGAGCGGCCACGGCCCTCGGGATCGACCTCCACCGGTTCCCGAGCGGTCACGAGCCCTACGCCGAGACCCCGGACGCGTGGGCGGCCCTCGTCGCGTCGTTCCTGGAGTCGGTCCCGACGACGGGCGCCCGCTGGGCGACCCCGTCACGCCCCTGATGGCCCGTCCCGCCGAGCCCGGACGCACCGCCCTCCTCGAGGCCGGCCGACGACTGCTGGCCGCCCCGCTCGGCACGGGCATCGCCCGACTCTCCGCCAACGCGGTCGTCGCCGAGGCGGCGATGAGCAAGGGTGCGTTCTTCCAGCACTTCCCCCGCCGCCGCGACTCCATCCGGGCACTCCACGCCCGGTTCCACGATCAGATCTTCGACGCCCTCGAGCCGGTGGTCGACGACCGCCCTTCTGGCGACCGCGGCGGTGGCCGAGGTCGCCCTTCGGGAGGGGAGCCTCGGGCAGGCCGCCCCGGAACTGCGGTCGGCACTCTTCACCCTCCTCCGGATCGACGCCGGGCTCCCGCGCCGACGCCGGAGCGGCAAGACGGCGTGAGTCGGAGGACCCCGGTGTCGGACCGCGGGTCCCCGACCGGCGAGAATGGCGCCGTGACCGCCCGCCGACCCACGATCTTGCGCCACGCGACAACCGTGGTCGCGGCGCTCGGTGCCCTGCTCGTCGGGGTGGGGGTCGGGGGAGGAACCGCCGCGCCGGCCGGCGCCGCCACGAACCGAACCACGGGGCCCCCCGTGGTGGTGCACTTCGTGAACCTCGACGCCTCGTCGTCGACCCTGCCCGCCCGCTCGGGGGCGCGCGCCGCCACCGCGCAGGTCAACGCGACCGGCGGGATCGGAGGCAGGCCCCTGAAGCTCGTCGAGTGCCTCACCGACGGCACGGTGGAGCAGGGCAAGGTCTGCGTCGACCAGGCCGTCGCGGCGAAGCCCGCCGCCGTCCTCGCGGTGCAGCCCGGTGGCGTCAGCGACAACCTCGCCGCCCTCACCTTCACCGGCATCCCGTACGTGGGCCAGACCTGCAACACCAACACCACGCTCTCCGGGCAGTACACCTCGTTCTGCTTCGGCTCGGACTTCGTCGGTCTCTTCTCGACGTCCGCCGGCTACCTGAAGACCCTGGCGACCGTGAAGAAGGTCGCCGTGCCGTACCCGAACGTGCCCGCGGCGAGCAGCGGCGTCAAGGCGTTCGCCGCACCGATCTTCCAGCGGGCCGGGATGTCCGTGATCGAGGTGCCCATCCCCGACGGCGCCACCGACCTCGCCGCCGCGGTCGGGCCCGCGTTCGCCGCCAATCCCGACGCTGTCGTCGGCCTGCTCAACGGTCCCGCCTGCAGCGCGACCATGAAGGCGCGCGGCACGCGCACGCTGCCGGTCGTGCTCCCGGCGCTGTGCTCCGACCCCGACGTCCTCGCGGACGCCGGCGCCGCCGCCACCGGCGCACTGTTCGTGCGCCAGACCATCACCCTCGACCGGGCGAATGCCGACGTCCGGACCTACACGAAGGCGATGAAGCGCTTCGCACCCCGGACCGACCCCGGCGACGTCTACGCCCAGGCCGGCTTCGCCGCGGTGATGAACCTGACGAACGCCCAGCGCTCGGTCCCCACCGGCACCGCCGTCGATGGTGCGAGCACCACCGCCGCCCTCCGGGCCACCAAGACCGTTCCGCTCTTCCTCGGCGGAGGATCCACCTACACCTGCGACGGCACCGCCTCTCCGGGGCTCAAGGCCCTGTGCTCCCTCCAGGCGCACGTCGTCGCCTACGACGGGAAAGGCCGATGGACCGACAAGGGTCAGTTCTGAGCCGGACGCACGCCCCCGCGGCCGCCATCGCCGGTATCGCCGAGACCCCGCCGCGTCGCGACCCCGGCGACGCCACGCCCCTCTCCCTCATCAGCACCGTGGCGCGCGACGCCATGATCGACGCGGCGTTGACCCCGGCCGACGTCGACGGCCTGCTCCTCGCCCCGACCTTCGCCGGGGCCCCACTCACCATCGCGTCGATGGTGGCCGACGTGCTCGGCCTCCGACCGTCGTACTGCGACCTCGTCGACCTCGGTGGCGCCACCGCGGCCGGCATGGTCTGGCGCGCCGCGGCGGCGATCGCCACGGGCGCCTGCCGCAGCGTGCTGTGCGTCCTCGCTGAGGCACCCAACCGGTCGCGCCGGGGCCCCGAGCGGCCGTCCACCGGACCGCCCTCGTGGCCCGCCCTCCCGATGGCGCAGTGGGACCGTCCGTTCGGCCCGATGGGCGTGAACTCCGGCTACGCCCTCGCGGCCGCCCGCCACGCCCACCTCTACGGCACGACCGACGCCCAGCGCGCCAAAGTGGCCGTCGACCAGCGCACCAATGCCTGCGCCCACCCCGACGCGATCTTCCACGGTCGACCCATCACCGTCGATGACGTGTTGGCCTCTCCCCTGGTCAGCGATCCGCTCCGCCTCCTCGAGATCGTCATGCCGTGCGTCGGGGCGACCGCCTTCGTGGTGACCACCCCCGACGTCGCGCGGCAGGCCCCACACCCGTCCGCGATGCTCCGGGGCTTCGGTGAGCAGGTCACACACTCGTCGCTGTCGTCACTCCCCGACATCACCCGGACCGGGATCGTGGAGTCCGCCGGGCGGGCCTTCACCGGAGCGGGGGTGACCCCCGACGACATCGACCTCGTCTCGGTGTACGACTGCTACACCATCACCGTGCTCCTGACCCTCGAGGACGCCGGCTTCTGCCCCAAGGGGCAGGGAGGACCGTTCGTCGCCGACCACGACCTCACGTTCGGGGGTGACCTCCCCACCAACACCCACGGCGGTCAGCTCTCGTACGGCCAGGCCGGGCTCGCCGGTGGCGCCAGCCACGTCACCGAGGCCGTGGTACAGCTGCGCGGCGACGCCGGTGCCCGTCAGGTTGCGGACTGCCGACTGGCGTTCGTCAACGGCAACGGCGGAGTCCTCGCGGAGCAGTGCTCCCTGGTGCTCGAGCGGGTCGACGGATGAGCCGGCCCGCCCCCGACCTCGGCCCCGAGGCCGAGCCGTTCTGGGACGCCACCCGCGAGCACCGGCTCGTGATCCAGCACTGCCCGGACTGCGACCGCCTCCAGCACCCACCGCGGGCGTTCTGCGCCGGGTGCCTGGCCACCGACCTTCCGTTCGTGGAAGTCAGCGGGCGCGGCACCGTCTACTCGTGCACCGTCGTACGTCGCCCGGCCAACCCGGCGTTCGCCGACCTCGTGCCGTACGTATACGCCCTCGTGGACCTCGACGAGGGAGTCCGGCTGGTCAGCAGCGTCGTCGGGTGCGACCCGGAGTCCGTCACCATCGGCCGGCGCGTGCGCGCCACCTTCGAAGACGGCGACGACGCCACGATCGTGCTCTTCACCCCGGAGGACTGATGGACGTCGGGATCTACCTCGACCTGCGCAACCCGCCTCGATGGGCCGTGCCGTGGCCCGACCACTACGCCCGGTCGCTCGAGGTCGTGGAGGAGGCGGAACGACTCGGGGCTTCGTCGGTGTGGCTCTCCGAGCACCACTTCTTCGAGGACGGCTACCTCCCCCAGCCCCTCACCTTCGCCGCCGCGATCGCCGCCCGAACCCGCTCGATCCGCATCGGTACCGCCGTGCTGCTCGCCGCCCTGCGCGAACCGGCGCACCTCGCCGAGGAAGCGGCGATGGTCGACATCCTCAGCAACGGTCGTCTCGACCTCGGGGTGGGCCTGGGCTACCGGGTTCCGGAGTACATACGTTTCGGTCGACCCTTCGAGAAGCGGTTCGCCCGCACCGAGGCGGTCCTGCGCGAGGTGATCAGGCTGTGGGAGACCGGTGGCGTCACCCCACTGCCCGTCCAGCGTCCGCTGCCGTTGTGGGGCGGCTTCTTCGGCCCGCGCGGCGCCCGGCTCACCGGCGAGCTCGGGGCCGGGCTCCTGGCCTTCGACCCAGCGCTCCTCGAGCCCTACCGCGCGGGGCTCGAGGCGGGTGGCCACGATCCGGAGTCCGCGCGGTGCGCGGCGGTGGTGAACCTCGTCATCGCCGATGACCCCGAAGCCGCGTGGGGACGCATCCGACCTCACCTCTCGTACCAGTGGGATTCCTACCACCGCTACGGGGTCGAAGACACCGGCGCACCCGTGCCGCGTCCGATCGACCCCGACAAGTGGTGCGCGCCGGGTCGTGACGGCGCGCCGCCACGCTTCGGCGTCTTCACGCCCGAGGGCGCCGCCGCCCACGTCCGGGCGGTGACGGCGGACGTTCCGGCCCAAGCGGTGTACCTCTGGGCCAGCATCGCCGGGATGCCAAAGGACCTCGCCGATCGACACGTCGAACTGGCCTGCACCGAGCTACGTCGGCTCCTCGCTTGAGCGTGTGGTGACGCGCGCCGGGTCCACCCGAGGGACCCAGTCGTAGACGACCACCGTGTGGTGCAGATGGTCCTGGACCGAGGCGTTGCGGCGGTCGACGACCATCCAGAGACCGCCGATCGGGACGATCGTGTAGGTGACCGCACGCAGGAAGGCGTCGCGGACCCGCAGCGGCGAGCCGTCGACCCGCACCGTGCGCAGACCGAGCACCTGCTTGCCCACCGTCCGACCCGTGGTCGCGCCGCCGAAGGTCAAGACGGCCACCAGGATCGCCCAGGTGAAGACGGCCGTCCACCAGGGTCCCGGGCTCCCGATCCGGACCGGGCCGGAATGCAGGAAGTCCCACACCAGCCCCGCGGTCGACACGACGAGCAAGAAGATCAGCCACGCCACGGCGACGTCGATGGCGATCGCCAGCAGCCGCGACACCACCCCGGCCCGGGTGCCCTGGAGCCGTCGCGCCCGGGGCTGACGGATCGGACGACTCATCGGGGCCCGTCCTCGGCTCGGTCGGGGCGCGGTCCGAGGGGCTCGGACGCGGCGTATTCCGGGAAGGTGAGGTCGCGCGAACCCTGCCGACGGAGCAACCAGTCGGCCGCCCGGGCCACCAGGAGATCGGCACCCAGAGCCTGAGCCCGCACCACGTCGAGGGTCTCACCGGCGAGACCGGTGGTGGAGTCGCGCACGATCGCACCGATGTCGACCGCGTCGATGGCCTGGTTCGCGATCGCACCGACGTCGAGCCGGGAGATGATGGCATCGACGTCGACCCGGGCGATCACCTCGTCGATCGGGATCCGCCCGATCAGCTCGTCCATGTCGATCTGGTCGATCACCAACCCGGCGATCTGCCCGACGAGCACCCGGACGCCGTCCAGGGCCTCGTCGCGGCTCTCGGCCTCGCGGGCCTTCGCCACGTCGCGGCGCTCGTCGACCAGATGCTCCACCGCGTCGAGGGGACGCTCGGCCAGGACCGGCGGGAGCACGACCCGAGCGAGCCGGAGCGTGGCCCCGGCGACCTCGGCGGCGAGGAGCCCAGCGGCGTCGACCCCGACCCGAGCCCCGCGCACCACCAGGTCGGCGACCCCCGGCGGGGCCGGCCGCCCCACCACTTCCGGGACGACCGCCGGCGACGGACCGGTGGTGGCGTCGGACTCCCCGCTGGGCTGGTCCCCGCCCGAACCCCCGGTCACGTCGTGACCCCGTCGGAGCGCGGCAACGGGATAGGGCGCGCGGCCGGGCGGAAGCGCACCGGCAAGAGGTCGCCACCGTCGGCGAAAACGCGGACCAAGCCGATCACCATCGCCGTGGTGAGCACCCCATCCGGCCTTCGGCCAGGGTGAGCATGCGGGTGACCCCGCTCACCGGCACGAGGTCGCCGAATCCGATGGTGAGGAAGGTCACCCCGGAGAAGAAGATGCCACTCCAGATCGTGTGCAGACCGTGCACGTGCCCGTACCACGACCACCACGTCAGACCCCAACCGGCGACCAGCAAGACCACCCACACGGCGAGCAGGCCGACGAGTGACGCCGGCCCGAACGGGACGAGGAACCGCTCCCGGGCCGTCGGGTCGGCGATCCGTCCGGCGATCCGTCGGTAGGCGCCCCACGTGAGGCGGTAGGAGAGCTGCGCCGGAGAGAGGTGCTTCTTCGCCCGGGACGTGACCACGGTGGTCACGACGTCGCGCCCGACGGCGACGACGACCAGGAGCCCGAGAATCCCGAGGGCGGACCGGACGAGCACCTGGTACCGGTGAGCCGTGATTCAGACGGCGAGCAGGTCGCGAGCACCGGTGTCGGCCGAGGGGTGACGCAGCTTCGACATCGCTCGGGCCTCGATCTGGCGGATCCGCTCCCGGGTGAGATTGAAGAACTCTCCCACTTCCTCGAGCGTGCGGGGCTCGCCCCGGTCGAGGCCGAAGCGCAGCGCGAGGATCTGTCGCTCACGCTCGTCGAGCGGAGCGAGCAACTTCTCGATCTCGTCGGGGAGCAGCGCCGTGGCCGCCTTCTCGAAGGGCGACTCGGCCGACCGGTCCTCGACGATGTCGCCGAGTTCGGCGTCGCCGTCTTCGCGGAGGGGCTCCGACAGCGAGAGCGGCTCCGACGCGAAGCGCAGGGCCTCGGTGACCTTGTCCTCGGGCATCTCGACCTCGGCCGCGAGCTCCACGAGCGTGGCCGGCCGCCCGAACTTGAGCTCCAGACTCGACCGGGCCTTCTGCAGGCGGGCCAGGGTGTCGCCGGCGTGGACCGGGAGACGGATCGTGCGGCTGGTGTTGGCAATGCCTCGGGTGATGGCCTGGCGGATCCACCACGTGGCGTACGTGGAGAACTTGAAGCCCTTGCGCCAGTCAAACTTCTCGACGGCGTGCATCAGGCCGAGGTTGCCCTCCTGGATCAGGTCGAGGAGCGGCAGGCCCGACGCCTGGTACTTCTTCGCGATCGAGACCACGAGGCGCAGGTTCGACTGGACGAACGTGCGCTGGGCGTCGTCGCCCTCGCGTCCGACCCGTCGGAGCTCGCGCCGCTTGGCGGGAGTGAGCTGCTTGCCGCCACCGGCCAGTTCGGACCGGGCTTCGTTGCCGGCCTCGATCTGCTGGGCCAGCCGGACCTCGTCCTCTTTGGTCAACAGCGGGTACTGCCCGATGTCGGTCAGGTACAGACGGACGAGGTCTTCCTCGTCCCGATCCACCCGCTTCTTCGCCACGAACGACCCCCCGAGCTCAGGCCGGGTGGGACCGACACCAAAGTGTCGCTTCCCCCCCGGGAGACCGCCATTCTCCGATGCTTGCTCCGCCTCGCACGGTTCCGGAGTGGACCGGGTCCCCCCGACCACCCCCCGGAGCGGATCGGCGTACCGATCCTCCCGCTCCCCCACCGGGGAACTCGGAGACTAGCGACCGGTGCGCAAACCACCCAATGGATCCTCACGGTTCCTCGGTGGATCAGAACCGCCCGCGGCCCCGCCGCCGACGCGCGCTCGCTCGCTCAGGAGAGCAGGTCGCCGGCGCGGTCGAGGGC
>JBAXBB010000080.1:0-13956 GCA_037142235.1 Actinomycetes bacterium
GGGCCCGCCCCGGTCACGGCCGGGCCCCGCTCCCGGGGCTGGGTCGGAGTGCTCGTGGTGGGGGTGGTGATGGCCCTGCTGCTGGGCGTCAACGGGGTGCTCTTCGTCCGGGTCCGTGACGCCCAGGCGGCGTCCGACCGGGCGGCGCGGTCGGCGACCCTCGAGGCCCAGCTCGCGGCCCGACTCGACGCCCTCGACCGGCAGGTCCGCTCGATCGACTCCTCGCAGGTCGACGCCGCCGGCCAGGTCGCGGCGGTGGGCAAGGACGTCACGGCGCTGCGCAAGTGCGTCAACGACGCCGTCGACGGGATCGCCAAGGCGGTTGCCACGGGGAAGGCAGGCACCGTCAGCAAGTGCTGAGGGGCCCGCAGGCCTGCCAGGATGCACCCATGGCAGCCGACCCCGTCCTGACCCGGTACGAGGGCTTCGAGGGGATCCACCTCGTGGCCGACGTCCGCGGCGACCCCGACGCCTGGCCGGTGCTCCTCATGCACGGCGGTGGCCAGACCCGCCATGCCTGGGGGAGCGCGGCCGAGACCCTCGCCGACGCCGGGTGGCGCACGATCTCCCTCGACCTGCGGGGGCACGGCGACAGCGAATGGGCGCTCGACGGCGACTACGCCTTCTCGTCGTTCGCGGCCGACTGCATCGCCGTGGCCGACCAGTTGGGTCGACCCCCGGTGCTGGTGGGGGCGTCGCTCGGCGGAGTCGTCGCGATCATCGCCGAGGGAGCCAGCGACCGGGTCGTGTCGAGCGGGCTGGTGGTCGTCGACATCACGCACCGCTCCAATCCCGAGGGCATCGACCGCATCAAGACCTTCATGGAGTCGGGGGCAGCCGGCTTCTTGACCCTCGAGGACGCCGCCGAGGCGATCGCGGCGTACACCCCCAACCGGCCCAAGCGCGTCAACCCGGCGGGCCTGATGAAGGTGCTGCGCCAGAAGCCCGACGGACGCTGGTACTGGCACTGGGACCCGGCGTTCATGTCGCGCGGGCGCACCGAGGTTCCCCAGGAGAACTACCAGGCGCTCTTCGACGCCGCGCTCGACGGCATCGCCGTGCCGACGCTGCTCGTGCGCGGCAAGCTCAGCGACGTCGTCACCGACGAGGGCGTGGCCGATTTCCTCGCCCGGGTGCACGGGGCCAAGCTCGTCGACGTGGGCGGCGCGTCGCACATGGTCGCCGGCGACCAGAACGACGTCTTCGCGACGTCGGTGGTCGAGTTCCTCGAGCACGACGTCCGCCCGACCCTGCCGGTCTGACCGGCCCATTCCCAAGGAGCACCACCGTGCGCATCGGCATCTTCGGCGGCGACCGGGCCGACGGCCCCGTCGACCGACTGATCGAGGAGGCGCGCGCCACGGCCGCCGCCGGCTTCGCCTCCTACTGGATCCCGCAGATCTTCGGCGTGGACGCGCTCACCGTCCTCGCCGTGATCGGCCGTGAGGTCCCCGACCTCGAACTCGGCACGGCGGTGGTGCCCACCTACCCGCGACACCCCATCGTGCTGGCCCAGCAGGCACTCACCGTGCAGTCGATCACCGGCGGCCGGCTCACGCTCGGCATCGGTCTCTCGCACCAGGTGGTCATCGAGGCGATGTACGGGCTGTCGTTCGACAAGCCGGTGCGTCACCTGCGCGAGTACCTCGACGCGCTGCTGCCGCTGCTCGCCGGCGAAGCCGCCAACGCCGAGGGGGAGACGATCACCGCTCGGGCCACGCTGTCGGTGCGGGGCGCCACGCCGGTGCGCACCGTCGTCGCGGCGCTCGGCCCGCAGATGCTGGCCCTGGCCGGGGCGCGCACCGACGGCACTGCCACCTGGATGACCGGTCCGGCCACCTTGGCCGGGCACGTGATCCCCGTCATCTCCGCGGCCGCGGCCGCCGCCGGTCGGCCCGCTCCCACGGTGGGCGCGGGCTTCCCCGTGTCGCTCAACCCCGACGCCGCCGCCGCCCGGGACGAGGCCGCGGCGGTGTTCGCGATCTACGGCTCGCTGCCGTCGTACCGGGCGATGCTCGACCGTGAAGGGGTCGACGGGCCCGGCGACATCGCCATCGTGGGCGACGAGGCCGCGGTCCGGGCCCAGGTCGCCCGCCTGGCCGAGATCGGCGTGACCGACCTCATCGCCAGCGTCTACGGCGACGCCACCACCCGGGAGCGCACGACCGCGCTCCTCGCCGACATCGCCGGAGGGGACTGAGCATGCGCGCGGTCCGTCTCCACGCCAAGGAGGACATCCGGATCGACGACCTCCCCGACGTCGTCCCCGGACCGGGTCAGGTGCGCGTCGCTCCGGCCCACAACGGGATCTGCGGCAGTGACCTCCACATGTACTTCCAGGGCTCGTTCGGGGTCACCGACGGCCCGATCGTGCTCGGTCACGAGTTCTCCGGCGTCGTCGACGCCGTCGGCGACGGCGTCACCCGGGTCGCGGTCGGCACGCCCGTGGCCGTCCGGCCGTTCCACCAGTGCAACTCCTGCTACCGCTGCGCGCAGGGGCACACGCACCTGTGCAAGCCGCTCTCGTGCGTCGGGTGCGGGGCCGAGGGTGGCGGGCTCGCCGAGCACGTCCTGCTGCCCGAGCACATGGTGTTCGCCCTCCCCGACGGGGTGTCGCTCGAGCGCGGCGCGCTGGTGGAGCCGATGGCGGTGTCGTACCAGGGCATCCTGCGCGCCGACCTCACGCCCGACGCCCGTTCGGTGGTCTTCGGCGCCGGCCCCATCGGCATCGGGACGTTCCTCGGCCTGCGCGCCCTCGGCCACGAGGGGATCGTGATGGTCGAGCCGTCGCCGGTCCGTCGGGCCGCCGTGGAGGCCCTCGGTGCCGAAGTGGTGCTCGACCCGGCCGTCCACGACGTCGCCGCCGAGGTGCGCGCCCGCACCGGTGGCCGGGGTGCCGACGCCGTGTTCGAGTGTGCCGGAGTGCCGGCGTCGTTCCGCGGTGGGTTGAGCTCGCTCGCGGCGCGCGGACGCCTGGTGATCGTGGCCATCTACGAGGAGATCGTCCCGTGGCAGCCGGCCATGCTGATGATGGACGAGCTCGAGATCCGTTCCGCTCTCGCGTACCAGCCGGGCGTGTTCGAGGCGGTGCTCGACCTCATGGCCGAGGGTCATTACCAGCCCAACGGCTGGGTCGAGCACATCCCGCTCGATGCCGTGGTCGACGAGGGCTTCGTCCCGCTGCGGCGCGGTGAGCGCCTCAAGGTCCTGGTCGACGTCGGTGGCTGAGTCGACTCCGGTCCCCGAGCGCCTCCGGATCGAGTTCCCCGAGGCCGGGGTTGCCGATCTGCGGGCCCGCCTGGCCAACACGCGCTGGCCGGGTGACTACGGCAACGCCGACTGGCGCTACGGGGTCGAGCAGGACTGGCTGGGAGAGACGCTGGCCTACTGGCGCGACGGTTTCGACTTCCAGGGCCTCGCCGACGCGATGAACCAGTGGGAGCACTACCGCGTGGTGCTCGACCACGTGCCGATCCACTACCTCCACGCCCGCGGCCGTGGGCCCGACCCGATGCCGTTGGTGCTCACCCACGGGTGGCCCTGGACCCTCTGGGACTTTCAGCACGTGATCGGTCCGCTCACCGATCCGGCGGCCCACGGTGGCGATCCGGCCGACGCCTTCGACGTGATCGTGCCGGCACTGCCCGGTTACCCGTTGTCGGGGCCGCTCACCACGACCGGCGTGGCGGTGCGGGCCACCGCGGCGCGCTGGGTGCAACTGGTGCAGGAGGTGCTGGGCTACGGGCGCTTCGGGGTGCACGGCGGCGACTGGGGTGCGTCGGTGAGCGCCCAGATGGCGCATGAGTTCGCGCCGCACCTCGTGGGAGCGCACCTGAGCCTGCCGGTGCTGCTCACGGTGTCGTACTACAGCGGTCTGAGCCGCGAGGACTACGGGCCCGACGAGCAGGGTTGGTACGACAAGATGCAGGAGCGGATGGCCCCGGCGAACGCGCACGTGGCCGTCCACACGTCGGACCCCCAGACCCTCGCTTACGCTTTCAACGACTCACCGGCGGGGCTCGCGGCGTGGATCCTCGAGCGGCGGCGGCTCTGGAGCGACCACGACGGCGACGTCTTCGACGCTATCTCCCGCGACGACCTCCTCGCCGGGGTGACCCTCTACTGGTTCGGCCAGTCCATCGGCACGAGCATGCGGTACTACTGGGAGCAGTGGAAGAACCCGGTGCGGCTCGTGCACGACCGCACCCCGGCCCTGGAGGCCCCGACCGCCATCGCGGTGTTCCCCAACGACCTCGTGTTCGTGCCCCGGGCCGTGGCCGAGCGCCACGCCAACCTGCACCGCTGGACGGTCATGCCCCGCGGCGGGCACTTCGCCGCGGCCGAGGAGCCTGACCTGCTCGTCGACGACCTGCGGGCCTTCTTCCGCCCGTTGCGCTGAGGCGTCGCCCCGGCTCAGGCGGTGACGTCGAACTGGTGTGACCAGTAGAAGTCGAAGCCGGCGACCTTGGCGAAGTGGGCGTCGACGTCGGTGTCGCCGATGTGCACGTAGCGCGCGGCCGGGTAACGCTCCTTGACCTCGGGGAGGTGGTGCTTCCCTCCGACGAAGGCCACGTCGACCCCGTGGGCCTCCCAGAGGGCCGCCTGGTCGGAACGGGTCCGGTCGGAGCCCGAGCCCACCACGTGGCCGAGCGCGGCCACCGCCTCCACGAGGTCCACCGCGATGGGGCCTGGGGGGTCGCCGAACTCCATCGTGCCGTCGATGTCGAAGCTGACCACGGTCAGTTCGCCGTCGCCGAGGAAACCAGCCGGGGTGCGGGAGAGCGGCACCCGGCCTACGCTACCGAAATGAACCTCGATCTGGGTGGGCGGCGAGCGGTCGTGACGGGCGCCAGCGTGGGTATCGGTGCGGCGACGGTCCGGGCGTTGGCCACGCACGGGGCGTCCGTCGCCTTTTGCGCGCGCACGGCCGAGGCGGTCGAGGCCCTCGCCGACGAGCTGGCCGACCTGCCCGGCCCGGTGCGGGGCCACGTCGCCGACCTCCAGGACGCCGGGGCGACCGCTGCGTTCGCCGATGCGGTCGAGGCCGAGCTCGGCGCCCCCGACATTCTCGTCAACAACGTCGGCGCCTCGCCGTCGCGCAACTTCCTCCACATGGACGACGCGGCCTGGTTCGAGCTCTTCGAGCTCAACGTGATGGCCGCCATGCGCCTGACCCGTCGCTTCCTCCCCGCCATGCGCACGGCGAAGTGGGGCCGGGTCGTGATGATGAACACCGTGGCCGCGAAGTACCCCAACTCCTCGATCCTCGACTACGCGGGCACCAAGGGCATGCTGGCGGTCGCCACGAAGGCCCTGGCCCGCAAGTACGCGGCCGACAACGTGTTGATCAACTCGGTGGCGCCGGGTCGCATCCGGACCGAGATGTGGGAACGCACGGCTCGCGAGCTCGTGGCGTCCCGTGGCCTCGACGACATCGAGGAGGTCTTCGCCGACCGTTCGACCGACATCCCGATCGGCCGCTTCGGTCGCTCCGACGAGATCGCGAACGTGGTGCTGTTCTTGTGCTCGGACCTGGCCACCTACCTGGCCGGTGCCACCATCGACGTCGATGGCGGTCTGGGCTCGTACGTCTACTGACGTGGAGGTGACCGTGACGATCGAGGCACTCGACCGGGCCCGGGGTGAAGACGCCCCCGTCGGGACCGCCATCACCGCCGCGGGCAGCGACCGCGGGTCGCCCACGCTGGTACCGGTCGAGCGTTACCTCTCGGCCGAGTTCGCCGCCCGCGAGCTCGAACGCCTGTGGCCGCGGGTGTGGCAGGTCGCCTGCAGCGTCGACCACGTGGCGGAGCCGGGCGACTACTACGAGCACCGCATCGGCGACCTGAGCGTGTTGGTCGTGCGCGGTGCCGACGGTGTGCTGCGGGCGTTCCAGAACGTGTGTCGTCACCGGGCCAACCTGTTGTGCACCGGTTCGGGCCAGGGGCTCACCGAACTGCGCTGCGGGTACCACCGCTGGGCCTGGAACCTGGAGGGCGCCCTGCGCGAGGTGCCGTCGCGCAAGGGATTCGGGCGGTTGCGCAACGACGAGTTCCCGCTCTTCCCAGCGTCGGTCGACACCTGGGGGCCGCTGGTGTTCGTGAACCTCGACCCGGCGGCGGCGGCGCTCCTCGGCCAGCTCGAGGGCATGCCGGAGCACGCGTCGTGGATCGGCATCGACGACTTCCGGGCCACCTACATGGTCACCATGCCGGTCGCCGCGAACTGGAAGACCATCGTCGACACCTTCAGCGAGACGTACCACGTGCAGGGCCTGCACCGCGAGATGCTCGGTTCGATGGACGACATCGACGCCCCTCAGACCATCTGGGGGCACACCAGCATGTCGACCCAGCGGTACGGGATCTCGAGCCCGCGCTTCGCCGACGGGCTCGACCAGCAGTCGATCTGGGAGTCGTTCGTGCTGACCCAGGGTGGTCGCATGGGTGTGGCCGAACCCGGCGCCGTGCCGGAGGTGCCGGCGGGCCAGACGCTCTCCGACGTGATCACGGCGCGCATCGTGGCGCACCAGGGTGCCAACGGCGTCGACCTCTCGCGCTTCGATCCCGACCAGATGCTCACGCTGATCCAGTACAACCTCTTCCCCAACGCCACGGTGCTGGTGACCCCCGACCTCCTGTCGGTGCTGATCGCCACCCCGGGGCCCGATCCCGACCACGCCTTCATGACGGCGATCAGCTTCACGCGCGCCGCGGGGCCCGACGCGCCACGGAGTCGGCCGGTCGACGTCCGGGTGGGTGAGGGCGAGGTCAGCCTCGGCTTCGTCCTCGACGCCGACGTGAGCGTGGCCCCACGGGTCCAGCAGGGGTTCCACCAGCCCGGGTTCACCCACCTCGCCCTGTCGAGCGAGGAATGCCGGATCGTCAACACGCACCGCAACCTCGAGCGTTACCTGGGCATCGAGCCGTCGGAGTTGTCCGGCGGCCCGGCCGCCTGAACCGCCACCGTTCGACCCCACCCTCGTCCCGAGGAGGCCCGATGGGCAGGAAGTACCAGGTCATCTCCGCCGACGGTCACGTCGAGACACCGCCGTTCTGGACCAAGTACGTCCCCGAGCAGTGGCAGGAGCGAGCGCCGCGCCTGGTGAGCCTGCCCGACGGGGGCGAGGGCTGGCTGATCGAGGGGCAGCCCCTCTTGCGCAACGGCCAGAACATCACCGGCCGCGGACCGATCCGTTTCGACACCGGTTCGTACTACCGGGCCGACGGCTCGCCCAACGACGGCGCCGGCCCGGCGGAGCAGCGCCTGCGCGAGCAGGACGAGGACGGCATCGACGCCGAGGTCCTGTTCCCACCGGTGTTCGCGTCGCGGTTCCTGGAGGGGATCAAGGACCGCGAGGTCTACGTGGCGATGATCCGCGCCTACAACACCTGGCTGGCGCAGGACTACTGCTCGGTGGCGCCCGACCGGCTGATCGGCAACTCGGTCACCCCGATCTCGACCATCGACGACGCCGTGGCCGAGGTGCACCACGCCCACGCGCTCGGGTTGCGGTCGGTGGCCTTCTACCAATTCCCCAACGGCACCGGCTTCGCGGCGCCCGAGGACGACCGGTTCTGGGAAACCTGCCTCGACCTGGGCATGGCGGTCTCACCCCACTTCGGGTTCGGCGAGATCCGCGCCCCGATGGCGGGTGCCGCCCAGGGCACGGCCGGCCAGCCCTACGCGTCGGCGCTCACCCAGCGGGCCGGATCGCACTCGCCGGTCTACTGCATTGCGCAGCTGATGGCCGCGGGGGTGTTCGACCGGTTCCCCGAGATCCGCTTCTACTTCGCCGAGGCGAACGCGTCCTGGATCCCGTCGACCCTGTTCTTCATGGACGACAACCACGAGATCTTCTCGACCGCGTTCGGTGGTCGGAAGATGGAGCTCACCCCGAGTGAGTACTTCGCCCGGCACTGTCACGTGTCGATCATCCGCGATCCCGTCGCGATCGCGATGGCCGATCTGCTCCCGGTCGACAACATCATGTGGGGGACCGACTTCCCGCACTCGGTGGGTTCGTTCCCCGACTCGCAGGCGTTCCTCGACCAGGCCTTCGCGGGCCGCGACGACCTGCGGCGCACGATCACCCTCGAGAACCCGGCCCGCTACTTCGGCCTCGACCTCGACGCCGACCTCACCCCCACACCGGCTCCCTAGCGTTTGTTCGTTTGTCGCGCCCCTGGCGCGTACAAACTAACAAACGCTGACCGGGTGCTACGCAGGGGCGGGGGTGGGGGCGGGGGCGTTGGCCCGGTTCTTGGCGGCCCGGGCGCGCGTGGAGCCGTCGAGGACGACCTTGCGGATCCGGATGTTCTTGGGCGTCACCTCCACGCACTCGTCGGCGGCGATGAACTCGAGGGCGTGCTCCAACGACATGTTGCGCGGCACCGCCAGGCGCTCGAGCTCTTCGGCCGCCGCGGCGCGATGGTTGGTGAGCTTCTTCTCCTTGGTGGGGTTCACGTCCATGTCGCCGATACGGGCGTTCTCCCCGATGACCATGCCTTCGTAGGTCTCGGCCCCCGGGCCGACGAACAACTCGCCGCGCTCCTGGAGGTTCATGAGGGTGTAACCGGTCGTGACCCCGGTGCGGTCGGCGACGAGGCTGCCGTTGCGGCGGGTGCGCAGCTCACCGTGCCAGGGCGCGTAGCCCTCGAACACGTGGTGGAGCAGCCCGGTGCCCCGGGTCTCGGTGAGGAACTCGGTCCGGAAGCCCACCAGGCCGCGGGCGGGCACCAGGAACTCGAGCCGGGCCCAGCCGGTGCCGTGGTTGACCACCTGCTGCATCTGGCCCTTGCGCACGGCGAGCAACTGGGTGACGGTGCCGAGGAACTCCTCGGGCACGTCGATCGCCACCCGGTCGACCGGCTCGTGGATCTTGCCGTCGACCTCGCGGGTCACGACCACGGGCTTGCCCACGGTCAACTCGAAGCCCTCGCGGCGCATGGTCTCGACCAGCACTGCGAGCTGCAGCTCGCCGCGGCCCTGGACCTCCCAGGCGTCGGGTCGGTCGCCGGGGAGCACGCGCAGCGAGACGTTGCCGACCACCTCGGCGTCGAGCCGGTTCTTCACCAGGCGGGCGGTCATCTTGTCTCCCCCCTTGCCGGCCAGCGGCGAGGTGTTGATGCCGATGGTCATCGACAGCGACGGATCGTCGATGTGCATGACGGGCAGCGGCCGCGGGTCGGCGACGTCGGTGAGGGTCTCGCCGATGGTGACGTCGGCCAGACCGGCGATGATCCCGATCTCACCGGGGCCGATGGCGTCGGCCGACACCCGTTCGAGGCCCTCGGCGACGAAGAGCTCGGAGAGCCGCACGGTCTCGGTGGTGCCGTCGGTGCGGCACCAGGCGATGGGCGTGTTGCGCGAAAGCGTGCCGTGGTGGACCCGCACGAGGGCGAGCCGACCGAGGTACGGCGAAGCGTCGAGGTTGGTGACGAGAGCCTGGAGCGGGTGAACCGGGTCGTGCTGCGGCGCCGGGATGCGCTCCACCAGCACCTCGAACAGCGGACGCAGGCCGTCGGCCGACATCTCGCCACCCTCGCGCAGCGACGGCTCGTCGGCGTCGAGCGAGGCGCGTCCGGCACGGGCGTTGCAATAGACGATCGGGAAGTCGATCTGGTCCTCGTCGGCGTCGAGGTCGAGGAACAACTCCTCGACCTCGTGCACGACCTCGTCGATGCGCGCGTCGGCGCGGTCCACCTTGTTCACCACCACGACGACGGGCAGCCGGGCCTCGAGCGCCTTGCGCAGCACGAAGCGGGTCTGGGGGAGCGGTCCTTCGCTGGCGTCGACCAGCAGCAGTACGCCGTCGACCATGGTGAGCCCGCGCTCGACCTCCCCACCGAAGTCGGCGTGGCCGGGAGTGTCGACGATGTTGATCTTGGTGTCGCCGAAGCGCACGGAGGCGTTCTTGGCGAGGATCGTGATGCCCTTCTCGCGTTCGAGGTCCATCGAGTCCATGACCCGATCGGCGACCTCCTGGTTGACGCGGAAGACGCCGGTCTGGCGCAGCATGGCGTCGACGAGGGTGGTCTTGCCGTGGTCGACGTGGGCGACGATCGCGACGTTGCGGAGATTGCTGACGGGTTCCATGAGTGATTCGTCCGTTCGGGGGGTGGGTCGGGGGGAGTGGGTGCTGCGGGTCAGACGAGGCGGGTCCGAGGGACCGACGCCAACGTGCCCGACCGCAGCTCGCCGACTGCGGCGACGGGAGCCGGGTCGGCGAACAGCACGGGATCGTCGGGGTCGTCGCGGGCGGTGCCGTCGACGACCCAGCAGGCGGCTTCGAGCGCGATCCCATTGGGATCGGTGAAGTAGATCGACCGGAAGATGAGGTGGTTGACCGTCTCGGTCACCTCGCACCCGGCGGCCTCGAGCCGAGCCCGCAGCTGGTCGAGGGCGGCCTCGTCGGCCACGTTGAAGGCGAGGTGGTCGAGCTGCACCGCCCGGTCGGGGAGCGGGGTGCCGGCCGCCTTGTCGAAGGTCTCGGCATCCGGCAGCTCGAAGAAGGCGACGGTGTTGCCGGGGGCGATCTCGAAGAAGTAGTGCCGCATCGGACCCGCCATCAAGGTGGTCACCAGCCGCATGCCCAGCACCCCCGCGTAGAACCGCACCGTGGAGTCCATGTCGGGGGTCACCAGGGCGAGGTGGCTGACCCCCCGCCACTGGGGCGCGGAGGGCAGCTCGGGGGTCCCGGCGGAGTGCGGTGCCATTCCCCTACGGTACGGCCTGATCCATCGCCTGCCGATCCGCACCGTCCCGCCCGCCGATCCGGGGAGCCTCCGATGACCGCACCTGACCCCGCCGCCCTGGCCCGGACGGTCGACGAGGCCGAGATCCGGTCCCTCCAGCAGGCCTACGCCGATGTGGTGAACCGCCGGGCCTGGGGTGAACTCCACGACCTGTTCCGCCCCGACCTGGTGCTCGAGCTCGACCTCGGGTCGACCACGCTGCGGGTCGACGGCCCCGACGGCGTGGGCGGGTTCATCGGGGAGCGGCTCGAGGAGTTCGACTACTTCCAGTTCGTGGTGCTCTCCAGCGTGGTCGCCCTGGCGCCCGACGGCGATCCTGATCACGCCACCGCCCGGCTCTACATGTGCGAGCTGCGCCACGCCGTGGCCGACGGCCGGTTCACGATCGCCTACGGCATCTACCACGACGTTCACCGCCGGGTCGACGGTCGGTGGTGGTTCGCCGGGCGCCGGTACAACTCGTGGGCTCGCACCGCCGCCGAGCCGGGCCGTGCCCTCGACGTGTTCGCGTTCCCGCACCACCTGGCGCTCGACGCGCTGGGATGAGGGGGGTTCCCACCGTGACGCAGGTCCGTTCCGTTCGTGAGGTCCGTGCGGTGGCGACCGTGGCGGTGGTTGGTGCGGTCGTGCTCGCGCTCGCGCTCGTCGCCTCGTCGGTGGGTGCGACCACTCGGGCCGCAACATCGTCGGATGACGGCCCGACGCGGATCAGGATCGCGTACCAGCGGGTTCCGAACGGTGACCTGATCGTCAAGCACGAGGGTTGGCTCGAGCGGGCTTTCGGCAAGGACGTCGTGATCGACTGGCAGCGGTTCGAATCGGGTGCGCTGGTCAATGACGCGGTGCAGGCGGGGACGGTCGATGTCGGACTCGTCGGGAGCAGTCCGGCCGCGCGTGGGATCGCCGCTGGGATCGGGTATCACGTTCCTTGGATCTTCGACGTCATCGGTGCGGCGGAGGCTCTGGTGGTGCGTGACGGCATCACGGCGATCGCACAGCTCCGGGGGGCGACCCTCGCCACGCCGTTCGGGTCGACGGCCGACTTCAGCCTGCGGGCCGTGCTCGAGCAGGCGGGACTCGGCCCCGCCGACGTGACGCTGGTCGACGCCGGACCCGACGAGATCCTCACGGCCTGGCAACGGGGCGAGATCGACGGGGCGTACGTGTGGAACCCCAACCTCGCGCGACTCGTCGCGAGTGGTGGACATACCCTGATCACCAGCGCCGACCTCGCGAGGAAGGGCGACGCCACCTACGACCTGGCGGTCGTGACCGACGACTTCGCCGAGCGCTATCCGGCCGCGATCACGACGTGGATGGTCCAGCAGGATCGGGCGGTGCACCTCTTGCAGCGCCATCCCGACCGGGCGGCGCGAGTGCTGGCGGCCGAGCTCGGCATCACGCCGACCGAGGCCGGGCAGCAGGCGTCGGAGCTGATCTTCGTCGATGCCGCGGCCCAGGCGGGTCGCGACCACCTCGGTGGAGGACTGGCGCGGAACCTCTTCGCGGCGGCGCGGGTCAACCAAGCCCTCGGGCTGATCCCGAGCGCCGGCCCGGAGCGCGCGTACCTCCGGGCCGTGAATGCCTCGGTGGCCCGCGTCGTCGGGAGTCGCTGACCGGTTTCGGAGGGACCGGACCACCGCGTCGGCCGGTGGGTGGTGAACTCCCGGCGAGACATCGAGCGGCTGTGGCGGGCTCTTCGGCCCCGTGGTGCGGCGGACTTTCGGCCCTGGGTCGGACCCGGACCCGCGACGACGGTGGAGGGGTCGCTCGCGGTCGGCTCGGCCGCGGACGACACGCCGATCGTGGTCGACGAAGGGGTTGCCAGTGCCTGGACCGCAGTACTGCGAGTCGTGCGGGAGCACGCTGCACGAGGGAGCGCAGTACTGCGGGTCCTGCGGGCACCTCGTCGCGGGCGCGCCGCCGCCGGTCCCGGAGCCCCAACCGGCCGCTCGATCGGCCGCCTCGCCTCCGGTCCCGCCGGTCCCGCCCGTACCCGGACCTACTGCCGCATCCGGGTCGGGCTCCGGTGGGAACCGCAACCTTGTGGTCGCGATCGTCGCGGTGGCGGTGGTCGTCGTGGTCGCGCTGGTGGTCGGCGCGGTGGTCCTGGTCGGTGGCGGTGGCGGTGGCGACCAGGCGTCCGCCAAGGACCGCGAGGTCCTGTTGGAGTCGACGGCCACCGCGGGCACGGCCCCCTTCACCCCCGATCTGCAGCCGGTGACCGCTACCACGTCGACCTCGCTCGCGCCCGCCACGACCGTTCCTACGACCCTGGCCGGGGCTGGCGCGCTGGGCCCGTTCGGCGGCACGGGGAACAACTCGCTGTGCGACCGTGAGCAGTTGATCGGGTTCCTGACGGATCCGACCCACGCGGCGGTGGCGAAGGAATGGGCGCGGGTGCTCTCCGTACGGGTCGTCGACATCCCCACGTTCGTGCGGGCGTTGATCCCCACGACGTTGACCTCCGACGTCAGGATCACCAATCACCGGTGGGAGAACGGCCGCGCCGTGGGCTACCAGGCGGTGCTCGAGCGCGGGACCGCAGTGCTGGTCGACACCAACGGTCGGTTGGTCGCGCGGTGCCGGTGTGGGAACCCGTTGCTCCCTCCGCAGGAGGTTCCGCAGCCGATCTACACCGGTCCGAAGTGGTCCGGGTTCGATCCGACGGTGATCGTCGTGGTGGTGCCGTCGCGCACGCCGATCTTCCCGCCGGGTGGAGTCGGGACCCTGCCTCGCCCGACGACGTCGACGACCCGCCGTCCGACCGGGTCGACGACGTCGACCACGGTGCTGATCGAGCCCGACGAAGCCGTCGCACGGGTCAGGAAGGCGTTCGAGGGCTGCGCCCGTACGGTGGGTGGGGCCGACACCTTCTCGCAGGCCGAGATCGACCAGATCCTGGCCGGCACCACGTACGTCCCCACGCTGACGGACCAGCGCACCGCCACGTACCGGGTGGTCGTCACCATCGCGCACCTCACCCTCGGCTCGGGGACCGAACTGATCGGCGACAGCGCCACCTGGGACATCTCCCTCCTCACCGGTGACCTCACGCCGGTCGACGCCAACGCCCAGGCCGCTGGCGCGAGCTGTCCTGCGCTGGCCTGACCGCCGGTCCACCCGTACCGGCCGACCGCTGCCGGTCGGCCGGTGCCGGGAACCAGGCTGCGGGTCAGTGCAGCGGGACGGTGATCTG
>JBAXBB010000081.1:0-13806 GCA_037142235.1 Actinomycetes bacterium
GCTCGACAACCGACCGTGAAGCGGGCGGCACCGACGAAGCCGGTGCGCCGGGCGAGGGAGGCGAACGTCCGCCGGGTGCGCCGCGCAAGCGGCGGCGTGGCTCCCGTGGTGGCCGGAACCGGCGCAAGCCCGGGACCGGCGACGGCGGGGGGAACGGTGTGACCGAGGGCGACGACGACGACGCAGCTGACGCGGCGACGACCCCGGCGCGCGCCGGTGGTCGCCCGCCCGGCTCCCGCCCGGCAGCACCGCGGCCCTCGGCTCCCCCGGTCCGCGACCTCCAAGACTCCGACGACTTCGTGCCCCACGCCCACGACCCACGGGCCGACCGCGGCTTGACCTCGGAGGACCTCGGTGAGGAGGCCCGTGAGGACGCCGGGCTCACGGCGACGGCACCCAGGATCGGCGACACCCGCCCCGCACCACCCCGTCCGCAGATCGGCGACACCCGCCCGGCGCCAGCTGCGCCGGCCGGTGACGCTGGCGCCGCGGGTGAAGGAACCGGCACGGCGCGCAAGCGCCGCCGCCGGGGAGGTCGTGGTCGTGGCCGCGGCGGGGCCGGAGCCGCTGGCGGCGGCGGTGCTGGAGGCAACGGCGGCGCGGGGACGACCCCCGGCGGTGGAGGCGGCGGCGGGCGCGGGAACGACGCCGGCCGCTCGCGTGACGTCGTGCGCGCCGATCTCGGCGTTGGCGACATCTTCGACTTCGAGCTCGACGACGACGCACTGGAGCGACGCCGCGGGCGCACCCGCAAGGGCCGGCCGGCCGGTCGTTACTTCATGTGCGTGCATGTCCGTCCCGACGGACACAACCACATCGCGGTGCTGGAGGGACGCAGCCTGGTCGAGCACTACGTCACCACGCCCCGTGACGACAACATGTCGATCGACGGCAACATCTACCTCGGGCGGGTCCAGAACGTCCTGCCGGGGATGGAGGCCGCCTTCGTCGACATCAGCACGCCCAAGAACGGGGTGATCTACCGCGGCGACGTCTCCTTCGATCCCGCCGAGGTCGAGTCCAAGCAGCCGCGGATCGAGCAACTGCTCAAGAACGGCCAGAACGTGCTCGTCCAGGTCACCAAGAACCCGATCGGAGCCAAGGGGGCCCGGCTCACCCAGGAGGTGAGCCTCGCCGGCCGCTTCGTGGTGCTGGTGCCGAACCAGCCCCAGACGTACGGCATCTCCAAGCGCATGCCCGAAGACGAGCGCAAGCGGATGCGCAAGGTGCTCGACGCGCTCCGCCCGGCTGACGCCGGCATCATCGTCCGCACGGCGGCCGAGGGTGCCACCACCGAGGAGCTCGAGCGCGACGTCATCCGGCTGCGCCAGCAGTGGGAGCAGATCTCGGCCCTGGCCAAGGCGTCGAAGCAAGCGCGGCTGCTCTATCAGGAGCCCCCGCTGGCCCTGCGTCTCCTGCGCGAGGAGTTCACCAAGGAGTACCGGGGGGTCGCGATCGACGATCGGGAGCTCTACGAAGAGGTGAAGGCCTACATTGAGGCCGTGGCGCCCGAGCTCGCCGACCGGGTGGAGTACTTCGACGCCGAGGAGGAGGGCCTCCCGCTGTTCGAGCGCTTCCACGTGCACGAGCAGCTGCTCAAGGCCCTCGACCGGAAGGTCTGGCTGCCCTCGGGTGGTTCGCTGATCATCGAGCGGACCGAGGCCCTCACGGTCATCGACGTCAACACCGGCAAGAACGTCGGTCGGTCGAACCTCGAGGAGACGGTCTTCCGGAACAACCTCGAGGCGGCCGAGGAGGTGGCCCGCCAGCTCCGGCTCCGCGACATCGGTGGGATCATCGTCATCGACTTCGTCGACATGGAGATCAAGTCCAACCGTGACGCGGTCCAGCGGGCCTTCGGGGCCGCCCTGGCCCGAGACAAGACCCGGACCCAGGCCTTCGACATCTCTGAACTCGGCCTGGTCGAGATGACCCGGAAGCGGGTCTCGGAGGGGCTCCTGGAGTCCGTGAGCCACTCGTGCGAGGCTTGCACCGGCCGGGGATTCGTGATCGACCAGGCACTCCTGCACGACCTGGACTAGGATGAGCGGTCCTAGATCACCCAAGAATCAGGATCAAGTCATGTACGCAGTCATCCACACCGGCGGAAAGCAGTACCGGGTCCAGTCCGGTCAGCGGCTCGAGGTCGAGCTGCTCGGTGTCGCGACCGAGACCGAGGTCGCCCTGCGCCCGGTCCTCCTCGTCGACGGCGACACCGTGATCGCCAGCCCGTCGCAGCTCGCCAAGGCCTCGGTCAAGGCCAAGGTCGTGGGTGAGGCCAAGGGCGAGAAGATCCGCGGTTTCACCTACAAGAACAAGTCCAACCAGCACAAGCGGTGGGGCCACCGTCAGCACTACTCCGTGATCGAGATCACCGCGATCTCGGCTGGCTGAGCACCCGAGGCACAGGAGACACCGATGTCGAAGAAGAAGGGCGCGGCTTCGTCCCGCAACGGCCGCGATTCCAACGCTCAGCGCCTCGGAGTGAAGGTCACGTCGGGCACGCTCGTCACGGCCGGATCGATCATCGTGCGCCAGCGGGGGACCCGCTTCCACCCCGGCGAGAACGTCGGCAAGGGCGGCGACGACACCCTCTTCGCCACGACCAACGGTGTGGTGCGCTTCGGCCAGCGGCGCGGCCGCAAGCTCGTCGACATCCTGCCCGCCGACTGACCGACGCCCGGAGGGCACCGGCGGCCGAATGGGCCGCCACCGGGCCCCCTCGAGCGTCCACACTGGTGCGATGACGCAGTCAGCGTTCGTCGACGAGGTCCAGGTCAACCTCCGCGGGGGCGACGGCGGCGCGGGGGCGATGTCGTTCCGCCGTGAGGCCCACGTCCCGAAGGGCGGCCCCGACGGTGGCGACGGCGGACCGGGCGGCGACGTCATGGTGCGGGCCGACCGCAACACCGCCTCGCTCCTGTCCTTCCGCGACCACCCGCACCGTCGTGCCGACAGCGGGACACACGGCGGCGGCGGGAAGCGTCATGGCGCCGGCGGCCGCGACCTGACCGTGACGGTCCCCGAGGGCACCGTCGTCCGTGACCGCGA
Organism: Actinomycetes bacterium; assembly: GCA_037142235.1. Taxonomy (GTDB): domain Bacteria; phylum Actinomycetota; class Acidimicrobiia; order IMCC26256; family PALSA-555; genus CAIUKV01. The sequence continues at coordinate 3,052 of JBAXBB010000081.1, forward strand.
CGGCGAAGTGCTCGCCGACCTGGTCCACCACGGGGACACCTTCCTCGCGGCCCGCGGCGGGCGCGGCGGAAGGGGCAACGCGCGCTTCCTGTCGAACGCCCGGAGGGCTCCCGGATTCGCCGAGCAGGGCGAGTACGGCGAGGAGCACTGGCTCCGGCTCGAGGTGAAGCTCCTCGCCGACGCCGCCCTGGTGGGATTCCCCAACGCCGGGAAGTCCACGCTGATCTCCTCGGTGAGCGCCGCCAAGCCCAAGATCGCGAACTATCCGTTCACCACCCTCGAGCCCCACCTCGGAGTGGTCCGGTTCCAGGACCACGAGTACGTCCTGGCCGACATCCCCGGTCTGGTGGAGGGTGCGGCGGATGGTCGCGGTCTGGGCCACCGTTTCCTGCGCCACGTCGAGCGGGCCCGGGTCCTGGTGATCCTCCTCGACCTGGCCAGCGTGGAGGGCCGCAGCCCGGCCGAGCAGGAGGCGGTACTGCTCGACGAGCTCGGCCGCTACCAGCCCGAGCTCCTCGACCGTCCCCGCCTGGTCGTCGGGAGCAAGGCCGACGTCGCCGACCCCACCGTCGCAGCCGCCTTCGACGGCCTCCGGGTCTCCGGCGTCACCCGTCAGGGGCTCGACGAGTTCCGAGGGGTGCTCGGCACCCTGGTCGACGAGGCCCGGGCGGCCGAGCCCCTCCGCGACGGGTTCGTGGTGTTGCGGCCCGAGGAGACCGGCTTCTCGGTCATCCGCGACGACGACGGGGCCTACCGGGTAGTGGGTCGTTCCGCGGAGCGGGTTGTGGCCATGGCCGACCTCACCAACCTCGAGGCCCTCCAGTACGTCCAGGACCGGTTCCGGCGCATGGGGGTGGAACGGGCGCTCCAGCGGGCCGGCGCCAGCGAGGGTGACGTGGTGCGTATCGGCCAGGTCGAACTCGAGTACGTCGAGGGGTTCGGATGATCGTCGTGGTCAAGATCGGCACGTCGTCGGTCACCGGCGACCAGGGCGATCTCGATGAGGGCGCGTTGGTCAAGCTGTGCCACGAGATCGCGATCGCCCGCGCCGCCGGGCACGAGGTGGTGGTGGTGTCGTCGGGTGCCGTGGCGGCCGGGCTCCCCGCCCTCGGCTTCCTCGAGCGGCCTCACGACGTCGGCACGCTCCAGGCGGTGGCCGCGGTGGGTCAGCCCCGCCTGATGGAGCGTTTCGGCGCGTGTCTCGGCGCGCACGACCTCGTTCCCGGCCAGGTCCTGCTCACCTCGTACGACTTCGGCCACCGGTCGCAGTACCTCCACGCCCGGGAGACCCTCGCCCGGCTCCTCGAACTCGGCGTGGTGCCGATCGTCAACGAGAACGACACCGTCGCCGACGACGAGATCCGCTACGGCGACAACGACCGGCTCGCGGCCCTCGTCGCCCACCTCGTGGGAGCGCAGCTCCTGGTCCTGCTGACCGACACCGCCGGGGTCTTCACGGCCGATCCCCGTCTCGACGCCGGTGCGTCGCTGATCGAGGAGATCGTGGAGTTCGACGCCGCGCTCGAAGCGGCCGCCGGGGGCGCCGGGACGGCCCGGGGGAGCGGGGGCATGGCGAGCAAGCTCGGCGCCGCCAAGATCGCCGCCTGGGCTGGGGTGCGGGCGGTCATCGCGCACGCCGCCGAGCCCGACGTCGTGCTGCACGCCATCAACGGCACCGCCGTCGGCACCGTCGTGCAGCCCCGTCCGGAGCGCCTGTCGAGCCGACGACTCTGGATTGCGTTCGCCCGGGGATCATCCGGACGGATCGTGGTCGACGACGGTGCGCGCCGGGCGTTGCTCGACGGCGGTCGTTCCCTGCTCCACGCCGGGGTCCGCACGATCGACGGTGACTTCGATGCCGAGGACGCCGTGGAGATCGTCGGGTCCGACGGTCGGGTGTTCGCCAAGGGTCTGGTCCGGGCCGACGCCGTGGTGTTGCGCGAGGTCGCCGGGCTCCGCACCGACGACCTGCCCGAGGGTGCGCCGCGGGAGGCCGTCCACCGCGACGACTTCGTCGTCCTGCCCTGACCGGGCCCCCTGGCCGCGTCCGGATTTCTTTCCGGGCGCCTTGCACTCGGGCGTCTGACCCTGCACAATCTGCTCACTCCGTCGTCGGTCGACGGGGGGAGGGCCTTTGACATCGAGGGCTCGCGACGACCGACGTGGAGCGGGAGTGTGGTCCCGGCGCCGCCGCCGACGGAAACGTTCGGCGCAGCGCCGGGGCCCTCCCATGTCCGGGTCGGCCCGGGCCGCCGGCGGGTCGTGGCGCCTGACGGCGCCCGCCGGGGTGCCGTCTATGCTCCACCACCATGTCGGAGGCGGTGCTGGAGCTGGGGCGACGGGCCAAAGCGGCGTCCCGGATCCTGGCCACGGCCTCGACCACGCTGAAGAACGACGCCCTGCACGCGGCGGCCGACGAGTTGATCGCCCGCGGTCCCGAGATTCTCGCCGCCAACGTCGCCGATCTCGAGCAGGCCGTGGCGGGGGGCATGTCCCCCTCGGCCCTCGACCGGCTCCGCCTCGACGAGGCCCGGTTGGAGAGCATGGCCGGCGGTCTGCGCCAGGTGGCCGGCCTGCCCGACCCGGTGGGCGAGACCCTCGACGGCACCACCCGGCCCAACGGACTCCAGATCCAGCGCGTCCGGGTCCCGCTCGGTGTGGTTGCCGTGATCTACGAGAACCGTCCGAACGTGACCTCCGACGCCGCCGGGATCTGTCTGAAAGCGGGCAACGCGGCGCTGCTGCGCGGCTCGTCGACCGCCCTCGTCACGAACCGGGCGGTGGCCGAAGCGCTGCGGGCGGGCGTGGCTCGGGCGGGTCTTCCCGCCGACGCCGTGACCCTCGTCGACGACGTGAGCCACGAAGGGGCGCTGGCGGTGATGCGCATGGTCGAGCACGTCGACTGCCTGGTGCCGCGCGGGGGGCCGGCCCTCATCAACAGCATCCGCGAGAACGCCACGGTGCCGGTGATCATCGACGGCGACGGCAACTGCCACGTGTACGTCGACGAGCACGCCGACCTCGACGAGGCGCTGACCATCGCCGTGAACGCCAAGACCAACCGCACGAGCGTCTGCAACGCCGCCGAGTCCCTGGTGGTGCACGAGGCCGTGGCCGACGCCTTCCTGCCTCGGGTGGCCGAGGCCCTGGCGGCGGCAGGCGTGGAGATGGTCGGGGATCCCGGCGCCCGTCAGCGGGTCCCCTCGATGGGGGAAGCCACCCCCGACGACTTCGGCCGCGAGTACCTCGACCTCAAGATCTCGGTGGCGGTGGCGCCGTCCCTGGACGCGGCCATCCACCACGTCAACCGTTACGGCACGGGTCACACCGAGGCCATCGTCACCCGTGACCTGGCGGCCGCCCGCCGCTTCACCAACGAGGTCGACGCCGCGGTCGTCATCGTGAACGCGTCGACGCGCTTCACCGACGGTGAGCGGTTCGGGTTCGGGGCCGAGATCGGGATCTCGACCCAGAAGCTGCACGCACGCGGGCCCATGGGCCTGCGGGAGCTCACCACGTACAAGTACGTCGTGTGGGGCGACGGACAGATCGTGTGATGACGCGGGCCGCCGGCCCGCGCCGATGACCGGAGGAACTCGTGGCAGATCGTTTCGCATCGGTGGCCGACGTCACCGAGCGCCTGCGCAAGGTCGACTACCTGTCGGATCCGACCATCTCGGGCGTGATGTACCTGGCCGACCGGCTGGAGAAGCCGGTGCTGGTCGAAGGGCCCGCCGGGGTGGGCAAGACCGAGTTGGCCAAGGCGGTCGCCGCGGCCACCGGATCGCGTCTGATCCGCCTGCAGTGCTACGAAGGCCTCGACGAGGCCAAGGCGCTCTACGAGTGGAACTACAAGAAGCAGCTCCTGCGGATCCAGGCCGATCGGGAGCACGAGAGCTCGTGGGCCGACGTCGAGTCCGACATCTTCTCCGAGCCGTTCCTGTTGACCCGCCCCCTCCTCGAGGCCATCCGGGCCGAGGAGCCGGTCGTGCTCCTCATCGACGAGGTCGACCGGGTGGAGATCGAGACCGAGGCCCTGCTCCTCGAGGTCCTCTCCGACTTCCAGGTCTCGATCCCCGAGTTGGGCACCATCGTCGGGACCCAGCGCCCGATCGTGCTGCTCACCTCGAACAACACCCGTGAGCTCTCCGAGGCGCTGAAGCGGCGCTGCCTCTTCCTCCACGTCGACTACCCCGACGTGGAGCGCGAGACCGAGATCGTGCGCGTGCGCGTTCCCGAGATCGACGCCAACCTCGCGGAGCAGATCGCCCGGGTCGTGCGGTCGATCCGTGAGCTCGACCTGAAGAAGGCTCCGTCGATCTCCGAGACGATCGACTGGGCGCGCACGCTCGTCTACCTCGGCCGTTCCGAGATCTCACCCGAGGTCATCGGGGAGACCCTCCACGTGCTGCTCAAGTACCAGTCCGACATCGCCAAGGCCAGGAAAGAGCTGGTCGACGCGCCCGCCGGACGCGCTCCCGGCCTGAAGAAGTAGCGACTCCCGATGCTCGACGTCCTCCAGGGCTTCGTCCAGGAGCTGCGGGCAGCCGGGCTTCCGGTCTCCATGACCGAGAACCTCGACGCCATGCGGGCGGTCGAGCACGTCGACATCCGCGAGCGCGAACTCCTCCGGGCCGCGCTGGGTTCGACCATGGTGAAGAACCAGCGCCATCGGGCGGCCTTCGACACCGTCTTCGACGTCTACTTCTCGCTCTTCTCCCCGGCCGCCGAGGACCGGGCGGCGCTCGACCTCCCCGACGACCTCTTCGGTGGGGTGGGTGGTGACCTCCAGGGGGGTGCCGGGGCCGGAGGCGAACTCAGCCGTGAGGAGATCGCGGAGATGCTCGTGCGAGCGCTCCAGCGCATGGACCTCGACGAGATGCGCCGACTCGCGGCGGCCGCCGTGAGCCAGTTCGCCGGGATGGAGCCGGGCCGCCCGGTGGGCGGCGCGTACTACCTCTACCGGACCCTGCGTCAGATGGACCTCGACGACCTCTCGACGCAGATGATGGCCCAGGGTCACGAGAGCGGCGAGGTACCGAGCGACCCGCTCGGCGAGCGCCTGATGCGCGAGGAGTACGAGGACCGCCTGCGGACGTTCCGCCAGATGGTCGAGGAGGAGATCCGCCGGCGACTGGTGGCCGACCGGGGGGTCGAGGCCATGGCCCGGACCCTGCGCAAGCCACTCCCGGAGGACATCGACTTCATGCACGCCTCGCGGGAGGAGATGCTGGCGTTGCAGCGGGCCATCCAGCCGCTGACCCGGATGCTGGCGGCCCGGCTCGCCCAGCGGCGGCGGCGTCGCCACCACGGCCAGCTCGACTTCCGTCGGACGGTGCGCGCCTCCATGGCCTACGGCGGAGTGCCGGCCGAGCCCAAGTTCCGGCGCCCCCACCCGTCGAAGCCGGAGATCATGGTCGTCGCCGACATCTCCGGATCGGTGGCGTCGTTCGCCCGGTTCACCCTCCAGTTCGTGCACGCCATGGCCACCCAGTTCTCCCGGGTGCGGTCGTGGGTCTTCATCGACGGCATCGACGAAGTGTCCCGCTTCTTCGAGGGCAACGACGACATCAGCGCGGCGGTGAACCGGGTCAACACCGAAGCCGACGTCGTGTGGGTCGACGGCCACTCCGACTACGGCCACGCGTTCAGCGTCTTCCACGACCGCCACGAACGCGAGATCACCCGCAAGTCGACGGTGATCTTCCTCGGCGATGCCCGCAACAACTACCACGCCTCGCAGAACTGGGTCCTGCAGTCGGTCCAGAAGCGAGCGCGTCACGTCTACTGGCTCAACCCCGAGCCGCGCAGCTACTGGGACACGGGCGACTCCATCATCGCCGAGTACGCCAAGTTCTGTGACGGGGTGTTCGAGGTTCGAAACCTGCGCCAACTCGAGCGGTTCGTCGCCACCATCGCCGAGGACTGATCCGGGCTCAGCGCTCCGACTGCTTGCGCGGCGCTGAGAGCGACGACTGCTGACGCCGCGCCGAGAGTTCCGCTTGTCGGTCCCGGTACTCGGCCACCGCCGCACGGTGGTCCACGATGGGTTCGGGGTAGTCGAGGAGCGCTCGCTCGAGCGGCGGCAGGTTCCACGGCTCGTGCACCGCGCCACCGGCCACCGACGCGAGTTCGGGCACGTAGCGCCGGACGTAGTCCCCGGCGGGGTCGAAGCGCTGGCCCTGGACGGTGGGGTTGAAGATGCGGTGCGGGTTGGTGTCGGTCCCGGTCCCGGCGGTCCACTGCCAGTTGAGGTTGTTGTTGGCGATCTCGCCGTCGACGAGCCAGTCGAGGAAGTGGGCGGCGCCGAGGCGCCAGTCGAGGTAGAGGTCCTTGGTCAGGAACGACGCCACGATCATGCGGGCCCGGTTGTGCACGAAGCCCTCGCGCCGGAGCTGACGCATGGCCGCGTCGACGACCGGGTAGCCGGTGCGGCCCTCCGCCCACGCTTGGAACGCCTCGTCGTCACGGTTCCAGTCGTCGCCGCGTCGGCGGTAGTCGCTCCACGCCGCGTGCGGCCGGGCCACCAGGCACTGCGCGTAGAAGTCTCGCCAACAGAGCTGGCGCACGAACGGCTCGGCACCCGGGCGACCCGCGACCGTATGGAGGACGTCGAGCGGCGAGAGGCATCCGAAGCGGAGGTACGGGGCGAGGTGGGAGGTGGCGTCCCCGGGCAGGTCGTCGTGGCGCTCGGCGTACTCGGCGAGGCGGCGCTGCACCCACGAGGTGAGGAGCTTGCGGGCGGCGGTCTCGCCACCGGGCGCGACCTCGGGGGAGCGATCGCCGGTGGTGAGCGTGCCGAGGGCGGGCAGCGGCTCGTCGGCGACGGTGGTGGGGACGGTGATCGCGGTCGGGAGTCGAGCCAGGGTCCGGCGGGGTGCGGCCTGCCAGCGGTGGTAATAGGGCGTGAACACCTGGAAGTGGTCGCCGTTGGCCGGGGTCACGGCGCCGGGCACCACGACCGTGACCCCCGGGTGCACGACCGTCTCGACCCCCATCCGCTCCGCGGCGGCCCGCAGATGCTCGGCGCGCCGGCGGGCGAACGGGGTCACGTCGTCGGAGAGGTGGATCGTCGTGGCTCCGGCCTCCCGGGCGACGTCGAGGACCGTGGTCACCCAGGCACCGCGACGGCTCACCAGCCGTCCGCCCCGGGCCCGGAGGGAGGCGTCGAGGTCGGCGAGCGACTCGAGCATGAAGCCGGTGCGGTTGGGCGCGTTGAACCGGGAGCCGAGGATGGCGTCGTCGAAGACGAAGAGCGGGACGACGTCGCCGGCGCGGGCCGCAGCCGCCAGGGCCGGGTGGTCGCGCACGCGCAGGTCGCGGGTGAAGACGACGACGTCGGTGCTCACCGCGAAGCCAACCCGCCCGGGCCGGTCACGATTCCCGGGGAGCGAGCAACGCACCCGTGCGGTCGGCGACCCGGGCGAGCATGAGGAGTTGGGCCCGCTCTCTGCGGCGGAACACGTGGCCCTCCCGTCCGACCAGGAGGGAAGCCCCGAGGCCGGGGAGCCGGGCCACGGCGAGATCGGCCGGTCCGACCACTCCGTCGGCCACCAGGGGTGAGGCGGCAGTCCCGGCGGCCAGGGCGCTCAGCAGCGCCGGGTCGGGCACCCGGTCTCCGGTCGACGCCACGACGGTGCCGTCGATGAGCAGGGCGGCCCAGTCGGCGAGGAACTCGCGGCGGACGTGCGCGGTCAGGGTCCGGTGGAGGTCGGCGGTCGTGGGGCTCTCGGTGATCACGGCCGCCGACTCGAGCGCGTCGAGGCGCGGGTCCGGGAAGGTCGCGACCCGGCGGAGGTCCTCGACCGAGGCGCCGTCGACCTCCTCGATCTCGCGCACCATCAGGTCGAGGCGGTCGGCGTCGCTGAGCACCACGGCGAACTCGTCGACGGCGACCCGATCCCCACGCTCCACGACGTCGATACCGACAATGTCGCCACCCACGGCGCCGATCCGCGCCGCCACGAGGCCGAGGGCACCGGGTCGGTCGGGGAGCCAGACCCGCACCAGCACGTGGAGGGGCCCGGGGTCGGGCGCACCGTCGGTCATCGGCGCAGACTACGCACCGCTCGTTTCGGGCGTGTGACGGGGCGGTGGCTGTCGGACGACACGCCGGTTCGGTCCCTCCGTACACTCGGGGCCGTGAGCGAGCGGATCGGCCTCCTCGGGGGCACCTTCGACCCGGTGCACGCGGGGCACCTCGCCGTGGCGGCCGACGTCCGGCACTCCCTCGGTCTCGACCGCGTGCTCCTGGTGGTCGCCGGCGATCCCTGGCAGAAGCGGGGACGGGTGGTGGCTCCGGCCGCCGATCGCCTGGCGCTGGCGGAGTGCGCGGTGGAAGGGGTCGACGGGGTCGAGGTGAGCGCCGTGGAGGTGGAGCGGCCGGGACCGACCGTCACCGCCGACACCCTCGAGGCGCTGTCGGCGCCCGGACGCGACCTGTTCTTGATCCTCGGTGCCGACGCCGTGGCCAACATGGGGACCTGGCGCCGGCTCGACGACACCCGCGGGCTGGCCACGATCGTGGTGGTGGAGCGGGCGGGCGACCTCGATGTCGATCCGCCGGGCGAGGGCTGGTCGTTCCACCACGTGCGGGTCCCGCGCCTCGACGTCTCGAGCACCGACATCCGGGAGCGCCTGGCCGACGGGCGCCCGGTCGCCGGGTTGGTCCCGGAAGCCGTCGTCGCGGAGATCGGGCGACGCGGCCTCTACACTCGTTCCCGATGAGCAACCGATCCGCCGCGTGAGCGACGTCGATCCCCTGGCGCAGGACCGGGCCCTGGTGGCCGCGGGAGCCGCGCTCGAGAAGAAGGGCACCGACGTCAGCATCCTGGTGGTGGGTGAGGTCCTGGCCATCATCGAGGTGTTCGTCCTGGTCTCGGCGAGCAACGTGCGCCAGGTCCGGACGATCGTCGACGAGATCGAGGAGCACATCGAGATCACCGACGGCGCCAAGCCGATCGCGGTCGAGGGCCGGTCCGACGCGTCGTGGGTCCTCATGGACTACGGCGACGTCGTGGTGCACGTCTTCTTGGAGGAGACCCGCGCCTATTACGACCTCGACCGCCTCTGGGGCGACGTGCCCCGCGTCGAGGTGCCCGAAGCTCAGTCGGCCACGTAAGGCCGCATCGGGACGCCCCGAGCGATCAGGGCGTCTTTGAGTTCGCGCACGCCGAGGTTCCGCTCGAGGCGCGGCGAGTAGAGGATCGACGAGATGATCGCGGCCTGGGCTCTGCCCGCCGTGAGGCCGTCGGCGATGTGGTCGACGGTTCCCGCACCACCGGACGCGATCACCGGAACGTTGACCGCGTCGGTGACGGCCCGGGTCACGTCGAGGTCGTATCCGCTGGCGGTGCCGTCGCGGTCGATGGAGTTCACGACGATCTCACCGGCACCGAGGTCGGCACCCCGCTTGACCCACTCGACGGCGTCGAGGTCGGTGGCCTGCCGGGCGCCGTCGATGAAGACCTGGTAGCCCGACGGGAACCCCGCAGAGACGCCGACGAACTTCACCTGGGTGGAGAGCACGATGCACTGGCAGCCGAACGCCTCGGCGCCTTGGCGGATGATGTCGGGGTTGCGCACGGCCATCGAGTCGACACTGATCTTCTCGGCGCCGGCCTTGAGCACCTCGTACATGTCGTCGAGCGTGCGGAGGCCACCACCCACCGTGAACGGAACGAACACGTGGTGAGCGACGGCCCGCACGGTGTCGAGGTCGATCTTGCGCTGTTCCGCCGAGGCCTTGATGTCGTAGAAGACGATCTCGTCGATCTGGTCGTCGTAGAGGGTGGCGGCGAGGTCGGCGGCGGGGGCGACGTCGATGTTGTCCTGGAACTGCTGGGCCTTGGTGACCCGTCCGTTCACGACGTCGAAGCAGGCGATGAGGCGCTTGGTCAGCACGATCCGTCCCAGGTGGTGAACCGGCGGAGGAGCTCGAGCCCGACGGGCCCGCTCTTCTCGGCGTGGAACTGGGTTGCGACGATGTTGCCCCGGGCGAGGACCGAGCAGAACTCGTGGCCGTACTCGGTGATGCCGAGGACGTCGGCGGGATCGGCGGGGACGGCGTGGTACGAGTTCACGAAGTAGCAGTGGGCCTGCGGGTCGAGTCCGTCGGTCACGGGGTGGGGGCGGGTGGTGCGTACGGCGTTCCAGCCGATCTGGGGCACCCGGACGGAGTCGGGGAACCGTTCGACCCGGCCGGGGATCCAGCCGAGGCACTCCACGTCGCCTTCGGCGGAGTGCGAGAGCAGCACCTGCAGCCCGATGCAGATCCCGAGGAAGGGCCGTTGCTCCTCGACCGCCCAGCGCGTGAGCGGGTCGACCAGGCCGGACTCGCGCAACGACTGCATCGTGGCCGAGGCTGCACCCACCCCGGGCAGGATCACCGCCGTGCAGGCCCGCAGGCCGACCGGGTCGGTCACCAGGCGGTACGGAACCCCGAGGCGCTCGAGCGCGTAGCCCACGCTGGGGGCATTGCCGGCGCGGTAGTCGATGACCCCGATCACCCGGCGCAGGCTACCGCCGGGCTCACCGCGACTTCGGGGCCTTGGTGAGGCGCAGCACCGGTGCCGGGTTCTCCGGGGTCGGGGCACCCTTGGGGGGAGTCTCGATCCAGCGGACCACGGAGCCGTCGGAGTAGGTCTGCACCGCTTTGAAGACGACCGAAGCGCCGGCGGCCGGAGTGATGCCGGTGATCGTGAACAACTGGAACTGCCCCGGTGCGATCACCCCGCCCGCCCAGGTGACCTTCGA
>JBAXBB010000082.1:0-13575 GCA_037142235.1 Actinomycetes bacterium
CATGACCGACGACCAACGCCGCGACCCCCGCATCTCCCCCGCGTTCGCCGACCTGTCGGACCTGCCCCCGGCGTTGTTCAGCGTCGGCAGCACCGACCACCTCCTCGACGACACGCTCATGACCGCGGTGCGTTGGTCGGCCTTCGGCAACGACACCGAGGTGTTCGTCGCCCCCGACATGCCCCACGCCTTCATGGCGTTCTCGTGCGCGATCACCGACGCCTGGGGCGAAGTGACCCGGAACTGGCTCACCCGCATCCTCGCGGCGTGATGGACGTCGTCGTCATCGTCTCCGACTCCGAAGGCGTCACGCACTTCGTCGACTCCACCGTCGAGCTGACCGCGCAGCCCTTCGCGCCACCCGCCGTACCCTTTGAGGTGTCGGCCCCCTTCCCCGCGTCGAACGGGGTGTTCTTCTGCATCCCCGCCGGTTGGTACGGCGACTGGCACCCGTCCCCTGCCCACCAGTACTTCGTCCAGACCACCGGATTGCTCGAGGTCACGGTCGGTGATGGCGAGGTGCGCGTCCTCGCACCGGGGACCGTCGTGCTCCTGGAGGACCTCACCGGGCGAGGACACATCACCCGGGTGCTCGGCGACGACGACGTGTGCGGTGTGTTCGTGCAGTTCCCCGCATGACGGGAGCCGGTGGCCTCGCCCGCGATGACGAGTACCGGCACGAGACCCGCACCCTCGCCTTCTTCGTCACCGGGGCCGCCACCTCGAACGCGGGATCGTTCATGCAGAACACTGCGGTGCCCTTCGTGCTGTACCGCATCACCGGCTCCAACGCCTGGGTCGGTGCCGGCGTGTTCGCCTCGCTGGCGTTCTCGGTCTTCGCCGGGCCCTTCGCCGGGATCGCAATCGACCGCTTCTCCCAGAAGCAGGTGCTCCTCGTCGCCCAGGTCCTCCAGACCTTCGCCGCGTTGGGACTGCTGGCGCTCTCGATGGCGCACGTCCTCTCCCCCTGGCCGATCTTCTGGCTGGTCGCCTTCGGCGGCATCGGATCGGGGTTGCAGTTCCCCGCCGCCCAGTCGTTCACCCCGACGATCCTGCGCCCCGAGCGGATCCCGCGGGGCGTGCGCCTCACCACCTTCGGCCTCACGATCTCGCGCACGATCGGGCCCGCCGTGGCGGCGATCGTGCTCACGGCGTCGGGACCCGACGCCCTCTTCGCACTCAACGCGGCGACGTTCGTCGTCTACATCGCCATCCTCGTGTTCATCCGTCCCCGACCCACGCCCCACTCGACCATGCCGGCGGGCATGGTCCGCCAGTACCGTGAGGCGTGGGCGTACGTGCGGGTGCGGACCGGGGTGCTGTCGGTGCTGTGGATCGGGTTCGTCGGTTCGGTGTTCGGCACCTCGATCGCCTTCCTCGTGCCCGGGATCGCGGCGCGCTACGGCGCCGGGGGCGGTGGCGTCGGCACGCTCCTCGCCTTCTACGGGGCTGGAGCGATCCTCGGATCGCTCGTGCTGATCTCCGCCGGTGTCCGCATGCCTCGGGGCCTCGCCACCCGGCTCGGGTACCTCGGCTACGGGATCGGGGGGATCCTGGCCGTCCAGGCCGCCCACTTCGGCCTGTGCATCGTGGCGTTCGTGATCATGGGGATCGGCTACAGCCTCTGGCTCACCTCGCTGGGCACCTCCCTCCAGGTCCAGATCACCGATGCCTTCCGCGGCCGGGTGACCGCCCTGTACATCGTCGCCATCGTCGGTGGAGCGCCCTTCGGAGCCCTCATCGGTGGCTGGCTCGGCGACAGCATCGGGCTCAGCCCGGTGTTGACCGTCTACGGGATCGTCATGGTCGCACTGGCGGCGGTGGGTGGATTCGTGCTCCACTTCGGTCGGCTCGACTCGATCGAGATCGACCACCGGCCCGGAGGGGACCGATGAACGACGACGTGCAGGGACTGCTCGACCTCGAGGCGATCCGTGCCTGCAAGGCGCGCTACTTCCGCCTCATGGACGAGAAGTGCTGGGACGACTGGGCCCTGGTCTTCACCACCGACGCCCGCATGGAGGTCCCCGAGGCCGATCTGGTGGTCGACGGACGCGAGGCGATCGTGGCGTCGGTGAGCGGCTCGCTCGAGGGCGTGCGCACGGTCCACCACGGTCACATGCCCGAGATCGAACCGACCGGCCCCGACACCGCACGCGGCGTGTGGGCGATGGAGGACTACGTGGAGTTCCCGAACGCCCCCGACGGCACCCGCGTCGGCCTGCGCGGCTACGGGCACTACCACGACGAGTACCGCAGAGAAAGCGGTGCATGGCGGATCGCGCGCACCCGGCTCGTCCGGTTGCGCATCGACTGGCTCCAGGAGGGAAACGCATGACCCAGATCATCGGACAGCTCTGCATCAACGTCACCGACCTCGAACGGTCCATCCGCTTCTGGGAGGACGTCGTCGGCATCCCGCTCCAGAGTCGCACGGAGATCCCCGGGGTGCTCGAGGCAGTGCACCAGGCACCCCAAGGAGGGTCGCGCATCCAGTTGGCCCAGTGGCTCGACCACCAGGGCCCGATCGACATGGGCAGCGCGGTGTGGAAGCTCTACGTCAACACCTCCGACCTCGAGGCCCTCTTCGCCCGCGTGGTGGCGGACGGCTGCGACGTCGTCAGCCCGCCCGAGCGCCTCGACCGGTGGCCGGTGAGCGTCGCGTTCGTCAAGGACCACGACGGCTACCTGCTCGAGTTGATCGAGTACCACGAGGGCACCCCGGCGGGAGTCCCCGACCCGAAGGCCTAACGCGACACTCGGGAGACCGACGCCAGCATCCGGGCGTAGACGCCGAGCACCTTCCCGGCGTAGAACGGGTCGGTGGCCCAGTTCCCATTGCCCATCTGGTTCCAGAAGGGGACCTTCCCCTTGAGGAAGAACGTGTCGTAGTTGCGTTGCGCGGTCACGGGGTCGGAACCGTAGAGCGCGGGCTCGAGCGACACCGAGAGATCCGACGCCCGCCCCGCGGCGTCGGCGTAGTTCCTCAGGAGCTGGATCTGGGCCCGCACTCCGTCACGCGGGGTGTCGAACCGGTGACCGGTGGAGCACGAGTCACACCATCCGATCCCGGAGAAGTTGTTGTACGAGTACTCGGTGAAGCTCCCGGTCTCGATGATCGACTGCGCGAACGCCACGTCGCCCCGCACCCCGTGCACCCGCCCCTCGTCGAGGAAGAGGCCGGCGAGGTCGGTGACCGTGGTGTCCGGTGGCAGGTGGGCCTCGACCCCGGTGGAGTCGAACCACGCCGCCATCTGTGCGGCGGTGAGCGTCGCCGGGCCCAGGATCGTCAGGCCTCCCCATTGGTCGAGCAGCCCTTGCTGGTCCCCCCGGAGCCCTTCGAGCCGCTGCTTCTCCACCGACAGGTCGTTCGTCGTCCGCTGGAGCGCATCGCGGAGGTCGGACTGACGGGCTCGGTCCTGGGCGAGACCGTCCTGCAGGTCGTTCAACTGCCGCACGAGCCGCTGATCCACGACCACCGTGGCGTTCACGTACGCACGACCCGACCCGAAGTCCTCGCTCGCCGGAACGGAGAGCGCCGCCACGGGTCCGGAGTCGTTGCGGTGGTAGATCGCCAACATGGATCGCAGGATCCGGTCGCGGATGGCTCCCAGGCGGGCTTCCGCGTCGGCGAGCCGGGCGGAGAGTTGGTCGATCTCGGCCTGCATGCGGTCGTGGTCCTGTTGGGCCGCGTCGCGGGCCTGCGTCACCGCGTTGATCCGGGCGGTGAGCCGTCCCAGCTCGATCCCGGCGTGCAACGTCTCGGAGGAGACCGCGGGCGTCGCCGCGGGTTGGGCGACGGCCGGAGCCGGAGCCGGAGTCCCTACGGCCGCCGGGGTGGTGACCGCCGTGGTGGAGGTGGTCGGTGGGGCGGTCACGGGGGTGGTCGTCACGACGTCGGGCACGGTCGTGCCGGTCACGCCGGTCTGCGCCCACGCCGGGTTGGCGCCGGCCAGGGCGACCCCAGCCACGACCAGCACACCGACCGACCACCGACGCACGTCGGACCTCAGCCCGGTCGGCCGGCGGCGACGCGCTCGAGGTCCGCGTCGGTCAGGAAGCGGTAGCCCATGCCCCGGACCGTCACGATCCGGCGGATGCCCTCCGCCTCCGACAGGCGGGCCCGGAGGCGCCCGACCTGTACGTCGAGGCTCTTCGTGTCGCCGGACTGACGCCCCCAGAGTTGATCGAGGAGCTGGCGTCGCGACACGAGGGCTCCGGCGTTGCGCATCAGCACTTCGGCGATGTCGAACTCCTTGCGCGGCACGACGACCGCGACGCCCGAGACGGTGAGCCGACGACAGGCGGGGTCGAGCACGACGGGACCGACCTCGAGCACCTCGCTCGACGGCTCACTCGTCGGGGCCGCCCGACGCAGGAGTGCCCGCACCCGGGCCACGAACTCGTGAGTGCCGATGGGCTCGGTCAGGATCGAAGCCGCCCCCGCCTCGTATCCGGCGACCACGTCGGCCTCACTGCCCGCCTCGCACAGCACGACGATGGGCCCGGGCACGGAGATCGACGCATTGGCGCACGTGGCGAGCACCGCGTCGTCGATGACGTTGCCCTCGATGACCATGAGGTCGGGCGCGAACCCCACCATGGCCTCGACCAGCTCGGGGGTGGAATGGTCGGCGGCCGCCACGGTACGGACCTCGAACCCCTCGGCGACCAGGGCGGCCGTGGCACGACCCAGGTTCCGGTGCTCCACGACCATCGTCCTCGCCATCGCCTCGGCTTCCCTGATCCGGTGTGGGGCGAACCTAACGACGCGAGGTGAACGACACGTGGCCGACGGTCGGCGGATGGACCGAAGATTTCGAAACGGGTGGTTACGTACGGTGAACGCTCGAGGATCAGCCGATCCGGACCAGCACCGCAGCCAGGACGAAGAGCAACGCGCCGATCTGGAGCGCCATCGAGCGGCCCCGTCGCAACGCCGAGCCTCGACGGGCGGGGCCCGCGTCGTCGGACCAGAACTCACGCTCGAGCGATCGCGCGGGCTCGTCGACCGGTTCGGATTCAGCGTCGTGGACCGGTTCGGGGGCGGTGCGTTCGATCACGACGGGCTCGACCGCGACTGGCTCGGAGGCGACCACCACCGGGTCGACCACCGGCTCGACCACCGGGTCGACCACCAACTCGACCACCGGGTCGACCACCAACTCGACCACGGCCTCGGGCGACCCGGGCCCGGGCACCGGCACGGCCGGTTCTCGCACGAAGAGATGGTCCCAGGCCAGGGTCCGACCGTTCCGGAAGTGCTGGCTCTGCACCGCCTCGATGAGGGTGACCGCGTCGGCCTCGGCCTCCCGACGGACTTCGTCGAGGAACCGGTGCAGGCGCACCGACATCCAGGTGATCATCTCGTCATCGCTCGACACCCCGAGGGCTCGCTCGACGGCCTCCGCTTGGGCCTTGACCGCGTCGGCCTCACGCTCGAGCGCTTCGAGCTCCCGGCGGGCGGCCTCGAGCAGCGCCTCGGCGTCGGCGACCGGGATCATCGTCACGATCTCCGGCACCTTCACCTCCGACAGGGTCGGAGCCGTCGGGACGGACGCGAGGGTCACGACGCCACCGCGATCCACCGGATCGCCGGAGCGTCGGGCTCGCCGTCCGGCACCGTGCCCGCGGAGCCGGGTGACGTGTCTTCGGGGTCGACGGCTGCCGGGAGCAGCGGTTCGTCGACCGCGGTGGCGATCTGGGCCACGACCCGCTCGGCGGCCGCGCGAATCATGCCGACCTCGTCACAGGTCTCGAGCAGCATCGTGGTCATCACCTGACGAGAGCCGACGACGCCACGCGCCCGCTCGATCCGGGACCGAGCGTCACGGATCTCGGACCGCAGTCGCTCCTGCTCCAGGGCCACGGCGGCCAGGTAGGCGTCGACCGTCGCCCGGTCGTATGCGTGCACCGCGTCCACCCGATCCATCTCCGACCTCAGCTCCCCCGACTCCGTCGTACGGCTCGGAACCTAGACACGGCGGGTGAAGAGACCTTGAACGGATCGTGAACCCCGAGCGGACGACGACCGAAAGGTTCCGCGCCTGCGCCGGACCCGGTTCAACAGGCCGGGTACGACGTGGGGACCCGACCGGACGCCGTGCGGATGGCGGTCGCCGGCACCCAGCGATCACCCGTGCTGGAGCGGAGCCAGAGCGTCGAACCCGCCGGGCCGTCGACCGCCACCGAGCAGCGGAACGCGTAGCCCTGACCCGACTGCATCGGTGCCGGATCGCGCGGCCCGGTCAACTCCGGACCGCCCGCCGTCGCGTGGAAGTAGACACTGATCCGCCCCCCCGTGGGGGTGTAGAGGAGCCCCTCGTCGCGGCCGGGGTCGACCGTGGTGGCCCCGACCGCGAGCGCCGCGGCCGCGGCCATCACGATGACGCTCGCGACGAAGACGCCCGCGGCGCGTGGCCTCCCCGCGACCGCCTGCACCGCGTTCGCGGTCACGACCGAGACGATGGAGAACACCACGGCTCCCGCCAACTCGAGCGCCGTGTCGTGCCGACCGATCCCGGCACCGATCGCCACGCCGGCCACCACGGTCGAGAGCCCGGCGACCGTCGCCCAGAACGACACCGACCGCCGGGCGACCACACCCGGGACCGCCGAGTCCGGCATGACCGTGGCAGCGCTCACAGCACCGTCTCGATCTTGAGCGAACGCGGCGCACTCCGGCCCTGGGCGTCGTAGGCGATGACCACGATCGAGTGCGGCAGGGCGTCGCAGTGCACAGCGACGTTGACCGTGCCCCCGGCCGCGGTGATCGGCTCCGGCCGACCGTCGACGTACAGCTCCTCACGAACCGCACCGGCCGTGGTGTAGTTCACCGCCACCGTCGTGCTCGTCGACCCGTTGCAGGCCACCGAGGCCGGTGCGGTCAACGCCGTCACCTTCGCTCGCGAGGGACCGGACGGCCGGCTGGTGGCGGTCGGATCCCCCGCCTTCGACGCGCCGCCACACCCCGCCAGGCAGACCGACACGGCGGCGACCAGGGCCAGGGACGAAAAGATCCGTCCCGGACGTTCGCCCGGGTGCTGGATCCGTCGACCGCTCATCAGACGACCCCCATGCCGGTCCGACGTCGATTGCTCATCACGATCGAGAAGATGCGGATGCCACCCAGCGCGCCGGCGAGCGCAGCGGCCACGACGCGCCACCGCCCCGACGACGAGTCCGAGGAGGCTCCGACCGTCGACTGCTGGCGCGTCCCGGCGGCGCTCTCCGCGGCAGACGCGTCCGAACGCGAGGTCCCCCCCGAGCCCTTCGCTCCGGCCGCCTTGCCCCCCGTGACCGAGCCTGCACCACCCGGGACCGCCTGGCCGGACCCGGACGAGGCGTCAGAGGCGTCGGCGGTCGCGGCGGCCCCACCACCGGCGTTCCCAGCGGCCGGCGGAGCCGGTGCGGGGGCCGACGGGTCCGGTGCACAACCCGTCCCGAAGCAGAGCGGCTGCTTGTAGTAGACGGTGCCGTTCGTGATCTCCGCCCGGATCACCAGGTCGCAGGGTTGCCCCGGACCGCAGGCGATCGAACCGTCGTACCCGGTCGAACTGAGCCACGTCGCCCTCCCGGCACCGACCTTGAACTGCAGGTCGGCCGACGCGGTCCCGCCGGTCACGTTCGTCTGCTCGACGTCGCTCTGGCCCACGGGGACGTTGGTGCAGGCCACCCCGGCGAACGAGAACGACCGGTCCCCGGTGACCTTGTCGGTCGCGCAGAGGTGGGCGGTGATCGAGAAGATCACCACCCCGCCGTCCGTCGATCCGGCGTGCACGTCGACCACTTGGCCGTCGGTCAGCCCGACGGCCGGGAGGACGGAGAACGTGATCGGACCGGACTCGCCCGTCATCCCCTCGGCGCCGTCGATCACGATCGGGACGGCCCCGACGGCCACGAGCGTCGCGCCGATCAAGACCCCCCAGCGGAGGAGGTGGAGCAGAAAGCGAGTGAGCACGATCCGGACCTCTCTCACATCCAGGCCGGGAGCAGACGAGCGATCGTCTCCCCGGCGATGACGGTCACGGCCAGGAGTGGTGCGATGGCGAGCAGGTAGGCCGTCCGGAAGCGCATCCGCCGGAACAACACGACGCTGCCCACCACGATCGCCGCGAGTGCGGCCAACGCCAAGATGACCGAGGACCAGACGCCGGCGTCTCCGGTGAACCCGGTCTCCTCCGGTTCACGGGTCCCCTGCAGCGTCGGCTCGAACGGCTTGGTGAGCAGCTTGGCCGTGACCAGCACCGCCTTCGAATCGTTCCACGGCGCCGCCGCAGCCGAGGTGACGAGGGTGAGCCGGTCGTCCTTGGTCGGACCGAACAGCACGTCGGCGGCGACCGGCCCCTCGGTCGGGCCCGCGGCGGCACCGTCGGCCCCCTTGGTGCCTCCGGCACCCGTGGTGGTCGTGGTCGCGGCGGTCCCGTCACCAGCGACGGGGACGGTCGTGACCGCGGATCCAGTGGTGGCCGACGTGCCGCTCGTGGTGGTCGAGGTGGAGGTCGAGGTGGAGGTCGACGGAGAGGGTGCGGTGGTCGGGACCGAGGCCGCCACCTTCACGGCGTGCGCCCTTCCGGCCATGGCCGAGCCCCGACCCACCGCCGTGGTCGTCGGGGTCGAGGCGGTGGTCGACGTCGAGGACGGATCGGTGGTGGTCGTCGGGGTCGAGGCGGTGGTCGACGTCGAGGACGGATCGGTGGTGGTCGTCGTCGCCGGGGACGCCTCGGTGGCCCCGGTCGCTCCCGACCCGGTGGGCTTGCCCGTCGTCGGGCAGTCACCCGTCCCGGAGACGGTCTTGGTCGCGCTCGCGACGGCGGGAGCGTTCGGATCTGGAGCAGTGGCCCAGACGACCTTCGTGCACACCCCGTCGACCTCGTAGACCGACTGGCCCTGGGTCGTGGTCACCACGATCCGTTGTCCGCGGCGCAGACGTTCGAGCCCCGAGAAGGGTGCGCCGAAGCCGTTGCGTCGTGCCACGACCACGCTGTTGCCCGGTTGCCCGAGCCCGGCGGTCCCGGGCACGTGTCCCGGGCCGGTCTTCGTGGCTTCGGTGGTCGCGCCCTCCACCACGACGTCCTGCACCTTCAGGGCGCCGATCTCCATGATGCCGACCGGCCGACCTCGGGGTGGCGCCTGCTCCACGGTGGAGATCCCCGACCCCAGGCTCTGACCGGCGAAGGAACCCTGGCGCACCTGCACCCGGTAGTCGGAGAGCAACGAGCGCTGGTCACGTTCGGCGATCAACGGGCCGAGCGCGAACACGACCAGGCCCAGTGAGGCCAGCCCGACGCCACTCCAGAGGAAGGCCAGCGACCGCCAACGGCGCGCGCCCCCAGCCGCAGCGGCGCCACCTCCGGCGGCTGCCGCTCCGCCAGCCGTGATCCAGGCCGCCAACGAGAGCATGATCACGATGCCCCCGAGCGCGACGACCCCACCCCACGGATCGGTGAGTCGCCGGCCGGCGAAGGCGGGGATCGCCACGTCGGCGGCGGTCGCGGTGGCGGTGGCCGCGGTGGCTGCCGCCGCGACCGGGAGCGCCGCGACCGGCGACGCGATGCTCGGGCGCGCCACCGAAGGGATGGGGAGGGGCGACGACGGCGGGACCTCGGCGGAGCCCGCGCCACCTCCCGGGCTCGTGCGTCCGGCGCACGCGCCGGTGACCGGTGCGGTCCCCACCTTGGCGATCGCGGCGGCCGCCTGGTCCTGGAGCGATTGCGGGAGGGGCACGAGGCCGGCGGAGAGTTTGGACTGACCCGGCCCGGTCACGTACTTGAGCCAGTTCACCAGGAGGGTCTGCGACGCGTCTCGGACGGCACACGTCGTCGGGTCGACCAACGGCTCGGCCGGCACGAACGCGTATTCGACGAACGTGAGTGGGTACGGGTCCACGACGGGGGTCCCGAGCCCGTGGGCCGCGCTCATGGGGGCGAAGACGGGCTGGAGGACGCCCTGGCCGTCGGGACGCAGGTTCGCCACCGCCGCCGTCATGGTGTCGGTGTCCGGGCCGACGAAGTTCGTCCCGCCCGGGCTCTGGAGCGCCACCGGAACGAGCTTCAACGACGCCGCGGTCGCACGGTCGGTGAACACCCAGAGCGGACCGTCCGGGTCGTTGAGCGTCGCGGCGAGCGCCACCTTGCCCATCGCGGGCCGTCCGGTGATCAGGGCCGTGTCGGTGAACGGCGGACTCGCCGCGGCGAGGCTCGCCGAGGTCCCGCGGCTCGACGGCGGGTTGTCGCGGCGGTACTCCCAATCCTGCGGGCTGTACGTGGTGAAGTACTTGGTGAGGAGGTACACCGACGTGAGCGGCAGGGACGGCGCCAGGACGTTCGCGCCGGTCCAATAGGCGACTCCGTCGAGAGCCGGGTTCTGTGCCAGGACCGACACCCGGTAGGGCAGGCGGTCGTCCTGGAAGCCACTGATCCCGTTGCCGAGGAGCGCGGCCGCCTGCGCCGGAGTGACCTGCAACTGCGGGTAGGGGAGCTTGTCGGCCGGATTGCCGTCGACGATCCGCCGCTTGCCACCGCCCACCGCCAGCACGGCCGCGTCGAGCGCGATCGGGACCGCCACCGTGTTGCGGGTGCCGGTCCCGGGCGTGATCATGCCGTTGGCCGGATCCAGGCCGGCCGAACCGTAGGCGACGTCGACGCCCTGGCCCAAGAACCCGTTCACGGCCGATCCCTCACCCGTGAACGCGTTCGTGGTGGGGGCCAACGATCCCGTGGTCGCGCAGAAGTCACGGGTCCAGTTGGCCCAGGCGTCGGCCAACTCGTCCGACGAGGCGGCCTGGAGCCGCCCGGTGGCCAGGCCGCCACACGCCACGATCGGGTCGGCGTCGGTGAACGTGAGCGCAAAGACGTGGAACAGCACGTCGGGCCCGATCTCGAGGAGCACCACGAGCCCGCACTGCGTCGTGATGTCGCAGGTGAGCGTGGCCGAGCCGGACGGGGTGTCCCAGTTCGTGGTCCCGGTCCCGACCCGGTACGTCACGTCGGCACCGTCCGCCGAGCGGGCCGTCGAGATCAGACCGTTCGCCGCGGTCTTGCCCGCCACCAGGTCGCCCGACGACGACACCGGCGACAACGGGCAGTTGCCGGCGCGCGCGCTCACGTCGGCCTCGACGGCGTAGGTGGATCCGAGCCGGCATTCGCGCACGGAGATCCGGTACACCGTCACGTCGGGGTTCGCCTTGATGTTGACCGTGACGGTGTCACCGTCGAGGAGACCGGTCGTGGGGGTCGCGGACACGGCCCAACCCGGCGCGGGCAGCGAGTTGTCGGCGCTCGCCTGCCACGCCACCCCCGCCACCATCACCACGGCGAGCAGTGCGACGACGATTCCACGGTGTCGGAGCGCCAGGCGCCCGGCCCGGTGTCGGAGTCCCATCAGGAACTGGCGCCCCGCCGGCGGGCGACCTGCCCGAGGACGAACAGACCCACGGCGATCAGGAGGAGCGCGACCGAGGTCAGGTCACGGGCGTGGGCGCCGGTGAAGGCGAGCGCCTGGCCCGCGATCCCGGATCCCCCGGTGGCGACCGTGACCGGGATCGTGACGATCCGGGGAGCGTCCGACGGATCGGTGCCGGTCAGGACCACGCTGTGACTCCCCGTGGCGACGTTCGCCGGGATGCTGAACCGGGCCGACGCGAGCCCACTGCCGTCGGCGGTGAGCGTTCCGAGGGCGACCGGATCGGAGTGCAGGATCGCCGACACCGACGAGCCGGACTTCCAGCCGTCGGTCTGCACCGTGATGATGCCCCCCGGGGCCACGCTCGAGGGGGAGACCGAGCCACCCGGGTTCGTCGTGGTGGTCGTCGGCGCGGCGGTGGTGGTCGTGGAGGCGACCGAGGTCGTGGTGGTCGCGGGCGCCGTGGTGGTGGTCGTCGACGCCGAGGTCGGGGTGGTGGTCGCCTCGGTGGTGGTCGTCGACGCCGAGGTCGTGGTGGTGGTCGCCTCGGTGGTGGTCGTGGTGGCGCCACCACCACCGAACTCGAGGGACTGGATGAAGTAGGTGTCGGTGATCGAGTCGCCGGTGAGACCGGCCTTGATCACCAGGTCGCAGGGGTCCGCGGCGTCGCAGGTCAACGTCGCCGGTCCGTACCCGTTGGAGTTCGTCCACGTGACCGTGCCGGTCCCGACGGCGATCGAGAGCAGCCCGGAGGTCTGGACCGAGCTGTAGGGGATGGGGTCGACCCGGTACGAGCCGCTCACGAACGCGCCGGACGAGATCCCGGGCTGGTACACGCACCGGACCCCGGTGGCGCCGGAGTAGCCGTACTGGTTCGCGGTGTAGGTGCTGTACCCGTGGACGCAGATCTTCGCCTCGACCGAGTTGAGCGTGACGGACCCACTGGTCGTCACCGTGAACGACACGGTCGAGCCATCGGCGAGTCCGGTGACCGCGGTGTTCATGGTCACCGCCGCGTACGACGTCGAGGGCGTGGGTCCGATCGGCGTGGCCGGAGCCCAGGCGACCTGCACCATGACGGCGGCGATCGCGATCAACCCAGCCAGGAACCCGGTCAACCGGGTGATCCCTCGACTCTCGGTGATGGTCCGTTCCACCCGACCCTCCCGGGTCACACAGGCTCGAATTCCGATGCGTCAGGAACGGTGGGTTCCACCACCATTGACGACTGGGTCGCATCGTAAGAAGGTGACTGGAAATCGGATTGGTCGCCGACGCCAACGGCAGGTGAACAGTCCGTGGAAACCTGGGGCCCGACCGGGAGGGGACGCCGACGGCGGCGGGAGAGCTGGGCGAGGACGATCAGCCCGATCGGGAGCACGAGCTCGATCGCCCACGGGTCGTTGGCGGCGGTGCCTCGCACCGCGACCGGGGCGTCGAGGCCGGAGACCGTGCCGGACACGACGTAATGCCCCACCGCCGGGAACGGGATCGTGAACGGGACCCGTGCGGTGACGCTCGCTCCCGGGGGAACGTCCGGGAGGGCCGCGGCGAAGGGGGCCCCGCCCTGGTCGGAGTGACCGACGGTCCCCGTGAAGCGGAGCCCGGCAAGAGGAGCGGCCGAACGGTTGGAGAGGACCAGGGTCAACACTCGGTCGGACGGGCCACCGAAGACGGACACCACCGTGGCGAGAGTCCCACGGGCTCCTCGGACCTGGTCCGACACGCCCAGGGCGGCGGCCGGCGGGGCCGCCGGGGGCGACGAGAGGTCGACGCCGTCGGCGATGCCGTCGATCGCGATGGGTGCGGTGGTCACGATCGTGCCGCGAGCGTCGGTCGCCCGCACCACGCAGGGGCATCCGACCGGTGGCTCCTGCACCCGGAGACGCAGGAACTCACGCCCACCCGGGGGGATCCGGATCGACTCCGATCCGATCTGGTCGCAGTCCTCCGAGCCGCGCCGGGCGGCGTTCCCGCAGATCTCCGCGGTCACGACCGTCTCCGGCCAGCCCGTGAACTCGACCAGCACGTCGCGGCCGACGGCCAGGTCGGACGGGTTCACCTCGATGACCGCCCCCGACGGATCAGCGGCGCCGGCCGGCGGCGCCACCGCCGGGACGAACGCGCAGGCCGCCGCCACCGCGACCAGGGGCGCCACGAGGGCCCACCGGT